>NC_006300.1:1321428-1651785 GCF_000007745.1 [Mannheimia] succiniciproducens MBEL55E | reverse complement strand
TGCATTGCGGAATTTTCCGGCATTGAACTTAATCCCGCTTATGAAATTTTACAAAAGCGACCGCACTTGTAAAAAATGAAAAAGTAGATTTTATTCTGGCATGCGGAGGCGGTTCCGTACTCGACGGCTGTAAATTTTTTGTCGTCGCCGCATTATACGAAGGGAATGGGCTGGAAATTTATATATGGCGCTTTGATCAAAGTGCGGTCAGTTTTTGCATATTTTTGAAATATAGTTAACGGAGAAATTTTTATGAATAGACCTTTCCGGTTTTTAAAGCTTACCGCCGCACTGAGCCTGTTCTCGGCTGCAGCAATGAGTTATCAAGCGGATAAAACCTATCAATTCACCCTGTTGCACTTTAATGATTTACACGGGCATTATTGGCATGATAAGAACGGGCAGTATGGGCTCGCCGCTCAAAAAACCGCAGTTGATCGGATTCGTAACGAAGTCGAGGCTAAAGGCGGTTCGGTAATTACTCTATTTGCCGGTGATTTAAATACCGGTGTACCGGAATCCGATTTGCAAAACGCCCATCCCGATATCGACGGACTGAATGCCATTGGTTATGATGCTATGGTGCTCGGCAACCATGAGTTCGATAATCCGTTACAATTGCTGGATATGCAGGAGAAATGGGCTAAGTTCCCCTTTTTAGCCGCAAATATTTATCATAAAAATACCGATAAAACTTTGGTTAAACCTTATACGATGTTAAAACGTAGCGGATTAAATATCGCTATCGTCGGGTTAACTACCGAAGATACGGCTAAATTAGGTAATCCGGAATATATGAAAGATTTGCGTTTTGATAACCCGATTTCAACCGCAAAAAAAGTTGTTGCTGAAATTGATAAGCAAGAAAATCCCGATGTGAAGATCGCTTTAACGCACATGGGGTATTATTATGATGGTAATTACGGTTCCAATGCTCCCGGTGACGTAACCATGGCGCGCCGCTTAGAGAAAGGTACTTTTGACGTAATTGTGGGTGGGCACAGCCATGATACTGTTTGTGTTGATGCTAAAGGTGTATTTATTCGGGATTATCAACCGACGCAAGCCTGCAAACCTGATTATCAAAACGGCACCTGGATTATGTCTGCCGGCGAGTGGGGCAAATTCCTCGGACGGGCTGATTTTGAATTTAAAAACGGCGAAGTTAAGTTAGTCCGTTATGAACTCATTCCTATCAACTTAAAGAAAAAAGTGGAAACGGCTGCGGGTAAAACGGAGTATCAACTTTACGGCGAACAGATTCCCCAGGATGAAAAACTGTTGGCAACCCTCAAAACCTATCAAGATAAAGGCGATCAGCTTTTGAGCGTAAAAATCGGCGATGTTGCCGGTAAATTGGTGGGGGATCGCAATATCGTTCGATTCCATCAAACTAATTTAGGACGCTTGGTGGCGGAAGCGCAACGCCGGGCAGCCGGTGCCGATGTGGGAATTATGAATTCCGGCGGAATCAGAGACAGTATTCAGTCCGGGGTTATTACTTATCGGGATATTCTAAAGGTTCAACCTTTCGGTAATATTGTCAGTTATTTTGAATTAAGCGGTGCCGAGCTGATTGACTACTTAAATATTGTGGCATTAAAAGAAGTGGATTCCGGCGCTTATCCGCAATTTTCAGGTATTTCAATGATTATTGACAGAACAGCCAAACAGGTAAAAGAAGTAAAAATTCAAGGCGAGCCGATTAATTTAAGTAAAACTTATCGAATTTCATTGCCTAATTATAATGCGCTTGGCGGGGACGGTTATCCGGTGATGGACAAAAATCCGACTTATGTAAATACTTATAAAGTGGATGCCGAAGTGCTTAAAGCATTTATTGCGGAAAATTCTCCTATTGACGCAAATAAATTTGAGCCTAAAGGCGAGATAACTTACCGTTAGACTTGAGAATTTATTGTTATCCCCATACAATGTACAAGGGCGTGTTGAACGAGATCATCACGTCCTTGTTTGTTTTGAGGAAATATTATGGCTCTTGATTTAAGTGAAATTCGCCAACAAATCACGCAAATTGACCGTAGTTTGTTGAAATTATTATCGGAACGTCATCGTCTTGCTTTTGATGTCGTTCGTAGCAAAGAGATAACGCAAAAACCTTTGCGTGATGAAAAACGGGAACAACAACTTTTACAAGAACTGATTAATTTTTCCGAAAACGAAAATTACCAGTTAGAACCTCAATATATCACTCAAATTTTCCAAAAAATTATTGAAGACTCCGTACTCACCCAACAGGTTTATTTACAAAAAAAACTGAATGAACAAAGAGAGCAGAGTATTCACATCGCTTTTTTAGGTAAACGCGGATCTTATTCGCATTTAGCCGCAC
Source organism: [Mannheimia] succiniciproducens MBEL55E (assembly GCF_000007745.1). Lineage (GTDB taxonomy): Bacteria > Pseudomonadota > Gammaproteobacteria > Enterobacterales > Pasteurellaceae > Basfia > Basfia succiniciproducens. Next base: position 1,649,432 of record NC_006300.1, on the reverse strand, counting down.
GAAGTTATGCAACCCGTTATCAGGAACAATTAATTGAATTAAGCTGCAGCTCTTTCGAACAGATCTTTGAAAAGGTCAGTTCCGGCGAAGCGGATTACGGTGTATTGCCTTTGGAAAACACCACATCCGGCTCAATCAACGAAGTTTATGATTTACTGCAACATACGGATCTATCGCTTGTGGGCGAACTCACATATCCGATTAAACATTGCGTATTGGTTAACGGGCAGGATGATTTGAGCAAAATCGATACCTTATACAGCCATCCGCAGGTTATTCAGCAATGCAGCCAGTTTATTCGCAGTTTAAATAAAGTACATATTGAATTTTGCGAAAGCAGTTCTCATGCAATGCAGTTGGTTTCCAGTTTAAATAAACCGAATATCGCCGCATTAGGCAATGAAGACGGCGGACATTTATATGGATTGACGGTGTTAAGAAGCAATATCGCGAATCAGGAAAACAATATTACACGCTTTATTGTTATTGCCCGCAAAGCTATTACCGTATCGCCGCAAATCCATACAAAAACTTTATTATTAATGACTACCGGACAGGAAGCCGGCTCATTAGTCGATGCGTTAACCGTGTTTAAAAAGTATCAAATTAAAATGACTAAATTAGAGTCTCGCCCGATTTACGGTAAGCCGTGGGAAGAAATGTTTTACCTGGAAATTGAAGCCAATACTAACCATCCGGATACTCAAGCGGCGCTGGAGGAACTTAGACAATACAGCACTTATTTAAAAGTATTGGGCTGTTATCCAAGTGAAATCGTCAAACCGGTGGATGTAAGATAAAAGATTCATCAATTGCAAAAAGTGCGGTCGGATTTTTGAAAGTTTTGTAAACATCACATTGAATTACAAAATTTCGCCAAAAATGACCGCACTTTTTATATTTTTAAGTATAAAAAAGCCCTTTATTGCTATAAAGGGCTTAATTCTTTTTATTTTAGATTAAATTGCAATTACGGCAAAAAGCACGATAAAGCTATAAACCGCCGCCAGACCGTAGAAGATTAATCCGCCGTTTGGAACATGCACTTTAATATCGTGCATACCGTGGTGAAGACGGTGAAGGCCAGCCCACATTGGGAAAATAGTTAATGCAAGAATAACTAATTTACCGAACCAATGATGTGAGAATGCAATAATATTATCCGGTGAAATAATTCCAAAGGGCAAAAGAATACCTAGAATTAAAATCAATACAGGGAATGCAAGACCACTCACCATACCACCGGCACTGAACATTAACCATACAGGCGGCTCATTTGAACGTTTTGGATTTTGATCAACCATTATCTTTACTCCCTAGATACAGACTAAAACTAATGCAACAACAGTTACGATAGCAAATAACACTTTTAATGCCTTTTGGATTACTTCCGATTTAAGACCGAGCGACCCCGACATTACTTCGCCTGTCATTTGGAATAAAGTAAATGCGTGTAATAGTAATAATGCAAGTGAAATTAAGTTTAAAATCACAACAACCGGATTTTGTAGGAAAGGAATAAATTTCTCCACAAAACCGTTTGCCGTTGTTAAACAGAATACACCGTAAAGTAATACAAGGCAGAACCAAACTGTTGGAATCGCACTTGATTCACGTAACATATAGAATTTATAGAAACTCCAGCTTTTCCACCAAGTAGGAGTTACTTCGCGAACATATTTATTGCGTTTACTTTCAGTTGTCATAACTTCTCCTACGCTTTCGGTTTAAGCATTGAAATTAGATAGTCTTTAGCACTTTCTAATTTACCTTGGTTAATTGCTGCTGCAGGGTTTACATGTTTCGGACAAACTTCCGAACATGCACCGACGAATGTACAAGTCCAAACCCCGTTTTCGCCGTTAATAATCGGCATACGCTCCGCTTTACCGTGGTCACGGTTATCGAGATTGTAACGATGAGCCATTGTTAATGCCGCAGGACCGACGAATTCAGGGTTTAAACCGAATTGCGGGCAGGCTGCATAACATAAGCCGCAGTTAATACACATAGAGAATTGACGATATTTCTCTAACTGTGCCGGAGTTTGTTTGGTACGGCTTTTCGCCAATTCGGCGGAAGGATGCGGCTGACCGTCTAATGCCGGCATTTCATTACCGATAATATAAGGTTTGATAGCTTCCAGACTTTCAATGAAGTGGCTTAAATCAACGATTAAGTCGCGCTCAATCGGGAAGTTAGCCAACGGTTCAATACGCATATGACCGCTATAGTCGCGTAAGAAAGTTTTACATGCCAATTTAGGAATGTTGTTTACCATCATACCGCATGAACCGCAAATCGCCATACGGCAAGACCAACGGTATGCAAGTTCCGGATCCAGTCTGTCTTTAATATAACCTAACGCGTCTAACAAAGAGGTTTGGTTATCGTAAGGCACTTGGTAAGTACGTAAGTATGGTTCTTTATCCACTTCAGGGTTATAACGCAATACTTCAACGTTCATCATTGCTTGATTAGCCATTTGCGTTCTCCTTAGCTTTAGCTGCTGCTTCGGCTGCATCAGCTTCCGCACCGTATACACGTTTAGCAGGTTGAGATTTAGTAATTTTCACCGGACTATAATCAATGCGAGGTGCACCGTTTTCATTATAGAATGCAAGAGTATGTTTTAAATAATTCGTATCGTCACGTTCTACGTAGTCTAAACGTTGGTGTGCACCGCGAGACTCTTTACGTTCTAACGCCGAGTTTGCGATAGCTTGCGCAACATCAAGGATGTAGCCTAATTCAACGGTATATAACACATTAGTGTTGAACACGCTTGAACGGTCTTGAATACGAATACGTTTACAACGTTCTTTCAATTCTGCAATTTTATCAACCGCAGTTTGCATACTTGCCTGATCACGATAGAAACCGCAACCTTCTTCCATTGCCGTACCCATTTCTTCACGGATATCAGCCCAGTTTTCAGTACCTTCCTGATTGAATAGATCCTCCAGACGACGAACGACATCTTGCGCTTGCGCATCAACGGCTGTTTGGTTTGCCGCAGTCGCTTCAACCGCACGTTGTGCCGCATATTCACCTGCTACACGACCTAAAACAAGTAATTCGGCAAGTGAGTTAGAACCTAAACGGTTTGCACCGTGTAAGCCTGAAGACGCACATTCACCCACAGCGAATAAACCTTTAATGCGGGTTTCACTGTTGAAATCAACTTCAATACCACCCATGGTATAGTGAACGACCGGACGTACCGGAATCGGTTCGTTTACAGGGTTCACGCCTTCATAAGCCTGAGATAATTCACAGATAAACGGTAAACGTTCATGTAGATATTTTTCACCTAAGTGACGTAAGTCAAGATGGACGACATCTACGCCTTTTGCCGTTTTTAAGGTCCTGCCTTTTTTCCATTCTTGCCAGAATGCTTGTGAAACTTTATCGCGAGGACCAAGTTCCATATATTTATTTTCAGGTTTGCCGACCGGTGTTTCTGGGCCCAGACCGTAGTCTTGAAGATAACGGTAACCGTCTTTATTCACCAAGATACCGCCTTCGCCGCGGCAACCTTCGGTCATCAAAATACCTGTGTTCGGTAAACCTGTCGGGTGATATTGAACAAATTCCATATCACGCAAAGGCACACCATGACGATAAGCCATTGATAAGCCGTCACCGGTCACGATGCCGCCGTTGGTGTTGAATTTAAATGAACGACAACCGCCGCCGGTTGCAATAACAACCGCATTCGCATTGATTTGTACCAGTTTACCTTCCATCATATCCATTGCGACAACACCGCGGGCATGACCGTCGTCAACCAACACATCTAATACGAAATGTTCGTCAAAACGTTGAATTTGCGGGAATTGGATTGAAGTTTGGAATAACGTGTGTAACAGGTGGAAACCCGTTTTATCCGCAGCGAACCAGGTACGTTCAATTTTCATACCGCCGAAACGACGAACGTTAACATCACCGTCTTGTTTACGAGACCAAGGACAGCCCCAGCGTTCCATTTGAGTCATTTCAACAGGCGAATGTTGAACGAAATATTCAACTACGTCTTGCTCACATAACCAGTCACCACCAGCAACAGTGTCTTGGAAGTGTTTATCATATGAGTCTTCTTCTTTAATTACAGCCGCCGCACCGCCTTCTGCCGCAACAGTATGGCTACGCATTGGATAGACCTTAGACACTAATGCAATTTTTAAGTTTGGATTAGCTTCAGCTGCTGCGATTGCAGCGCGTAAACCACCGCCACCAGCGCCTACGATTGCGATATCGACATTAACAGTTTGCACGATATTCTCCCCAGTAGAGTTGATAAAAGTAAATAATTCAGGCAGTTAAAATTGCCCTTCCGCTATATTTTGCCATTAATCGGCATTATTACTAACTCTTTTTTATTATTTTATACAGAAGAATAGCTCTTTTGTGATCTACCTCAAAAAAGTGATTTTAATAAGTGTACGCTTATGTGTGAGATACTGTATTTTATGTTTTACAAATTTGTATTTTTGAAACTTGTGGATATTACTATTTAAACTATATTTAAATTTCGCAGCTATGGAGTGAGTATGCAAATTAAATCTATCCAGTTGGCTTTTTCCGTACTTTATCATTATTTTGATGAATGTGTGAAAAAAGCTCTCTCTAACCTTCCTATTCAGCGTGTAGATATTCCCGATAGTTTATTAGCTCAAGCAGAGTCTCTGGTTTTGGGCAAACTACCGTCTGAAAAAAAGAAAGACTTGCCACTAACATCTATATTTGAAGGCATTAGCCAACAGAATAATTCACAACAATATCTATATGATTTCAAACCACTTTCACCTGACAGTATTTTTCCTGATTTGCAAAGAAATGAAGGGCATCAACCTTTTGAATTGTGGCAACATCTTGCGAAAGCTGTGGAAGAAATTCCTACTTCGCATAGAGAAAATATCAACCTTTGGCTTGATCACTTTGATACCGCTTTGCAATGTTACACCAGCCAAATTACTTGCCCTTACGATCAAAGTATTTCGTTTTATGATTTCACCAAAGCAGTAGCAGCATTTGTGGTGGCATCAATGGATAAAAGTGCGGATAAAAATCGCCCATTTTTGTTGATTCAAGGGGATTTCTTTGGTGTTCAAGATTTTATTTTCTCCGGTGGTAGCCAATCCAATAAACAAGCCGCCAAACTGTTACGTGGGCGTTCTTTTCAAGTATCGCTTTTTACTGAATTAGCTGCATTGAAAGTATTAAATGCTTGTGATTTACCAGCCACATCACAAATGATGAATGCTGCCGGTAAGTTTTTGATTATTGCTCCGAATACACCTGAAATACATAAAAAATTAGATGATGTACAAAAAGAATTGAATGAATGGTGCATTAAAAATACTTATGGTTTGATTGGTTTGGGAATTGCCAAAATGTCCGCAGGAAAGGTCGATTTTGAGCAAAAAAATTATGAAAAACTAATTAAATTATTATTTGAAAATCTGGAAACTCAAAAACTTAAACGTCTTGATTTAACCGATACAACTCAAAGTGTGCAAGAAGAAAGTTATCCGAATGGTGTATGCGAAATGAATAGCTTTTTTCCGGCTCTTCCAAATAGTAACCGTTCAATAATGACTGAAGATCAAGTTAAGATCGGTGAATTATTGGCGAAGAAACAACGCATTATTGTCTGTGATGTAGGCACAGAAATTAACAATAGCTATCGCACTCAAACATTAAAATTAGATATGTTTGGGTATAATGTTATTTTTACCGATAGTCGAAAAGATACCAAAGATTTTGGTCATCCCGTGAAATTGTACCAAATTCACCGTTTTTGGGATTTTTCACTGGCTAAAAATACGAAAGACGAATTATGGAATGGCTACGCTCGTCGTTATATCAATGCTTATGTACCATTTGATGAGCAAGAGCAAATTAAAACCTTTGATGAAATTGCTCAAGCCGATGAAGGCATTAACGCCTTAATGACCTTAAAAGGTGATGTGGACAATCTCGGTACGATTTTCCAAAAAGGTATTCAGCCTGCCAATATCGCCAAAATGGCAGCTCTTTCTCGCCAAATGAACCAATTTTTCAGCCTATGGCTGCCTGCTTACTGTGCAGAATATAGTCCGAATATGTACACCGTGTTTGCCGGGGGGGATGATTTCTTTTTAATCGGACCTTGGCATTCAACGCAGAAAGTCGCTTTTGAGATGCAACAAGCCTTTAAACGCTATGTGGCAGAAAATCCTGAAATTCATTTTTCAGTGGGAATGGTAATGAGCAAAGTTGGCTTGCCCGTGCCACGTTTGGGCGATTTAGCTGAAATGGCGTTAGAAAAGGCGAAAAGTATTGATAGCGGTAAAAATGCGGTAACGATTTTTAATCGAACTGTAAAATGGACGGATTGGCAACAGCTTTGCGATTTGGAAGATGAAATTCATCGCTTGGCGAAAGATTACAACATTTCAACCTCTTATTTATATTCACTTATTCGTTTATGCGAACAAGCGAATGATAAAAATAATATTGAAAGCACAATGTGGCGAAGCCATTTTTATTATCGCACCGCTCGTTATGTAATTGATAAATTAAACCAAGAAAAACGAGATAAAGCCTTAAATGAAATTACCATTTCATTGGGCGAAAATGGCATTAGTCAATATAAGATTAACTTTGCAATTCCATTAACTAATTATTTCTATCAAAAACGCTAAGGAAAATTTATGAACATTAAATTTGGAAAAGATAAATCACCAGAAATTTTTTCTAGTATTGCAGAACAAACTGCCGAGCAGATAAAAAGCAATAAAGATAAAAATAAAACTACTCAATTACGCAAATTCTATGATGAATTAGCAATGTGGAATGAGCGCGTTCAATTAGCCCGTGAAGATAAAGAAGCTAAATTCCAAGAATTAGTGCCATTTATCAAAATGTTAAAAGCTAAAGTAGCTTATGCAGAAGGGCGTAAGCATATTGATAAAAATTTTTCCGATGTTTTTAACCGCTGTATTGATCAAGCAAATAATGCTGAAACTTTGCGTGATGCAAAATTATTTATGGAAGCTGTAATGGGCTTTTGCAAATTAGAAGAATTAAAAAGATAAGGAATTAAAAAATGAAACTAACTAATATTATAGAAATTAAAGCAAAATTAGTGTTAAAAACAGGCTTACATATTGGTGCAGGCGACAGCGAAATGCATATTGGTGGTATTGATAATTCAGTAATTAAACACTCAATTACGCAATCACCTTATATTCCAGGCTCGAGTTTAAAAGGGAAAATTCGTACACTTTTAGAATGGTATTCGGGCGAAGTGAAAAGTGAACCATTAAGTATAAATAATGTAGCTTCTGCGAATAATTCTGAAAATGTAAAAAATATTTTACGTTTATTTGGTTTTGCTGGGCATTCAGAAAATAATAAAGAACTTTGCCAAGAATTAAAATCTTCTCGCCTTGCCTTTTGGGACTGTGCGTTAAACGAAGATTGGGAAAAGATGATTCGCGAAGATAATCAGCTTTTAACCGAAGCCAAAAGTGAAAACACCATCGACCGCATTACAGCCACCGCAGGCAATCCACGCCAAACTGAACGTGTGCCAGCTGGGGCAGAATTTGATTTTAAATTGGCTTTACGCCAGTTTGAAGGTGATAGTGAGGAATTAGTCAAATTAGTGTTAAAAGGTTTACGTTTATTGGAATTAGATAGCCTTGGCGGTTCGGGTTCTCGTGGTTACGGTAAAGTAGAATTTCAAGGTTTAACCGTAGGCGGAAAAGAAGAAAAATTGCCTGAAAATCCATTCGCATAGGAGGCAAAATGAAAACCTATCGTTTTACGCTTTCGCCTAAAAGTGCGTTCGGTACGCCTTTGGTGGGTGATAGCTTATTTGGGCAACTTTGTTGGGCGATTGTCAATCGTTTTGGCGAAGCTCACTTAACGGAATTATTGGCTGGTTATACCGAACAACGCCCTTTTATGGTGGTGTCAGATTGCTTTCCGCAAGGCTATTTACCCTTGCCAACTTTGCCCTCACGCTTTTGGCAAACCGATGAAAGCCACAAAGCTGATCGAAAAAAATTGAAGAAAGTTCAATGGGTTAGAGTTGAAGATACTCAACAGCAAGCGGTGAAATTTTGGCAAGAATTTGCTATTTCTGCCGATTTTAAATTTGAGAAAGAGAGCCAAGATCAATACCACAACACCATTGACCGCTCAACGGGCACAACAGGCGAAGATATTTTTGCTCCTTACGCTACGGAGCTGACTTGGTATCTGCAAACGCAACAACTCGATCTCTATATTGTGCTAGATGAAGATCGTTTTGATTTGGATGATCTCAAACAGGTCTTGAAAGATGTGGGCGATTTTGGTTTTGGGCGAGATGTATCGATTGGTTTGGGGAAATTTAGCCTTGCCGATGAAGTGCAAGCGGTGGAATTTTCACCACAAAATGCAAATTGCTACTTCACCCTTGCCAATTCCACCCCACAGGATCTAGGGCTAAATAAGGAAAATAGCTATTACCAAATTACCACCCGTTTTGGGCGACACGGTGATATTCAGGCGTTAAGTTCTAGCCCATTTAAAAAGCCGATTATTTTGGCAAAAGTAGGGGCAATTTTCACGCCAAACGAATATAAAGTGCGCTCGTTTTTAGGTAATGGCTTGGGTAATATATCTAATACTCAACCGAATGCGGTACATCAAGGTTACGCTCCTGTGCTGAATTTATTTGTGGACTTTGAAAATAAGGAAAAGCAATAATGAAATTTATGCAAACCCACAAAATTTATCTCACCCCAATTAGCCCGATTCATATCGGCTGTGGGGAAGATTTTGAACCGACGAATTATGTGATTGATAATGAAGTCTTGTTTAATTTCGATCCTGCCAATTTAGCATTAAATAATCGCCAAAAAACTGAATTATTAAATCGAGTAAATCGTTTAGATTTATTATCGATTCAACGATTCTTTTTAGAAAATAAAGAAAAAGTGTTAAGTTCTACTTATTATTTTGCCGATGTTGCCGAAGGGTTAGCCAACGATTATAAAAATAAAGTAGGTAAAGTAGCGCAACGTGAAAGTGATGGTAATAAAGTTATCAATAATTTATCTATTGAGCGTACTGCATTTTTACCTGTCAAACATTTGCCTTATATTCCTGCAAGTGGATTTAAAGGGGCGTTAGCGACAGCATTATTAGATCAAGCTCATCAAGCAAAAAATAATCCGAGAGTGAATAAAAACGATCACGGAAAATTGTTTAAAGAATATATTGGCGAATTTGCCGAGAGTAAATTACGCTTTGTAAAATTTGCAGATTTTTCACCGCTTGTACAAGCAGAAAGTAAAATTTATTACGCTTTAAATTTTAAAAAGAAAGTAGGAAAAATAGGTGGCGAAGGACGAGCAATGGCATTACGTCGTGAATGTATTAAAAGCGGTCAATATCGTGCATTTTTAAGCGAATTAGCCTTAATGCAAGGCGATGCAAATAAAATGCAGATTGCTGATTATTTTACTTTGCTTAAAAATTTCTATTTGCCAATTTTTAAACAAGAAGCTGAATTATTAGCAGAAAGAAATTTAGTTAATCGTCATTATTTAAAACAGCTTGAACAATTATTTAATTTGCCTAATGTTGCGTTAATTCGTTTAGGTAAAAATGGAGCGGATAGCAAAACTTATCAAGCAGATGGCATTGCTCAAATTAAAATTATGGGAGCGAAAGGCACACCACTGAATTTTAAAGATAGCAGCACCACTGTTTGGCTTGCTGGCACAAATCAACAGCAACAAAATGATTTACTGCCGTTCGGCTGGGCAATTATTGAAGCAGACCCCACAGCTGAAAATGAACCATTAAAACAATGGTGCGATGCTCAACCAAAATCAAAATTTAATCGCTCGGTAATTTTGGCTAAACGTGAAGAACAAAAAGCGAAACAAGCTCAATTAAAAGCGGAAGAAGAGGCGAAACAGCAAGCTAAATTAGCTGAAGAAAAAGCCAAAGCAGAAATGCTAAATTCGCTTTCAGATAATCAGCGTTTGATTATGGATTTTGTGGAAAAATTAAAAAATACGAGCGAACGACAAGCCGATAATACAGGTTCGCCATTATTAAAAGAAGCGGAAGCCTTAATCAATCAAGCGATTGAGTGGGAAAATGCTGAGCGTCAATTTGCTTGTGAACAAATTACCGTAGAATTATTAAAATCGGGTATCCGGATTACAGGGTTGAAACAGGGCTATAAACGCCCCGCCTCAATCTCCCGCACCAGTGTTGATATGTCAGCGCCGTAGTTAGTGGATGGCCCCGCTTCGGCAACGCCATAGAACGGCATCCTGCCCATAGCGCCCTCGGGTATCCGTTGACGCTGATAGCGTGGCTTCTTGATCTTCTGGAAGCCCTCAGTAAACAGGATCTTGGCTCGCAGCGCTTCAAAGCTGTAGCCACGGCCAACACGATTAACAACACGAATCAGGTTGTTCAGTGACTCGGTGTAGGCGTTGGTAATGGGGTGGTCGAAGTAAGCGAAAATGTCATCGTGCCAGTTGCCCATCGCTTTGATAAGCGGGTCATAGTGGGCTTTCATTTCCGGCGTAATCTGTCGCAGCCAAGAGTAATATGCCTCCTGTGCCTGGTGCCGGGTCTGACAGTCCCAAATCTCGAAAAAGGCTTCTTTCAGTTCGTAGGCTTGGCCAATCTCAGGGTAATTCAATGTCCAGCCTGAAAAACGCATGTATTCGGCATCTGTCAGCTCGTGACGGCGTTTCAGTAGGACAAACCTATCTCGCATCAACCCACGGCGCTGCTGTGGCGTCAGGGCGCTTCTGATGGCTTTTCTGGCGCGTTCCAGTGATTCGTTCGCCATCCTGACAACGTGGAACTTGTCGATGATCACCGTGGCGTCAGGAATCATGGTTTCTACTGCTTGCCGGTACGGCCTCCACATATCCATTGCCACGTAGCGCACCAGGTCGCGGTCAGTGCGTTTGCTCAGGTAGCGGGTGACGGTGGTTTTATTGCGGTTATCCAGCATGTCCACAATGGTCTGCTGCTGAATGTTGGTGATCACGCAGCGGGGTTTGATGATGTGGATTTCGTCGATACCCAACCACTGCGGCATTTCAAAATTGAGCGTCTTTTCGAGGCGTTCACAATAGTCGTTGAAAATGTTACGGACGGTCTTTTCATCGACGCCCACATCCTCGGCAACACTGGAGAACGTGCGGCGCAGGCTCTCGCGCTCGATGTACTGGATCAGGCGGTTGGTCATCTGCCGCTTTTCGTCTTTGTGCGGTACAGGCTCCAGAAACGTCTTTCGGCAAGACTGGCAGCGATAGCGACGGCGGTTAAGCATGATGCCGGTACGCCTTCCGTGGACGGGTGTATCCATGATCACCTCATCACGGCGACCAAAGCCGACGATTTCAGGATGATTGCAGTGGGGGCACTGCGTAGGCGGTTCGGAAACTTCGGCGTGTACCTGGTAATCGTGCTCCAGTTCGGATACCTGGAGCACTTTGTAATCAGGCCAGTTGAGGATATTCGACATTACTCCTTTGCCACCTTAACCGATTCCTCGGTGCCAGTGGCAGCAGTGACTAGCGCGTTATGAACTCGACGACTGGTATCTTCACTGTCTGTTTCAATCCACGCGCCAAAGGCATGCACCATTGCAGCAAAAGACTTCCCATCAAGGATTTCACCAGACTTGCCTCTGAGCAAAGCGCCCATACCATAGCTGCTTGACGGATGATCGGCAGTCCACCTGAGAGTCTCGGGAGACATTTGGCGAAGCCCCATTCGCTTTATCGTGGCGATAGACTCGTCCGGAAAATAGAGTTTGATTTTCATGCTGACCTCGCTGAAAGCCGCCCCTAGGGCGGCATGTTAGTCAAATTGCTTCGCCGCGGCGGATGTTGCGAATACGAAAACGGAGGTGCTTTGTCGCTTGGTGAACCCCTTGGCCGCGTAATTCTGATTCTTTATTCGGGTTGTTGTTGATTAGGTCTTCAGCAACCCTTTCAAGCTCGCTAAGCGCCTCTTCGATTTCATTCAGCGCATCATTTGCATCGTATGACATGGCTTCTATCCTGCACCAAGTTCGGCGGTGCGCCCGTTGGGCTTATGCCCGAGCCGTTGTTCTCAGCTCTTGAATCTAATATTAGGGCATCTGGCCTTTTCCGTCAACCCTAAAATCCGGTTTATTTACAAAATTACGTCTAGCGCAGATCAACCGCTAAATCCGGATACCCTTAAAATCAAAAATTGATTTTAAGAAAAAAGACACGGAAAAAAATGTGAAAAAATGGCGTAATAAATTGGTGGCAGAACAATGATAAATACCCTCCCCATCGCTCGCTACCAATTCCATTTTCAGGTAATGGAACCGATTTCTTTACCTGAATATGCAGGTTCTACCTTGCGTGGAGCTTTTGGGCGAGCATTACGCAAAATTGCTTGTATGACTAAACAAGCGGATTGCAAAGGTTGTCCGCTTTATCGCTCCTGTCCTTACACCAATATATTTGAAACGCCAGCGCCCACATCGCACGAGTTACAAAAATTCAGCCAAGTACCGAATGGTTATATTATTGAACCGCCGGAATGGGGTGAGAAAATATATTTAACAGGTACGGAATTACGCTTTAATTTGGCGTTATTTGGACGTTTAATTGAGCAATTACCGTTAATTGCCTTTGCGTTTAAACGAGCATTTGAATATAACGTTGGGCGTGGCAAAGCTCATTTAGTAGATATTGCAAAATTCTCACAAAATATGACCGCTTGTCAGTCAATCTTAAAAGAAGGCAATATTATTGAACACGAAAAACAAATTATTTTGCCAGAATCTTTGCCAAATTACTTAACCATTCAAATTGAAACGCCACTACGCATTCAAGAAAACGGTAAACCATTGCGAGAAAATCAGATTAATGCAGATCGCTTTTTTATTGGGTTAGCCAAACGTATTTCATTATTAAGTGAATTTCATCATCAGCCGCTAAATTTAGATTTTGAATTGATTAAAAATGATCTACAAGCAGTTAAATATGAAAAAAATCTTACTTGGTTAGATTGGACTAGATATTCATCACGACAAGATCAGAAAATGAAATTAGGTGGTGTAGTCGGCTCATGGCAATTTGAGAACTTATCGCCCGAATTAATTCAGCTTTTATATTTTGGGCAGTGGTTACATTGTGGCAAAAATGCAACCTTTGGATTGGGAAAATATCGGATTACAAATTTGTAATTTGAGTGAAAAATTTGACCGCTTGTTAAAATCAAATTTTTATTGTTTGAGGGAGCAAAATGACCACTTGGTTTATTTCAAGACACGCAGGCGCAATTGATTGGATTAAACAACAATCTGTGCAAATTGACCGTTTTGAACGCCATTTAGACCCGAGTTCAATTCAAAGTGGAGATGTGGTTATTGGTACGCTCCCGATCCACTTAGCGGCAGATATTTGCCAAAAAGGGGCAAAATTTTATTTTTTATCAGTGAATGTGCGTGCAGAACAGCGCGGCACAGAATTAACCTGCGAACAACTTGTAGAACAAGGCTGTTCGATTGAGGCATTTTATATTCAAAAATTATAAGGATTCTTTTATGCAAAAATATGATATTCACGTTTGCTTGGTGTCTGCACAGGCGGCACCGAATCTATTGCCAACTTTAGATAAAGGATTTAAACCGAAAAAGGCTGTGTTTGTTGTTTCTACAAGAAATGATATTAAAGAAAAAGCAAATTCTCTTCATTTAGCATTTAAGCAAAATGGTATTGATGTAGATATTATGAACCTTTCTGATGAGTTCGATTTTCAAAGAATGGAAATAGAACTATTAGATTTGCTAACAAAATATAAAAATGAAAATATTGCATTAAATGTAACTGGCGGTACAAAATTAATGGCTATAGCTGCTCAGAATGCGTTCTCTGGTGTTAAACCTATTTTTTATATTAATACAGATAGAGAGGAAATTATTTTTATATCAAAAGAAGGTGACAACTATATTCCTGTACAAAAATTAAATACGGAAACATTCATTAGTACTTATCTTTCAGGATATGGCATCACTATATTAAAAAATAAAGATAATTTTAATTTCCATAAACTAGGTATGTTTACAGAACGTTTTGCGACAAGACAAAAAAATTATAAAGATATTATTTCAAGCTTAAATTCATTAGCTTGTGCAGCAGATAACAGTAATTTAGAAGCTAGTCTTGCAGGTTACAACAATGATCTTAGATTAATTATAGAAGATCTTGCGGATGAAGATTTGGTAAAACTGAATGGTGATATTGTAGATTTTAAAAATGAATCCACAAGAAGTTTTTTAAATGGGAACTGGTTAGAATATTTTACTTATAAGCAAGCCAATAGTATTACAGATGTTATCGATGTTGATTGGAATGTAGAAGTGGTAGATTCTAAATATGAAAAAAATAAAATTGGTGTAAATAATGAGTTAGACGTTGTATTTATGGCAAAAAATAAATGTCATATTATTGAATGCAAAACTATGAATTTTGAAAATGAGGAAAATAGCGCTAAATTACAAGGTTATTTAGACAAATTAAAATCTTTAAAAGATTATGGAGGTTCATTAACGAAAGTATGTTTAGTCAGTTTTTATCCGATACCCGCTCACGTAAAACGTCGTGCAGAAAAAGACAATATTGAAATTATTGATGATTATCGTATTAAAGATTTAAAAGAAAAACTCCAAAATTGGATTAGGGAAAAATAATGAAAACCTACAACAAACGCATTTTACTCTCCGTTACAGGAATGTCGCCAGCAGTAGTCACTGAAACTTTATATGCTTTGGTTACAGAAAAAAACTTTATCCCAACTGAAATTCAAGTAATCACCACCATTCAAGGCAAGAATAAATTATTATCAGCTTTGCTTGGTATTGAAGGCGGACGCAAAGAACGCAAAGGGGCATTGGCAGAATTTATCGAAGATTATGGTAGCCAATATGGTTTTTCGGCTATTCATTTTGATGAAAGTTGTATTCATATTATTGAAGATACAAGCGGTGAAAAATTGCCAGATATTCGCACACCACAAGAAAATGAATTTGCAGCGGATAATATCGTCAAGCTAGTTGGTTCGCTCTGTCAAGGCGAAGAAAGTCAGTTGCACGTTTCGATTGCCGGTGGACGCAAGACTATGGGCTTTTTTATGGGCTATGCTTTGTCGCTTTATGGGCGTAAGCAAGATTCGCTTTCACACGTTTTAGTGGATGAGCAATTTGAAACTTTGCCTAATTTTTATTATCGCAAGCCTTATTCTCACATCATTATTAATCGTGATGGCGTAGAATTAGACGCCTCCAAAGCCAATGTTATGTTAGCGGAAATCCCTTGGGTGCGTTTGGGGTTAGGTGTACCGGAAGGTCTAAAGCATCAGGCGATTTCTTATAGCGAATCGGTGAAAAATGCGCAAGCGTTATTGTCGCAACAAAGCATTACTTTTTTGGCACCGCTTGAAGATCGTTTGGTTAAATTCGGGTCAAAAGTAATCAAACTTGCCCCTCGTGGTTATGCGTTACTGTTAGGCTTAGTCGTTGCAAAAGATGCAGGCTGGCAATTTGGTATTCGTGAAGAAAAGCATACAATCGATACTTACTTAAAAATTTACAGCCAAATTAAAGAAGATGAGGAAATGCAGAAACGTTTGGCTGGTATGGATAATGATCTCAAAGATGTGCTTTCCGAATCCCGCACAGATATTCGTAAAAAAATTACAGAAAATTTCTCTCTAGGCAAAGGTGCTGAAAGTGATTATATTCCATCAAGTTCTCGTAAAACCGGTAATTATGAGCTAAATATTGATCTTGATAATATAGATATTTCGGCTATCCAGAATGAACTAGCTAGGTTAAAGATACTTTAAGATAAACAGGGAGCGACAAATAGCTCCCTTTTTTACAAGTTTGTATTTCCTCTCTTTAATTTTTCTATCCTCTATACTGTCTCCATCGAAACGCAGCGTAACTCACAAATTAAAAATCAGCTGACTGATACAAATTTGCAGAATACGCCTAAGTCATCAAAAATCTTTAAACTTTTATCCATTGAAGGCGTGAGGAGAATGTTATGACAACATCATTTTATAACTATGGATTTACATTATTACCGCCTGTTCGGTTTTAATGTGATCGTGAGCGACCACGAAAAGAGTGCCGTTGTCGAACGTTAAACGTACTATTGAACATTACAGACAAACAGGAGAAGTATTATGTGGTTATTCTTAGCAGAAGTGGTTGTAGCTGCCGTTGCGGAAGCGATAGTCGATGAGTTCTTCGACGATTAGGGTAAACCCTACGGCTGGCAAGTGCCGAAAACTTGCCAGGCAAATAGGAACAACAAAAAAGGAGATAGACAATGTTTACGCATTTAGTAGCCGTTGCTCTTGCTGCCGCAATAAAGCGAGCAGTAGAGCGCGCAACCGAGTAATTCGGCGGTTCGCAGAGCCGAAAGTCTGCACCAATTTAGACAAGCAATAATAGGAGGAAATATGTTGGATTTAATTATTGAGATTTTAGAAAAAACTGTGGAAGAGTTAAAAAAATAGCTTGGAAGCCCGCCGCCGTCTCGGTTATGACGGCAACCGAGTAATTCATGAATATGCCAACAAAAATTTATATAGATGGAGAATAAATGCGAGATCGTTATCTTATTGTTTATGATATTAGCAGTTCTAAACGACGTTATTATACACATAAATACTTATCGGCTTATGCTGTGGGCGGGCAGAAATCTTTTTATGAATGTTGGTTGACCAATAGAGAATTAGTCGAATTTAAACAAAAGCTTATAAATTGTATTGATAAGCAAGAAGATAAATTATTTATTTTTCAACTCAATAAAGATACTCAACCACAATTATTTGGATGTGCTTCTTTACCTAAATTTAACCAACCATATTTAATTATTTAGAGGAATATTATGCCAACTCTTTATATTGATCGTAGAACGACAGAACTTAAAGTAAATGGTGATGTACTTATTTGTTATGAAAAAGGTGAACGAATTGCCACTATCCCACTTGCTTCGGTAGATCGGTTATATATGAAAGGGGACATTAATTTGCAAATATCTCTGTTATCAAAATTAGGTGAAAAGGGTATCGGCGTTGTTTTTCTTCAAGGTCGTAAGAATAAACCAATGCAATTTCTACCTCAACCCCATAATGATGCGTATCGTCGTGTAACTCAAACCTATTTGGCGGATAATAAGCTGTTCTGTTTAACCTTAGCTAAAAATATTGTGTTAAATAAATGTATTAAACAATGTCAATTTTTAGCAAAATTTATAGAACATAATCCCAAAATCATTACCTTTATTGCCGAATTACAAAAACTATTTAATTTGATAGTAAAACAAGAAAATATAGATAGTCTGCGTGGTATTGAAGGCAGAATGGGCGCTATTTATTTTGCGGCTTTTGCTGATATTTTACCCCGCTCGTTAGGTTTTAATGGTAGAAATAGACGTCCCCCTAAAGATCCTGTCAATGCTGTACTTTCTCTTACCTATACTCTTTTATATAGTGAAGCCACGTTAGCAGTATATGGGGCAGGATTGGATCCTTATATTGGTTTTTTTCACACATTGCATTTTGGTAGGAAATCTTTATCTTGTGATTTAATGGAACCAATTAGACCAAGTGTTGATGAGTGGATAGCCGAGTGTTTTACGGCTGAAGTTCTTAAAATTGACCAATTTTCACAAACAAATGAAGGTTGTATTTTAGGTAAGGAAGGACGAGTTATATTTTATACAGCCTTTGAAAAAGTTGTTTCTGAGTGGCGGAAAATATTTGAAAAACAGGCGTATGAATTAGTTCATTTGATTTGCGGTTACCAAACGGAATATCATCAAGATCAGTTTGATGATTATACAATTAATATGGCACATATTTTAGGAAATGAAAAATGCGATATTTAATTGGTTATGACATCACGGACAGTAAACGGTTACAGCGCATTTATCGCAGAATGATTAAATTTGCTACGCCGTTACAATATAGCGTATTTCTATTTAACGGGACAAAAGAACAACTTGATAAATATATGCAAACAGTTTTACGATTATATAATAAAAAAGAGGACGATTTACGAATTTATCCTCTTCCGGTACAGGCAAAATATTGGCAAATAGGGAAAAATCCAATGCCGGAGGGGATAGTTTTAAGTACATTTGTATTTTAATCATTTTTATAAAAATAAGTATTATATGAAAGAAAAGGTACATAACATTTGATAAGAAATTTGTTATACTTCTTTTGTCTTTTTCTGTCTGGAATAGTAAAATTTTTTAATTGTATGATTTTTATACACAAAAATAAGCCAACTTATTATCGCACTATTTTTTACAAAAATATGTTTTTTAACCTATTGATAAGTAAGATGTATTTTTGCTTACCGCAGTCGAAAGACCTTGCCCTGTCTTAAAGGGATTGAAACTCATGTATTGGCGTCCTGAACGGGATTGATAAAGTCGAAAGACCTTGCCCTGTCTTAAAGGGATTGAAACTTTTTAGCATATCTATTGGGTATAGCGCTTGCACATGTCGAAAGACCTTGCCCTGTCTTAAAGGGATTGAAACAGTGGCGTAGTAATTTTTTGGCAAATAGCCCTTTAAGTCGAAAGACCTTGCCCTGTCTTAAAGGGATTGAAACTTAGTGACTGCATTCATTTTTACTAAAGTGATTTTGTCGAAAGACCTTGCCCTGTCTTAAAGGGATTGAAACTGTTTCACATACACCATATTTGGCCAAATGTTTAGTCGAAAGACCTTGCCCTGTCTTAAAGGGATTGAAACTTAATACTTCTTCGACAATAGATGTATCAAGTTTAGTCGAAAGACCTTGCCCTGTCTTAAAGGGATTGAAACATTGGTAGTTGATGGTTAATAATTGATATTGGTTAGGTCGAAAGACCTTGCCCTGTCTTAAAGGGATTGAAACGATTTGGATTGTGACTAAACGACGAATGAATTTGAGTCGAAAGACCTTGCCCTGTCTTAAAGGGATTGAAACATATATAATTTGCCGTCATAGCCGGTCGTTGTCGTCGAAAGACCTTGCCCTGTCTTAAAGGGATTGAAACAGATAACTCTCGTCCATATCGCCGTAAGCGTTTTGTCGAAAGACCTTGCCCTGTCTTAAAGGGATTGAAACCCATTCATTGCGTCACTAGTTTTGTAACGATAGTTGGTCGAAAGACCTTGCCCTGTCTTAAAGGGATTGAAACTTTGGAGTAATCTCACTGGTGCGGTATTGGTAATATCGAAAGACCTTGCCCTGTCTTAAAGGGATTGAAACGCAGTTAAATGTACTGATTTTTTAGCCATGTTATTGTCGAAAGACCTTGCCCTGTCTTAAAGGGATTGAAACGCAGTTAAATGTACTGATTTTTTAGCCATGTTATTGTCGGAAGACCTTGCCCTGTCTTAAAGGGCTTATTTTATTATCGGACTTTGTTATTAGACGATCATATCGACGTTTTTCTTTTGTCTGTATGCTAACCGGAGAGAATTCAATTTGAATTTATCTAATGTATATTTTGGAGCCGTGGTTATCATTTACTTGTTTATTTTCACCGCTAATAGATAAATTCAGCACAATATAAAATCTATTGATAATAATTTCATTGGGAATATAAGCCCGTTTATTTATAATAGACGGGATTATTTTTTTATTTTGAAGTATTTTTATGTTTGAACAAGAAGCATGGCAGCCAAGCGCGCCGATTAAAACTCTTTTTACCCGTGCAAAAATTATCAGAGAAATCCGTAAGTTTTTTACCGAGCGAGGCTTGTTGGAAGTGGAAACACCGGTGTTAAGCGAGTTCGGCGTTACCGATGTGCATTTATCCACATTTAATACGGAATTTATCGCGCCGATTGGTGAAAATTCAAAGACCCTATGGCTGATGACCAGCCCGGAATATCATATGAAACGTCTGCTTGCTGCGGGTAGCGGTGCGATTTTCCAGATTTGCCGTGTGTTTCGTAATGAAGAGGCGGGTAGTCGCCATAATCCGGAATTTACTATGTTGGAATGGTATCGTCCGCATTTTGATATGTATCGCTTAATCAACGAAGTGGACGATTTATTGCAACAGATTTTAGATTGCGAACCGGCGGAAAGTTTCAGTTACCAATTCGTTTTTCAGCAATATGTCGGGCTGGATCCGCTTTCCGCACCGCGAGCGGAGCTGGTAGCGAAAGCGCGCGAACATCATTTTATGTGCGATGAAAATGAAGAACGGGATACTTTGTTAGAATTTCTTTTCAGCACGGTTGTTGAACCGCAAATCGGGCAAACCCGTCCGGCGGTTATTTATCATTTTCCTGCCAGTCAAGCGGCTTTAGCACAAATCAGTTCTGAAGATCATCGGGTGGCGGAGCGTTTTGAATTTTATTTCAAAGGGTTGGAGCTGGCTAACGGTTTTAACGAATTAACGGATGCGAACGAGCAACTCATTCGTTTTGAACGGGATAACCGCCAACGTGAAAAAATGGGTCTGCCGCAACGGGCTATTGATAAGCGTTTATTGGCGGCTCTGGAAGCCGGTATGCCGAATTGTGCGGGCGTTGCGTTAGGTGTTGACCGTTTACTGATGGCGGCGTTAAATGCTAATCGCATTGAAGAAGTGATGGCGTTTGGTGTGAATAATGCTTAGTTAAACGATATAGAACAAATTGTATAAAATAAAAAAAGTGCGGTGAAATTTTTAAAATTTTCACCGCACTTTTGTTTGTAAGGATTTATTTCACTTCACGAAACATAATTTCGCTCGGAATAACGGCACCCTGGAAATAAAGTTCGTAGCCGATTTTTTCCGCTAATTGCATGAAAGCATCGCGGATTTCCTGATTTGAATTTGAAACGACCGTCGGCGTGCCTTTATCTAAATCTTCACGCAAACAAATGTGTAACGGTAATTGTCCCAGCATTTCAACATGGTATTTTTGTGCGATTCGTTCGGCGCCGCCTGTGCCGAAAATCGCTTCATGATGACCGCAGTTTGAACAAATATGCATAGACATATTTTCCACAATGCCTAATACGGGCACGGAAACTCGGTTAAACATGGAAATGCCTTTAACAGCGTCAAGCAATGCGATATCCTGCGGAGTTGTCACTACTACCGCACCGGTTACCGGGATTTGTTGCGATAAAGTAAGCTGAATGTCCCCGGTACCCGGCGGCATGTCGATCACTAAATAATCCAAATCCGGCCATAAGGTTTCGTTTAATAACTGGCTCAATGCACTGCTTGCCATCGGACCGCGCCAAACCGTGGCATTTTCTTCATCCATCAGAAAACCGATAGAGTTGGCGAATAATCCGTGAGCCTGGATCGGCGTGATATGTTGGTTGTCCGGCGAAGTCGGGCGTTGATCCGGCGCGCCTAACATATGGGGAATTGAAGGGCCGTAAATATCCGCGTCCAAAATACCGACACGGGCGCCTTGGGCTTGCAATGCCAGTGCCAGGTTTACGCTAACGGTCGATTTACCAACCCCGCCTTTGCCCGAAGTAACGGCAATAATATTTTTAACCCCTTTCACCGCAGGTTGGTTGTTTGCGCGTTTTAAGGTAGCGATTTGATAGGTTAATTGCCATTTGATATTTTTGCTTTCCGTGGCGGACAACAATTTATCCGACAAATCCGCTTTTAATTGTTCAAAAGCGCTATTCCAGGGAAAGGGCATCGAAAGTTCAATGCGTAACGTATCGCCGCCTTTTTCTGCTTTTTTCACCGCACTTAACGCAATGAGATCTTTTTTTAAGCTGGGGTGCCGATACTGTTGAAATAAGGTTTGTATTTGAGCTTGCTGCCCGGCGCTGAGATTATCGGTATATATAATAGACATTATAGAATCCTATAGTAGAGATAAATTCTCGGATATTTAACCACGACATTGAGATTCTGTTAAGCGAAATATAGTTCAAGTAGAAAAAATACCGCAGTTAAGGTAAAATCCTGATAATTTTTTTATCAAAGATAAGTCGTAATAGGATTATTTTAATGTCAAATCAACATCGTCAAATTTTAGTGACCTGCGCATTGCCTTATGCTAACGGTCCGATTCATTTAGGTCATATGCTTGAGCATATTCAGGCGGATATTTGGGTGCGGTTTCAGCGTATGCGCGGCAATGAGATCCATTTTGTATGCGCCGATGATGCGCACGGTACGCCGATTATGTTAAAAGCCGACCAAATGGGCATTACGCCGGAACAATTAATTGCGGATGTTAAAGAAAAGCATTATGCGGATTTCTGCGGATTTAACATTAGCTTTGATAATTATCATTCCACCCATTCGGAAGAAAACCGAGAATTATCCGAATTAATTTATAGCCGCTTAAAAGAAAACGGTTTTATTAAAAGCCGCACAATTTCTCAATTGTTTGACCCGGAAAAATCCATGTTTCTGCCGGATCGTTTTGTGAAAGGGACTTGCCCGAAATGCAAGGCGGAAGATCAATACGGCGATAACTGCGAAGTGTGTTCGGCTACTTACAGCCCGACGGAATTAATTAACCCTCGTTCCGCTGTTTCCGGCGCAACACCCGTAATTAAAGAAAGCGAACATTTCTTCTTTGATTTGCCGAGTTTTGAGTCCATGTTAAAAGAATGGAACCGTTCCGGCGCCTTGCAATCGGAGGTGGCAAACAAAATGCAGGAATGGTTTGATGCGGGCTTGCAGCAATGGGATATTTCCCGCGACGCGCCGTATTTCGGTTTTAAAATCCCGGGTACGGAAAACAAATATTTCTATGTTTGGTTGGATGCGCCAATCGGTTATATGGCGTCGTTTAAAAATTTATGTAAACGGGAAAATTTGGATTTTGACCGTTTTTGGAATAAAGATAGCAATACGGAACTTTATCATTTTATCGGTAAAGATATTATGTATTTCCACAGTCTGTTTTGGCCTGCTATGTTAGACGGCGCGAATTATCGTAAACCGACAAATATTTTCGTGCACGGTTATGTGACCGTAAACGGCGAAAAAATGTCCAAGTCCCGCGGTACTTTTATTCAGGCGGCAACTTATCTGAAACATTTGGATCCTGAATGCCTGCGTTATTACTATGCGGCAAAACTCAGTAACCGTATTGACGATTTAGACTTAAATCTGGACGATTTTGTACAACGCGTTAATACCGATTTAGTTAATAAACTGGTTAACTTGGCTTCGCGCAATGCCGGATTTATTCAAAAACGTTTTGATGGTAAATTGGCGGATAAGTTAGAAGATGAATCACTATTCGCCGAATTTATCGCACAATCGGAGCAAATCGCCGCTTATTATGAAAACCGTGAATTCGGTAAAGCTATCCGTGAAATTATGGCGTTAACGGATAAAGCGAATAAATACGTGGATGATAAAGCGCCTTGGGTGATTGCCAAAGAAGAAGGACGTGAAGCGGAATTGCAGGCGGTTTGTTCCATGGGTATTCAACTTTTCCGGGTGTTAATGGGCTATCTGAAACCGGTATTGCCTAAATTGGCGGAACGTTCGGAGGCTTTCCTACAGGCGGAATTAACTTGGGATAATTTAGCGCAACCATTGTTAAACCATGGTATTGCGCCGTTTAAAGCCTTATTCAGCCGTTTAGACGTTAAACAAATCGATGCCATGATCGAAGCGTCAAAAGCGGAAAATGCCGCCGTTAATGCAACAGTTAAGAAAGAAGAAAAAAATTCGAAAAAATCCACCGCACTTTTAACGGATTTTGAGCCGATTGAACCTGAAATCAGCATTGATGATTTTGCCAAAATCGATTTACGGGTGGCAAAAGTAATTAAATGCGAAGAAGTGCCGGAAAGCAAAAAATTATTGAAATTTCAGCTGGATTTGGGCTTTGAGCAACGTCAGGTATTGTCCGGCATTAAAGGCGCCTACAATAACCCCGAAGAACTTGAAGGCCGTTTTGTGATTGTGGTGGCAAATCTTGCACCGCGCAAAATGAAATTCGGCGTGTCTGAAGGTATGATTTTATCGGCGGGCACCGGCGGTGAAGATTTATATTTGCTTGATGTAGATGCCGGCGTTAAAGCGGGTAGTCGCGTAATGTAATTCAAGACGGTAAAAAATAAAGGGCCGATTCCCGCAAGATACGGGAATCGGCCCTTTTGTTTGGAATATACTTCCGGGCTTAATTTTTTCCTTTTACATCAATGATAAATATTTCGGATTGCGACCCCAGGCGCATTGGAATTCCCCAAAAACCATAACCCGAAGTAACAAAAAAATGCCCGTCAGCTATTTTTTCATAGCCGTATCCTAAGCGATACATAGCCTTAATAATCAGATTCGCCGGGAAGATCTGCCCGTTGTGAGTATGTCCGGAAACCTGCACATCAATAGGCAGCGCCGAATGTTCCGTGACTTCGGTAGGTCGATGATCCATCAGAAAAACAGGCAGGTTGGTATCCACATTTTGCAATAACCGCTTTGTCGTCGGACGCGCTTTATTCAGATCGTCATTGCGTCCGACTATAACAAATTCATTATTGATAGTCACTGCTTCGTCCCACAATACTTTTATGCCTGTTTTATTTATTTCATCGGCAATCGCCTGTTGCTGCCCAAAAAAATCGTGATTACCGAGCGTCGCATAAACGCCCAATGGCGCCTTTAATTTTGCAAGATGGCTTGACATTTGCTCCGCAAGATAAGCATTGAGATTATCGTCCATAATATCACCGGGCAATAATACGAGATCCGCTTTTTCCCGCTCAATAATTCGGGCTAGTTTGTCGATTTGTTCGCTGCCGAATAATTTGCCTAAGTGAAAATCGCTGGCAACGGCAATGCGCATGGCTTTCAGCGGTTTATCAAGTTCGATCTGATAATGAATCACTTTCGGCGTATAGGCGTTATAAATGCTTAAACCCACTAAAATCAACATGCCGATAGGGTAAACCGCTCGCAAAGTGCGGTTCAAAATTGAAGAATTTATAAAAGATTTCAACAACTTATAAGTTAAAGCTAATCCTACGCTGATAAATGCCGAAAAAAGTAATAAAATCAAAATTAGCGCACTTAGGCGAAACAGCGGTTGAATGCGGAAAATAGTCAGAAAAATAATGCCGTTTGCGGTCAAAAAGGTAAAAGAGCCGATAAAATAGCGCAATCGGTGAGTTAATTTACCGCTAAAAAGCCAAAATAAAGTGCGGTTGAAAATATACAAAAAAAGCTGCAGGAGAAGGGTTGCAACGGCAAAAATAATATAATGACGAAGTTCCAATGTATAATCCTTTAAAAATAATCATAAAAAGTTCGAAAAATTATACCGCACTTTACTTATTAAATTAAGTTTCGCCATTTTTTCGCTTCAGAAATGCTAGAATAGATTTATTATTTCCCAGCAATGACAAGGTTTACAATGAAGAAAAATATAAAAATTATTTTGCTTATTCTCTATATTTTGTCACCAATTGATCTTGTGCCGGAAGCCTTTGTCGGTTTGCTTGGTTTGAGTGACGATTTGATTGCGTTAATTTTATTGATCAAACAGATTTTGAAAAAGTAGGGTAATTGATAAAATTATTCGGGCGGAAGGCAAATTTCAGGTATAAAAAAAGACGCTCATGCGTCTATCTTTTCTTTTAATTTTACCACTCAAAATGGTGCCCGAGGGCGGACTTGAACCGCCACGACTCGAAAGTCGAGGGATTTTAAATCCCTTGTGTCTACCGATTTCACCACTCGGGCAGAGTGCGTTTTTACTGACTAACGGCTATTTAATGGAGGCGTGTCCCGGAGTCGAACCGAGCTACATGGATTTGCAATCCAGTGCATAACCGCTTTGCTAACACGCCTTAGCGTAATTGGAGCGGGAAACGAGGCTCGAACTCGCGACCCCGACCTTGGCAAGGTCGTGCTCTACCAACTGAGCTATTCCCGCTTTCGCTAACACATTCGCTGTCAGTGGCGTGCATTTTACGGAAATCTGATTCGGTGTCAACAGTGAATTTAAAAAATATTTAAAAATTTTTGTTGTCAGCCGAAAAAAAATACAATTCAATTAAAAAGCATACAAAAGAAAGCTAAAAATCAGGCAAAGATTTTTAAGTATAAAATCTGCTTTTAACCAATCGTAGTTTATGACAAAATTAAAAAATTCAATTTTTCCGAATACGCTTTGTTTTTAAAGAGAAATTAAGATGTTTAAATGAAAAGTGCGGTTGATTTTTTTCGTATTTTTAATAAATATCCGGTTATAAAAGATAAACAGGGCCTAATACAATAATTTTATTTTTTACAGGTAAGATGTTATGACACAAAACTATTCTATTGAAACTATTCTCGCGCAAGCGGGCAATAAGTCGGATGCCCGCACGGGTGCGGTATCCACACCTATTTTCCTTTCCACCGCTTATGGTCACCGAGGTATCGGAGAAAGTACGGGCTTTGATTACACCCGCACTAAAAATCCGACCCGCTTGGTATTGGAAGAGACAATCGCTAAATTGGAAAACGGCGATCAGGGTTTCGCCTTTTCTTCCGGTATGGCGGCAATTCAAGTGCTAATGACCTTATTTACGGCGCCGGACGAGTGGATTGTTTCCAGTGATGTTTATGGCGGAACCTATCGTCTGTTGGATTTTGCCTATAAAAATAACAACAGCGTGAAACCGGTTTATGTCAATACGGCTTCTGTGGAGGCGATTGAAACGGCGATTACGCCGAACACTAAGGCGATTTTTGTGGAAACCCCGTCAAATCCGTTGATGGAAGAATGTAATGTGACGGAAATCGCTAAAATCGCCAAAAAATATAATTTATTATTAATTGTAGATAACACATTCTTAACGCCGGTATTTTCCCGGCCGTTGGATTTAGGCGCCGATATTGTGATTCATAGTGCGACGAAATACCTTGCCGGTCATAACGATACTCTAGCCGGTTTAGTGGTGGCAAAAGGGCAGGCGCTTTGCGAGCGTATCTTTTATATTCAAAACGGTGCGGGCGCCGTATTATCGCCCTTTGATTCATGGCTAACCATTCGCGGTTTGAAAACATTAGCGTTGCGTATGGAACGTCATCAGGCGAATGCGGCGGCGATTGCGGAATTTCTGAAAGCGCAGCCGCAGGTCAAAGACGTACTTTATCCGAATAAAGGCGGTATGTTGTCATTCCGGTTACAGGATGAAAACTGGGTAAATCCGTTTTTGAAAGCCATTAATTTAATTACGTTTGCCGAAAGCCTTGGCGGCACGGAAAGTTTTATTACTTATCCGACCACTCAAACCCATATGGATATCCCAGCAGAAGAACGAATTGCGCGCGGTGTGACCAATGATTTGCTGCGTTTTTCCGTCGGTTTAGAGAACGTCGAAGATATTAAAGCGGATTTGGCGCAGGCTTTTGCTCAATTTAAATAGGCAAATGGTAAAAGTGCGGTCGAAATTCGGCGATTTTTTACCGCACTTTGGTTTTTATCTTTGATTTTAACGATTAAAACAATAGTTTTACATCTAAAATCCTTATGTTATTATCGCTAAAAATTCCGGGCGCAAAAGCTTGAATTTGCCCGATTTGCTCCCATATAAAATGAACAGTTTCGTTAAAAAGGAAAGATTATGTCAGAAGTATTACACGCAACAGACGCTTCATTTGAAGCCGACGTATTAAGATCAGATGTACCCGTATTGGTTGACTTATGGGCGCCATGGTGCGGTCCTTGCCGTATGGTTGCGCCAATTTTAGACGATTTAGCCGCAGAATTAGCAGGCAAAGTAAAAATCGTTAAAATTAATATTGATGAAAACCAAGGTACGCCGGCTCAGTTTGGCGTTCGCAGTATCCCGACATTATTAATGTTTAAAGACGGTCAATTAGTCGGTACACAAGTCGGTGCATTGCCAAAAAATCAATTAGCGGCTTTTGTTGAGAAAAACCTTTAATTGTAAAATAAAGAAGACCCTGTTTCGGCAGGGTTTTTTTATGGAGAAATGGTATGCGAAATTCTGAACCAAATAAAAATTCGCGCTTTTTCGCCGCACTTTGGATTGGCATTGTGCTGGCATTAGGGATTTTTGCTTACGGCATTTACAGTTATTTTGATATTCTTGCCTGGGAGCAAAGCGGACAAATGCCGCATATCGGCGCGTTTTCCGCGTTAATTTATAATTTGTTCGGCGCCGTGGGTATTTTGCTGGGCTACGGTTTGCTTGCGTTAATTGTATTTGTGCAGGGGTGGCGAGCGTATAAACGTAACAGATAAATTGAAAAATAAGGACGATGTCGTCCTTATAAAATCCGGCAAGATTTTGTAATCGCAGCTGGGTTAATACCTATTGGTGCTCAGTTGACCAAGTAAACGGTCAAAATTTTTTATTTTTTGACCGCACTTTTATTGCCCGCATTACGCTTTGTTTTCCCGCAGCTTTTTTAAAATACCTTTCATATTTTCGTCTAAAGGCGCCGTTAAACGCAATTCTTCACCGCTTTTCGGATGTTCGAATTTTATCGAATATGCGTGTAAGAATAGCCGGTTTAAGCCTAATTTCTGCATTTGTTGATCAAATTCCTTATCGCCGTATTTATCGTCAAGGGCAATCGGGTGACCGGCATATTGCGTGTGCACGCGAATTTGGTGAGTTCTACCCGTTACCGGCGAAGCCCTAACCAATGTTGCCGTCGGGTAACGTTCTTCGATTGCAAAACGGGTTTCCGAAGGTTTGCCTTGTTCATTAACCCGAACGATACGCTCGCCGCCGGATAATTCATTTTTCAGCAAAGGTGCCCGAATAACTTTAACGTGCGATTGCCATTGACCGCGCACGAGCGCTAAATAATCTTTTTTAACGGTTTTAATACGCAGTTGTTCGTGCAGATTGCGCAACGCGGAACGTTTTTTGGCGACTAACAAAATGCCGGAAGTATCCCGGTCAATACGATGTACCAATTCCAAAAAACGCGCTTCCGGGCGCAATGATCTGAGCGCTTCAATTACCCCGAAACTTAACCCGCTTCCGCCGTGAACGGCTATGCCTGAGGGTTTGTTTAACACTAACAAACAATCGTCTTCAAAAATAATCTGTTTTTCAAGCGCGGCAACTTTGTTCAGTTTATTGGAAATAGGCGCTTGTTCTTTTTCCGCTACGCGAACCGGCGGAATACGTACCGTATCGCCTGTCTGTAATTTATATTCCGGTTTAATTCTTCCTTTGTTTACCCGCACTTCGCCTTTGCGCACAATTCGATAAATCAAACTTTTAGGCACGCCTTTAAGCTTGGCAAGCAGATAATTATCAATGCGTTGACCGCTTTCATCTTCGCTGATTTGCAGCATTTTTACCGTTGCGTTGATGATTTTTTCATTTAAGGGATTCGTTGTCATAAATAATATTTTAATTAAAAGATTTTAACCGGATTTGAAAATTTCAAACGCCATAAAAGCGGCAAATTCTATCATATTCGCAAGGGGATTTAAATTGCTGAAATGCCTTGATAAATTTAACTACACAAGCGATAATACCTTACATTTTTGTGTACGGAAATACATAAAAATTTTTATTTGTCGTTAATTAAAATATCTGTGCAGCGAATGGCATAAGACGCTGATATTTAACGGTTTTATGTGGTTAATTCGAATAGTTTACTTGCAAAATTCAATTTTTAAAATCCAATTTTGTTTTATTCGTGCCAATGATTGTCGGCATATTAAAGCCTGCGATTAGTCGATAACCTGTTTCGGGTTTTAAATTTGGCGGAATAACGCAGTCAATGCACCCAGCCTTTGACAGTCGGGAGAATGACATTAGGCGACAGACACGAGGTCGATTGCGAAGTTTATCTAACTATATTTGAGCGCCTTAACTTAAAAGTGCGGTTCGTTTTAGCTGAAAATTAAAAAATAATATAAGAGAAAATTTAAATGAAACGTATGTTAATCAATGCGACTCAACAAGAAGAGTTGCGTGTTGCGTTGGTCGATGGCCAGCGCCTGTTTGATCTGGATATCGAAAGCCCCGGTCACGAACAAAAAAAAGCCAATATCTACAAAGGAAAAATCACCCGCGTAGAACCAAGTCTTGAAGCGGCATTTGTTGATTATGGTGCCGAACGTCACGGTTTCCTGCCGTTAAAAGAAATTGCCCGCGAATATTTCCCCGATGATTACGTTTATCAAGGTCGTCCGAATATTAAAGACATAATCAAAGAAGGGCAGGAAGTTATTGTTCAGGTGAATAAAGAGGAACGTGGCAACAAAGGTGCCGCGTTAACCACTTTTGTTTCTTTAGCCGGTAGTTACTTGGTTATTATGCCGAATAATCCTCGTGCGGGCGGTATTTCGCGCCGTATCGAAGGGGATGAACGGCTTGAATTAAAAGATGCGTTAAGTTCTTTAGATGTGCCTGAAGGTGTGGGCTTAATCGTTCGTACCGCCGGTGTGGGCAAATCTTCGGAAGAATTGCAATGGGACTTAAAAGTTTTATTACATCATTGGGAAGCAATCAAACAGGCTTCGCAAAGCCGTCCTGCACCGTTTTTGATTCATCAGGAAAGTGACGTTATAGTTCGTGCTATCCGCGATTATCTGCGTCGTGACATCGGTGAGATTTTAATCGATAGCCCGAAAGTTTACGAAAAAGCCAAAGCCCATATTAAATTAGTACGCCCCGATTTTATTAGCCGTATTAAATTATACCAAGGCGAAGTGCCGCTATTCAGCCATTATCAAATTGAATCGCAAATTGAATCGGCGTTTCAACGGGAAGTACGTTTGCCGTCCGGCGGTTCGATCGTTATCGACGTAACGGAAGCCTTAACCGCAATTGACATTAACTCGGCACGCTCAACCCGTGGCGGCGATATTGAAGAAACGGCGTTAAATACCAACTTAGAAGCCGCCGATGAAATCGCCCGCCAGTTACGTTTACGTGACTTAGGCGGTTTGATTGTTATCGACTTTATTGATATGACCCCGGTTCGCCACCAGCGCGAAGTGGAAAACCGTATGCGTGAAGCGGTACGTCAGGATCGTGCGCGTATCCAAATCAGCCGTATTTCCCGTTTCGGTTTATTGGAAATGTCCCGTCAGCGTATCAGCCCGTCTTTAGGTGAGTCTTCGCATCATATTTGTCCTCGTTGTCAGGGAACCGGTAAGGTGCGTGATAACGAATCGCTTTCATTATCTATTTTACGTTTGCTTGAAGAAGAGGCACTGAAAGAAAATACTAAACAGGTTCATACGGTGGTGCCGGTGAATATTGCTTCGTATTTACTGAATGAAAAACGTAAAGCGATTCATGACATTGAAAAACGTCACAACGTTGAAATTCTGGTTGTGCCGAATAAAGAAATGGAAACTCCGCATTTTAGCGTGTTCCGTGTACGTGACGGTGAAGAAATCAATACCTTAAGTTATAACTTAGTCAAAGTATATGAAGAGCAGGAAACGACCTTTATTGCCGATGAACCCTTCACCACTCGTGTGACGGAAACAGCGGCTGTAACCACTGAAAACGTGTTAGAAAGCGCAGCGTTATCCATGACGATTTCCGAACCTGCACCGACAATTGAGGTAAAAAAAGAAGAACAGCCTTCGTTATTTGTTCGTATTGTGGCGGCGATTAAAGGATTATTTGCTTCCGAACCTAAGGTTGAAGAAAAAGTCGAGGAAGCGCCACAGCCGAATACCCGTAACCGTCGTAACAATCAGGAACATCGTAATTCCCGTCGTAATCGTAATGAACGAAATAATAGAGGAAATAACGAAGAGCCGGCAGATAAAGTCCAGTCTGAAAAAAGTGCTGAAAAAGCCGAACGTCCGGCACGTTCCGAACGTACCCGTCGTAATAACCGCAATCGTAACGCGGCGGCTGATGACAGCTTAAATAATGAATCGGTGATCGAAGCGGTAACCAATGAAACGACCGATGATGAAGCTAAAGCGCCGCAACAACGTCGTCAACGTCGTGATTTGCGTAAACGTGTGCGCGTAACGGAAGAGCAGGTAACTGTCGCAGCAGAACCTGTTGATAAACCGTCTTTAGCGGAAAGCGTGCCGGTTGAACCTGTTGTTGAGGAAAATGTTTACCAAGAACGTGATCGCCAAGACAACCGTCGCCGTTTGCCTCGTCATTTGAGAGTTAATAACCAACGTCGCCGCCGTAATGCGGAACAGGTTTCGGCTATGCCGTTGTTTGCGGCAGTCGCATCACCTGAATTAGCAAGCGGTAAAGTTTGGATTGAGTCACCGACTGCACCTGCGAAACCGAAAGAAAGCGCGTTCCTATCTGTAGATGAGTTATTAGAGCAGCAAAGCGAAGTAAAACAGCCTGGTGTTACAACACCGGCACCTGCTACCCAGGTTATTTTTGATAAAGCAGATAATGATATTGCCCCGTTGGCAAGTTTTGTGACTCAGCCCGCTAATGAATCGGTACAGAAAAAAGTGCAAGAGTCTTTAGACCGTTTAGAACAAACAAACGGGCAACAAACTGAAGTTAAAGAGGATGATAATGCTTCGAATATGACGCTTTCTGACGTTACTGCGACAGAAAGTGCGGTCGAAAAAACGGAAGTTTTAAATTTGTCGAATTATCGGTTTAGCGGACGTTTAGGTACAATTTCTGCAGTTAAACATACCAAAGCGGAAATGACCCTTGCTAAAGCTGCGGATGAAGTTTTACCGCCTTTTGAAATCGTTCAATGGCAAGATTCCCGCTATTACTTCCATGGTAAAGGCTCTGCAGGGCATAACAGCGCGGTGAGCCATGTGTTTACCGCCGCTACTCAAGCTAAAGCCGAGTAATTTTTTTATTCAACATTAAATCCGCAGCCTGAAAACTGCGGATTTTTTTATATTAGCAAACGGCTAAAAATATTCGTTTAAGTTCAATCATTGCTGATTAATTTATACTAGAAGTTAACATAAAAAAACCGCACAAAAGTGCGGTTAGTTTTTTTAATTTTTGCCAATTATGCAGTGAACGGATCTTGAAGAATCATTGTTTCGACTCGATCCGGACCGGTTGAAAGAATCGCCACAGGCACGCCTGTTACTTCTTCAATACGTTTGATATAGTTAAGACAGTTTACCGGGAGTTGATCTACATCGGTTACGCGGAAGGTATTTTCTTTCCAACCCGGCATAGTTTCATAAACCGGTTCGACACCCTCCCAGTCTTTTGCCGCTAGTGGTGCGTAATCGACTACCTCGCCGTTTGGAAGTTTATAACCTACACAGATTTTTACTTCGTCAAAGCCGTCTAAAACGTCTAATTTTGTCATACAGAAACCAGTGATGCTGTTCACTTGGATCGCACGACGGATTGCTACCGCATCAAACCAACCGCAACGACGAGGACGCCCTGTTACCGCACCGAATTCGTTACCTTTGCGGGCAATTTCCTGACCTACTTCGTCAAATAATTCGGTAGTAAACGGGCCGCCGCCTACACGGGTACAATATGCTT
This sequence comes from [Mannheimia] succiniciproducens MBEL55E, assembly GCF_000007745.1. Classification (GTDB taxonomy): domain Bacteria; phylum Pseudomonadota; class Gammaproteobacteria; order Enterobacterales; family Pasteurellaceae; genus Basfia; species Basfia succiniciproducens. Next base: position 1,615,954 of record NC_006300.1, on the reverse strand, counting down.
TAATAATACCCAATACATAATCAATATTACGAGGTCCTAGGCCTGAACCCGTTGCCACGCCGCCGGCCGTTGTATTTGAGCTGGTTACATAAGGGTAAGTACCGTGGTCGATATCCAACATTGCGCCTTGCGCACCTTCAAATAAGATATTGTCGCCATTTTTGCGAGCGGTATTTAAAATTGCGCCGATGTCCGCCACCATACCGGTAATGATATCGGCAACGGCCATAACATCATCTAAGGTTTTTTGATAATCAACGGCTTCGACTTTATAATAATTCACCAATTGGAAATTATAGTAATCAAGAATATTTTTAAGTTTTTCGGCAAATTGTTCTTTATCGAATAAATCACCTACACGCAAACCGCGACGAGCCACTTTATCTTCATAAGCCGGTCCGATACCGCGCCCGGTAGTACCGATAGCTTTTTTCCCTAATGCCGCTTCACGAGCGTGATCCATAGCAACATGGTAAGGTAAAATTAATGGGCAAGCTTCAGAGATTAACAGACGTTCACGCACATTAATACCGCGACTTTCCAATTCACCCATTTCCTGCATTAATGCCGATGGCGAAAGTACAACGCCGTTACCAATCAGGCAAGTGACGTTAGCGCGTAAAATACCGCTTGGGATCAAACGTAAAACCGTTTTTTCTCCGTTAATAATTAATGTGTGACCCGCATTATGGCCGCCTTGATAACGCACTACATATTTTGCGCGATCGGTGAGTAAGTCAACGATTTTGCCTTTACCTTCATCGCCCCATTGAGCGCCTAAGACAACAACACTTTTTCCCATAAATTTTTCCGCCTTTTAAAAGCTGAGTTTGTAACGAATTTAGGGATTCACTTTACTATTTTCTTACTGAAATCTCAATGTAAATTCAGGAAAGTTGTTATTAAATAGCGAAAAATCAAATTTCGGTTAGATTTTATTTAATGAAAAGGTAATCGTTTGCGTGTATGTATAAAAAAAGGACGTCTTAGACGTCCTTATGGAAAATTATTTTTTAGGCGGTTGCATAAAGCGGAAGAAATCGCTGTCCGGTTTTAAAATCATCATGTTGTCAGAACCGGCAAAACTGTTTTCATAGGCTTTTAGGCTGCGCACGAAACTATAAAACTGCGGTTCGCCGGAAAAGGCTTCGGTATAAAGTTTTGCCGCTGTGGCATCACCTTCACCGCGTAATTCCTCGGCGGTTTTATTGGCGTTGGCAAGAATCAACGTTACTTTTCGATCTACGTCGGCTTGAATGAACGCCGCTTTTTCTTTACCTTGCGAACGGTGCTGGCGAGCTACCGCATCACGTTCCGCACGCATACGCTGGTAAATTGACGATGAAACCTCATCCGGCAGATTGATTTGTTTGACCCGTACATCAACCACTTCGATACCTAATTCCGCCGTACTGTCTTGCCCCGTATTTAATGCTTTGCGAGCGCCGTCCATTAATTCGCCGCGAGTACCGGATACAATATCCTTAATAGTTCTTGTACCGATTTCCGAACGCAAACGGTCGTTAACTTTACGCCGTAATAAATTAGACGCTTGGTTATAGTCACCGCCGCCGGTAGAGGTGTAAAATCTGCCGAAATCGCTGATTTTCCATTTTACATAAGAGTCTACCAACAGATCTTTTTTCTCAACGGTCACAAAGCGGTCGGCTTGACCGTCAAGGGTTCTGATTCGTGCGTCTAACGGTTTTAAATTGTCAATAAACGGGATTTTAAAATGTAATCCTGGCGTATAAACCACCACTTTGTTATCCGAATCGCGTTGTACTTTGCCAAAACGCAGCATAATGCCTCGCGTCCCCTCATTTACAATTACAATACTTGAGTAAAGGATTGCCGCCAGGATGACTAAGACAGGTAATAAAAATTTACGCATTAATTAAATCTCCCTTGACGGCTGATTGAACGATCATCCGTTTGTGTTTGTCCATGAGAATTTTGGCCGTTTTTGACCGCACTTTTTAGCTCGTTAGACGATAATGTGCCTTGATTTGCAGAGGGTTCGGCCGCCGGTTGTGTATTTTTATTACGTAGAATTTGATCCACCGGCAATACATTTAGATTATTGCCGTTTCCATCAAGCATAATTTTTGGTGTTTTAGACATAATTTGTTCCATGGACTGAATATATAAACGCTCGCGTAATAAATCCGGAGATGCTTTAAATTCAGGCAACAGACGTTGTAAACGTTCCACTTCGCCTTTTGCATTCAGCACTACTTTATCTTTATAGGCGGTAGCGCCTTCCACAATGCGTTGTGCGTCACCGCGGGCAATAGGTTCCTGCTCGCGGGCATAGGCTTCGGCTTCACGAATATAGCGTTGTTCGTCTTCCTGAGCTTTAATCGCATCGTCAAAGGCATCTTTCACTTCTTCCGGCGGGCGGGCGGACTGGAAGTTCACGTCAATTACTTCAACACCCATATCATAAGGTTTGATAACATTATTTAATGTTTTCCAGGTTTGTTCACGCACAACGGCACGACCGGTAGTTAAAATATCATCCATTGTCATATGTCCGATAACATAACGTAAAGCGCTGTCGGTAGCCTGATTCAGGCTATCGTCGGCATTGGTTACGCTGAACAGATATTTCGCCGGATCCTGCACGCGATATTGCACGGTCATTTCCACTTTTACCATATTTTCGTCTTGTGTCAGCATCGCGCCTTGCGTTCTTAATTCTTTTACCTGTTCTACATTGACGGGAATCACTTCATCAATAAAGTTCGGTTTCCAGTTTAAACCGGGCTGCACGATAGAATGAAGTTGACCGAAACGCGTTACTACGCCGCGTTCCGCTTCTTTTACGGTGTATAAACCGCTTAATCCCCAAAGCACCACGGCAAGAGCGATTGCCGCGGGTGCAAGTTTATTCAGGTTTTTCGGTAAATTCGTATTGTTACCGTTATTTGATTGGCCGCCGTTACCGCCTAATTTTTTTAATAAATTCCCGAATATTTCTTCAATATCCGGCGGTGATTGTTCTTTATTATCTTGTCGGTCAGACCAACCTGATTTGTTATCCGGCTTATTCGATGGGTTCTCAGGTTGCTTCGGGTCGTTTTGCCCAGGTTTTGCCCAAGGATCTTGATCGTTTAATGACATTGCGTTGCGTTCTCCATTTTGTCAAAATATGCGGACTTTTGAAGGTTTTAGCCAGCTTCAAAAGCCTGCAGACAAGTCTAAACAAAATTTAAAATTAAGTCTAATTAAACTCGGTAAATCCGTGAAATTTTGAACAAAAATTTAACAAATGAGCAGGCTTGATTTTTTCTTATCTCATTATCTGTTGAGGATTCCAAAAGAATTTAATGAATAAAAAATTTCGATTTTTTTGACCGCACTTTTTTATTCATTCATAATGCAGCCTAAATTTTTAATTAACGGGAATTTTATGATTATTCTTTATGCCTTAACTCAATCCCGCGCTTATCGTATCGCTTGGTTGTTGGAGATTCTTAACCTGCCTTATAAACTGGAGATTATCGAACGGGACGGCGAAACCAATCTTGCGCCGGATGCGTTGCGTTCGATTCATCCTTTGGGAAAATCGCCGATTATTAAGGACGGCGATTTGGTACTGACGGAAAGCGGTGCGATCGTTGAGTATTTAATCAACCGTTATGGCGGCGGCAAATTAAAACCGGAAATGAACAGCACCGATTATTGGCAGTATTTACATTGGATGCATTATGCCGAAGGGTCGTTAATGCCACTGTTAGTGATTAAACTGATCTTTCGTAAAATTGACGAGGCGGATATGCCTTTTATCGCCAAACCGATTGCCAATAAAATTACGGAAAAAGTCAAACAGGGGTTTATCCAGCCTCAGTTAAAACTGCATTTGGATTACATTGAAAGCCAATTAGCGGAAAAATTCTGGCTGGTGGGCGACGAATTAACGGGTGCGGATATTATGATGAGTTTTCCTTTGCAAGCGGCGGTTAGCTATTTTGAAACTAACCAATATCCGCATATTAGCGCTTATGTTAGCCGTTTGAATCATACGGAAAGTTTTAAACGCGCAGAACAAAAACTGGGTCCATTAACTTTTTTTTAACGTGAATAAATTTATGTCAGAAGAACAAAATTCTAAATTTCTTACCGCACTTTTTTCTATTATGCCGGTCGTTTTATTATTGGGCATTGATATTTACACTATGTTTTTACAGACTGAAGCGAAAGCAATTTCCCATTTCAATTTAGGTGTGCTGGCGGCTCAATTTATTTGTTCGCTGGTGTTTTTGAAAGGGCGGATTTGTAACGGGCAGCGCGGTCGATTGACTCAAGCCGTTATGTATTTTGCCGTATATTGGCTTGTTTGGTTGCTGCTTAGTTTGTTTTCCAGCTATCATTTTATTTTAACGGATATGTTAAGCGTTGCCGGCTTGTTGATGTTATTTTCCATGTGGAGACAACCCCTTGAGCCTGGCTCTCGCCGTTTAATGTTAAACATGGGGGCTTTAGCCGGGTTGCTTGGCGTGATTTGTTTTTTTGTGCAGTTGGCGGAAATTCCAGTTCTTCATTGGGTGCAATACAATTTCTTCGGACAAGCGCTGGCAGGCGTAATTTTAGCTAACCTGTTATTGGTGATTTCACGTAACCGTTTACAGAGTTTTATGGCCTTATTGCCTTTGGTGATGAGCGTTCTTTTAGTGCTTAATAGTATTTTCACTTTGGCAGTGCTGGCTTACGGGCAGTTAGGAAGTGCGGTAGTTTTTGCCAATAATTTTGCCTTCGTCTTATATTTTCTGTTACATCTTGTGATGATTGCGATTTTGGCTTTTCATATTTTCCGCAAAGCGAAATTATCTTACAACACGCTCATGTTGCTGCTTGTTATTTCTTTATCTCTGCCTTTATGGGCAAGCTTTGCTTATCTCGAGTAATTCCGATTTTAGATAAAAAACCCCCGGCTTAGGGTCTGTTTATAAAAGATAAACAGGCCCTAAATTTCAGGAGTGTTTTTATCGGTGTTAATCTTCTTTAAACTGATGCATAAAGTCTTGTGCTTTTTCAACCATTTGTTTAGAACCTACAAAAAGAGGAACCCGTTGGTGTAATTGACTCGGCTGAATATCCAGCACCCGATTATAACCGTCAGAGGCGATACCGCCGGCTTGTTCCGCTAAAAATGCGATAGGGTTGCCTTCATAAAGTAAACGGAGTTTTCCCTGCGGATAATTTGTCGCATGAGGATAAATATAAATGCCGCCTTTTAACAGATTGCGGTGAAAATCCGCTACTAACGAGCCGATATAACGGGAAGTATAAGGGCGATTGGTTGCCGCATCTTCTTCCTGGCAATATTTAATGTATTTTTTTACGCCCATCGGGAATTTTAAATATTGTCCTTCGTTAATGGAATAAATTTTGCCGGTGGCGGGAATCTGCATATTTTCATGAGATAAACAGAATGTGCCTAAAGACGGATCGTAAGTAAATCCGTTTACACCGTTTCCGGTGGTATAAACCAGCATGGTGGAAGAACCGTAAACCACATAGCCTGCGGCAACTTGTCGGTTTCCCGGCTGCATAAAGTCTTCTAAGGTAACGGGCGAACCAATAGGCGAAACTCGACGGTAAATAGAGAAGATGGTTCCCACAGAGACGTTAACATCAATATTTGATGAACCGTCTAAAGGATCGGTTAAGATTACATATCTGGCATTACGACCTCGCTCCGTATCGAAAGCAACGAAATTTTCTTCTTCTTCGGAAGCAAATCCCGCCACTTCTTCCCGCGCCATTAAGGCTTGCTTCATCATATTATGGGCAAATAAATCCAATTTCATTTGATGCTCGCCCTGTACATTGTCTATGCCGGAAAAACCCAGAATGTTATTTGTGAGACCTGCACGATTTATGTCGCGATGAATGACTTTGGCGACAAGCCGGATAGAAGAGAGAATCCCCGTTAACGCACCTTTGGCATTGGGGTATTCGGCTTGTCTGTCTACAATGAATTCATCTAATGTTTTCATATTGTTTCCTATTGTGTTAGACCTATCATTTACTCAATTGCTGAGTTGGATTATTATAGGTAGCTAATTTGTGCACGGATATAACATTGTCTTAACAATGTGATCTCACGCACATTTTTGTTTAAAGTTTATTAATTAAATATAAAAAAGAGTTACTAATAATGAAACATATTCATATCCTCGGCGTATGCGGGACTTTTATGGGTGGTTTAGCCATTATCGCTAAACAAATGGGCTATCGGGTAACGGGGTCGGATACGAATGTTTATCCGCCGATGTCTACCTTCCTGCAGGAACACAATATTGAGATTATTCCTCATTTTGAAGTGTCTCAATTACAGCCCGCACCGGATATGGTGATTATCGGTAACGCCATGAAACGTGGTAATCCCTGTGTTGAATATGTGTTAGAAAATCGGTTGCCTTATATGTCCGGTCCTCAATGGTTGCATGATAACTTGCTTTGTAACCGCTGGGTACTTGCGGTATCGGGGACCCACGGTAAAACCACCACCACAGGTATGCTGACTTGGATTTTAGAACAAAACGGGTTAAATCCGGGATTTTTAATCGGCGGTATTGCAGGGAATTTCGGTATGTCATCCCGTTTTACCGACAGTCCTTATTTCGTGATTGAAGCGGATGAATATGACACCGCGTTTTTTGATAAGCGGTCTAAATTCGTTCATTACAATCCTAAAACGCTCATTATTAACAATATCGGCTTTGACCATGCTGATATTTTTGATGATTTGAAAGCAATCCAGCGACAATTCCACCATATGATTCGTACTATTCCCGCAAGCGGAAGAATTCTTTCCGTGGCGACGGAACAAAGCGTGAAAGAAACGCTAGATATGGGATGTTGGTCTGAAAAACAATTTTTAGGCAAAGAACAGGAATGGAACGCGGAACGCATTACCAACGATTGCAGCCGGTTTGCGGTTTTCCATTTGGGCGAAAAAGTAGCGGAAGTGCATTGGGATATAGTAGGGCAGCATAATATGCACAATGCTCTGATGGCGATTGCCGCCGCATATCATGCGGGCGTTAAAATTGAAGACGCCTGCCGTGCCTTAGCCACCTTTGTGAATGCAAAACGTCGTTTAGAAGTCAAAGGCGAAGTAGGCGGCGTAACTGTTTATGATGATTTTGCTCACCATCCGGCAGAAATTCAGGCAACTTTGACCGCTCTTCGCGATAAAGTGGGTGGCGGCGTGCGGATTTTAGCCGTGCTGGAACCGCGTTCAAATACTATGAAAATGGGGGTGCATAAAGATGAAATTGCACCTGCGTTAGTTCGTTCCGATTATGTCTTTTTACTACAACCGGATAATATTCCCTGGGAAGTGGTGGAAATTGCCAACAAATGCGTACAACCGACAAAATGGACGGCGGATTTAGATAAGCTGGTGGATTTTGTGGTGCAGGAAGCGCAACCGACGGATCATATTTTAGTAATGTCGAACGGTAGTTTTGGCGGAATCCATCAAAAAATATTAGATAAATTAGCGAATAAATAAAATTTTTATAAAAATAGTAAAAAATTTTTTAATTTATTGAGATTTTATTTGACAAATTATAGTTAAGTCGTTATTTCTATTGAAACACAACATTATTTATCTTTTATTATATTGAGGATGTATTTATGGCTAATCTTTCAGTCGCTAAATTTGGTGGCACAAGTGTGGCAAATTATGCCGCCATGACAGCTTGTGCAAAAATTGTGATCGCCGATCCGAATACAAGAGTGGTCGTTCTTTCGGCTTCTGCGGGAGTAACAAATTTATTAGTCGCTTTAGCAAATGGTTGCGAAGCAACGCAACGAGCTAAATTATTAGCCGAAGTGCGTCAAATCCAGGAAAATATTTTAAACGAACTGAAGGATGCCGGCACCGTTCGTCTTGAAATTGAAGAATTACTGACTAATATCGAATATTTGGCGGAAGCGGCAAGTTTAGCTACATCATCAGCCTTAACCGACGAATTAATCAGCCACGGCGAAATGATGTCGACTAAAATTTTTGTTCAAGTGTTACGTGAATTAAACGCACAGGCAACTTGGGTTGACGTGCGTACCGTCGTTGCAACAAACAGCAATTTCGGTAAAGCGGCGCCTGATGACGAACAAACTCAAAAAAATAGCGACAATGTGTTAAAACCGTTGATTGACCGCGGTGAATTGGTAATTACCCAGGGTTTTATCGGGCGCGATCCTAACGGTAAAACAACCACTTTAGGACGCGGCGGTTCGGATTATTCCGCCGCATTAATTGCCGAAGTATTAAATGCCAAAGACGTATTAATCTGGACCGATGTGGCAGGTATTTATTCAACGGATCCCCGTATTGTTCCGAATGCGCAACGCATTGACACCATGAGCTTTGCGGAAGCGGCGGAAATGGCGACTTTTGGCGCGAAAGTGCTACACCCGGCGACATTATTGCCGGCGGTGCGTAGTAACATTCCGGTTTATGTGGGCTCAAGTAAGGCGCCGGAACAAGGCGGTACATGGGTAACCCGCGATCCTCAACCTCGCCCGACGTTCCGCGCTATAGCTTTGCGCCGCGATCAGACGTTATTAACCTTATCAAGTTTAAATATGTTGCATGCGCAAGGTTTTTTAGCCAACGTATTCAACATTTTGGCAAAACACAAAATTTCAGTGGATACGATCACTACTTCGGAAGTCAGTGTTGCGTTAACCTTGGATAAAACCGGTTCGGCTTCTTCCGGTGCGGAATTGTTATCAAGCGATTTATTAAATGAACTCAGCGAAGTTTGTACGGTAAAAGTGGACACCGGTTTGGCGCTGGTGGCATTAATAGGTAATGATCTGCATTTATCGGCGGGCATTGCGAAACGTATTTTCGGTACAATCGAAGAATACAATATTCGCATGATTAGCTACGGAGCAAGCACAAATAATATCTGTACTTTAGTGCATAGCGCCCATGCAGACGACGTCGTCCGTGCATTGCATAAAGAATTATTCGAATAATTGATATTTGAATAAACAAAAAGTGCGGTCAAAAAATTAAAAATTTTGACCGCACTTTTTAATGTATGTAATCAATTAATAATTTTTAGATTCTTCTTTGTCCACCACCACAGGATCCACGTAATATACCGGCGGAATTTCCTGTTTGTTGATTTGTTTCAACGCATGCTCAATAGCGATGGCCACTTGTTTTTTAGGCAATTGGTCAATCGTGTTTTGCATTTTGCCTTGTTTCACATATTCAATCGCCAAAGGAATACCGTCGTAACCGGAAACCAGTACTTTGCCGGCAAGTCCCGCATTTTCCACAGCGGTAACGGCGCCGATAGCCATGTTATCGTTAGCGGCGAAAATCCCGTTGATATTCGGGTTAGCGGTTAAAATGTTGGTGGTAACGGTAAGCGCCTGCTCCGTTTCCCAGTTGGCGGATTGAGACGCCACGATTTTGATATCCGGATATTCGGCGAAGGCTTTTAAGGCGCCGCCTTTACGTTGTTCGCCGTTATCCACGCCGGGAATCCCTTCCAGGATTGCTACGTTACCTTTTTTACCGATGGCTTCCGCCAGATTTTTCGCTTCCAGATAACCGCCGTTGAAATTATCCACACCAACATAATTGAATTTTAACCCGGCGGCCTCAGCGGCTTTAGCATCAAGACGTACGTCTAAATCGATGATCGGAATGCCCGCTTTTTCGGCTTTCTGGAAAGCGGGAATAAAGGCGATGGAATCATTCGGGGTGACGATGATCGCATCGACTTTTTTAGCGATCATATTTTCTACCAGGCCGACCAATTGTTCGGTGGAGTCCTCTTTTTCCGCTACTTGAACGATTAAGTCGATATTTTTCTCTTTTGCCGTTTCCTCAGCACCTTGACGCATGGAAATAAAATATTCGTTACTTAAGGTTTTCATTAACAGCGCAATTTGCGGTTTATCAGCAGCAAACGCCAAAGCCGGAAGTGCGCTGATTAATGCACTGAATTTAAAAATATTTTTTAATAACTTAGATGCCATAGAAGACTCTCCTTGATTTTGACGTAAACAAATTTGTTTCCGCTGAAACGGGATCAGTGTACCCGGATTTAATTTCTAAAACTGTGACCGTTACCCCATTTTTAACAGAAAAAATAATTTATTCTGTATTTTGTGATTTAACCGGAAGTTAGCGGAGTGAAAATGACTGATACCAATATTCTGACGCTGAAAAATATTTCAAAAAGTTTTTTCGACGTAACGGTTTTGGAAGATATCAATCTGGATATCAGATGCGGCGAGGTGCTTTGTCTGATTGGGGAAAACGGCGCAGGAAAATCCACCCTGTGTAAGATTATCGCAGGGATCTACAGCCGTGATACGGGCGAAATGCTTTATCAGGGGCAACCCTATTCCCCCACTACGGTAAAAGAAGCGCAGGAAGCGGGCATCGGCTTTATCCATCAGGAATTAATGCTGGTACCGAAACTCACGGTGATGGAAAATATTTTTCTCGGTGCGGAAAAAACCTTATCCTTCGGTCGTATGAACTGGTCGGAAATGCGTGAAAAAACCCAGCATATTATCGACGAACTGGAACTGGATATTAAACCCGACGATTTAATCGCCGATCTTTCCATTGCCCAGCAACAAATGGTAGAAATCGCCAAAGCTGTTTTCAGCGAATATAAAATCATTATTTTCGACGAACCGACATCCTCTATTTCCCGCAAAAACACGGAAGTGTTGTTCAAAATCATTCATCAGCTGAAAACCAAAAACGTGGCGATGATTTATATTTCCCACCGTCTGGAAGAATTCAAATATATTGCCGATCGCGTTACCGTACTGCGGGACGGACGTATTACCGGTACCATGCGTTACGAAGAAACTTCACCGGAAGACATTGTACGTTTAATGGTGGGACGCAAAGTGGATTTCAGCCGTTATCGCCGCGATACCGTATTTACCCAAGAAAAACTACGGGTGGAAAACATTCAAAGCAAGCATATCAGCCCGATTTCCTTTCAGGTAAACAAAGGTGAAATCTTAGGCTTTGCCGGTCTGGTAGGTGCCGGCCGGACCGAAGTTTTACGCGCCGTTTACGGGGCGGACGAAGCAACCGGCAAGATTTATATCGATCAAAAAGAAATCAGCATTCATTCACCGGAAGATGCGGTTAAACACAAAATCGGCTTTATTACCGAAGACCGTAAATCCCAAGGGTTAGTGCTTGGTATGAGTATCCGTGAAAATATCACCTTACCGATCTTGAAACGCTTCTGGAACGGTTGGCAGTTGGATAAAAAGAAAGAGCGAGAAGTGGTGGAAGCCAACCGCAGCAAGTTGCATATCGTATCCAAGGATCAGGAACAGCAGACTAAAACCCTGTCGGGCGGTAATCAACAAAAAGTGATTTTAGCCCGTTGGCTGGAAAGCGGCGTGGATATTCTGTTTTTTGACGAACCGACGCGCGGTATCGATATCGGCGCCAAGTCGGAAATCTATGACTTAATGCGGCAGTTTACCGAAAACGGCGGAACCATTGTGATGGTATCGTCTGATTTGCCGGAACTCATCACCATTTCCGATCGCGTCATCGTGATGCGTAACGGCGAAAAAGTAAAAGAAATCGCCAATCGCGACGACATTACGGAAGAAAATTTAATGCATGCCATGATCGGTATTTAAAATAAGGATAATTTTATGTTTTCATTTAAAAAATTAATATCCAAACTGGGAATCGGATTAGTCTTGTTATTTATGATTATAGGCATGTCTCTGACCTCTCAGGCGTTTTTATCCACCAATAATATCTTCAATATTTTATTGCAGGTTTCCGTCATTTGCGTGATTTCCGTGGGGATGACCTACGTTATTCTCACCGGCGGAATCGATTTGTCCGTAGGTTCCATCGTGGCGTTAAGTGCGGTTTGTCTGGGGCTGTTTACCCATTGGGGAGTGGCATGGCTTGGCGAAAATCCGTCACAAGGCGCATTGCTGGCTGTGGTGTTACTGTCCATTGTTGGAGCCGTTCTGGTCGGTGCCTTATGCGGCTATGTGAACGGCGTGGTGATTGTATACGGCAAAGTTACCTCGTTTATCACCACCCTCGGTATGATGGGGATCGCACGCGGCCTGGCGTTAACCTTATCCGACGGTAAAACCATTTATAATTTCCCCGAACAACTGCGTTTTTTCGGTAACGGACGTCTTGCGGTGACGGAAAATTTCAGTATTCCGATTCCGGTGATTATCGCCCTTATCGTCGTCTTAATCAGTTTCTATGTGTTAACTCAAACCGTGTTCGGTCGCCAGATTTACGCCCTCGGCGGTAATCGCGAAGCGGTACGGTTGTCCGGTATTAACGTGAATAAGTTGGAAATCAAAACCTATGTGATTAACGGCGCCTTGGCGGCCGTCGGCGCGGTTATTCTGGTGGGGCGTTTAAACGCCGCACAACCTATTGCCGGTACGGGTTATGAGCTGGATGCCATTGCCGCAACGGTAATCGGCGGTACCAGTCTGATGGGCGGTGTGGGTTCGGTGGTCAGCACCTCTATCGGGGCGCTTATTATGGGGGTTCTGCAAAACGGTTTGACCCTATTGAACGTAACCTCTTATCTGCAACGCTTGATTATCGGTATGGTAATTATTCTTGCGGTATTCCTCGACCAATTACGACGCGGCGAAGTATCTACCGGCGGTTTGAGACGTATTTTCTTCAGAGAATAACAGCATGAACTATTATTTAGGCATTGACTGCGGCGGAACCTTTATCAAGGCCGCGCTATTTGACGAAAACGGTAATATCCGGGCCTGCGAGCGCGAAAACGTCGCTGTTATCAGTGAGCAATCGGGCTATGCCGAGCGGGATATGCCCGAATTATGGCAAGCCTGTGCCGAAGTTATCCGACGTACCGTAAAATCGAGCGAAATTCCGCCGCACTTGATCAAAAGCGTCGGCATTTCGGCGCAGGGTAAAGGCGCTTTTTTGCTGGATAAAGATAAGCGACCACTGGGCCGGGCTATTTTATCTTCCGATCAGCGTTCGCTGCCAATCGTTAAACGCTGGCAGGCGGAAGGATTGGAACAACAAATCTATCCTATATCCCGTCAAAGTTTGTGGACGGGTCACCCCGTTTCCATTTTACGCTGGCTGAAGGAAAACGACGTTCCTCGCTATGATCAAATCCGCCACCTGCTGATGTCTCACGATTATCTGCGTTTTTGCCTGACCGGCGAATTATATTGCGAAGAAAGCAATATTTCTGAAAGCAATCTGTACAACATGGCGACGGGGCAATACGAGCCGCAATTGGCGCACCTGCTCGGTATTGAAGAAATTATGGATAAATTGCCGCCCATCGTCAAAGCCAACCAAATCGCCGGTTTTGTTACGGAACAGGCGGCGCAGGCATGCGGTTTAACGGCGGGAACGCCGGTAGTGGGCGGCGTATTTGATGTCACGGCGATGACCTTGTGCCTTGCCGATAATCAACCGCACAAACTCAATGTAGTCTTGGGTACCTGGTCCATTGTTACGGGTATTTCCAATGAAATTGACGATAAACAGGCGTTACCTTTCGCCCACGGTCGTTACGTGGAAGCGGGCAAATTTCTGATACAGGAAGCAAGTCCCACTTCCGCCGGCAATCTGGAATGGTTCGTTAAACAGTGGAAGCTGGATTATCAGCAGATAAATCAAATGGTCGCCGCCCTTCCGCCGGCACAAAGTGCGGTCATTTTTTTACCGTTTTTGTACGGTACCAATGCCAAATTAGGCATGACCGCCGGATTCTACGGCATGCAGGCACATCACAGTCAAGCTCATTTGTTACAGGCGGTTTACGAGGGCGTGTTGTTCAGTCTGATGATCCATTTGGAACGCATGTGTCAACGTTTCCCGCAGGTGCAAACGCTGCGCGTCACCGGCGGACCGGCAAAATCCGCCGTCTGGCTGCAAATGCTGGCGGATCTGACAGGTAAAACCCTGGAAATACCGGAAGTGGAAGAAATCGGTTGTCTGGGTGCCGCATTAATGGCGGCGGAAGGAGTTAACGGCGACAGCCTTGCGCTAAAACAACATCAGGCGTTGCGCGTCATTCAGCCGAATCCCGCCAATTTCGACGCTTATCAACACAAATACCGACAATATCGGAAACTGACGAAGTTACTGGAACAAATGGCGTAATGGCATGAAATATTAAGGATAACCGCACTAAAAAGTGCGGTTGTTTTTTGAAGTGTTTAAAAACTTTGTGATTTTTGACCGCACTTTTTACTATTTGTTTTCCTGTTGTAATTTCAAATCGCCTGCGGCTTTTGCCTCGGCTAGTACGGTTTGTAAATCGTCTCCGGTAGAAGCGGAAACGGCGGCGGCTAATGCGCCTTCGACAAGAGGCGCATAGCTTATTGCCACTTTTTCGGCAATTTCCGGATCCAGCAAATCTAATGCGGTTTCCGCACTTAAAATGGCGCTGCCCAAGTCAACCAGAATGACTACGCCGTCGGCGCTGAATACCTCTTCGATTGCGCTCATGATTTTTACCGCATCGGTGCCGATTGGGTTTTCTTCATCGTCGATACCGGCGGCTACGGCGATTTTGCAACCGCCGGTTACCATTTGACCCGCCAATTCGGCAACGCCGTCGGCCAGTTTTTTGCTATGTGAAACAATAACCAGATTAACCATAATCTCTCCTATTTCACCGCATTATATAAGGCTTCGAGCATATAAGTGGTGGACGTGGCGCCCGGATCCTGATGCCCGGCGCTACGTTCCGCCAAATAGCTGGCACGCCCTTTTTTAGCGATAAGCGGAATAGTCGCCTGCAAGGAAATATTGGCTTTTTCGACCGCACTTTTCAATAGCGCATCAAGAGGTTGATTACCGTCCTCCTGTTCCAGCTGGTTGACAACCGGCAGCCATACATCGCACATGGTTTTGTCGCCGAGTTCGGCATGCCCGCGCGAAACAATACCGGCAACGCCGTCTTTTAGCACTTGAACGAGTTCTTCAAAAGAAATTTCTTCTTTTCCGACCGCACTTTGCGCCCCCTTAATGAAAAAAGTACCGTAAAGCGGACCGCTTGCGCCGCCCACTTGCGAAAGCAAAGTCATACCGACGTTTTTTAAAATCGTCCCGATATCTTTATCTTTGATAGTCGGAAGTTTATCCATTACTTTACTGAAACCCCGTTGCATATTCAGCCCGTGGTCGCCGTCGCCGATTGCCGTGTCTAATTCGGTCAGATAATCCCGACGTTCGTTGAATGTCCGATTGCAATTTTCCAGCCATTGTAAAATTTGTTGTTTGGTTAAAGCCATATACTTCTCCTTGCTTTAAACTATTTTCCCCAACGCAATGCCGGCGTATTTACCGGTGCGTCCCAAAGCGAAAGAATTTCATCATCCACTTTCAATAGGGTGACGGACATGCCCTGCATATCTAATGAGGTACAGTAAGAACCGATTAGGTTGCGTTCAATGGTCAAGCCGAATTTTTCACAACATTCGGTTAATTTGTTATATACGCCGTATAATTCGGAAAGCGGAACGGATCCTAAATTATTCACCAAGGCAATAACGCGATCGCCCGGTTGCAGGGCTTGTTTTTGTTCGGTTACTTCATTCCATTGATTGGCTTGGCAATCCCAGCGGCGCATTTTGCGCTCGTAGTTGCCGTTTTCAATTATGGTGTCGAACATTTGTTGAACGGTTTTATCCAGATTTTCGAAAGGACGGCGTTCAATGCCGGGTTCGCCGTGAATACCTACGCCGAATTCCATTTCGTTTTCGGCTAAGGTAAATGAAGGTTTACCGGCCGCCGGTACGGTGCAGGCACCTAATGCGATGCCGAGAGAATGCCCTTGATTATTGAGTTTGTAACCAAGTTCCGCCAATTGGTTGAGGTTGTAGCCTTTATCGGCGGCGGCACCTAATAATTTTTCCATAATAACGGTGTTGGCGACGCCGCGACGACCGGCTGTGTATAAACTATCTTTTACCGCCACATCATCATCAACTAAAACCGTTGCCACCTGATTGCCCATATCCGCTAACAGTTCCGTAGCCGTTTCGAAATTTAATACGTCGCCGGTATAATTTTTTATCAGCAACAAAACGCCTTCGCCGCTATCAACCGCCATGGCGCATTCCATCATTTGATCCGGTGTCGGCGAGGTGAAAATTGCCCCCGGGCAAGCGCCGTCTAACATACCTTCACCCACAAAACCTGCGTGCATCGGTTCATGGCCGCTACCGCCGCCGGAAATAATTGCGACTTTACCCGCTACCGGCGCATCGGCACGGCGAACATAAACGGGTTCGGTATTTAATACTAATTGAGGATGAGACTTTGCCAATCCTTGTAATTGTTCGTCAAGGACGGTTTCAACGGAGTTAATGAGTTTTTTCATACCATATCTTCCTTCATTACTGGTTTAAGATGAAGAGACTATAAGCGAAAGAGAAAAATAATTCTGTTAGCGGTATCACAAAATAAGAAAATGAGCGAAAAGGAAAATAAAATGGCGATATTACAGACAATTTGTCGTTTCTAATTAGCGCCTTTTAATTTTATGAATACGGTTTAAATTATTGTGTTTTAACGCTACATAATACGTCGTATTTCAGCTAGAATGTGTTTCTCTTTTTCCGCTTAAAAATAAAAAAATTATGTTATTAGAGGTTCTTTTTTATATCGGGCTTATCGTCGAAGCGATGACCGGCGCGCTTTCTGCCGGACGGGAGAAAATGGATATTTTCGGGGTGATCGTGATTGCATTTATGCCGGCGTTAGGGGGCGGTTTAATGCGGGATATTATTCTCGGCAATTACCCGGTAAATTTTATCGCCAACCCTCATTGGGTGTTAATTGTAGCGGTTACTGCGCTTGCAACTATATTTATTGCACCTTTAATTACTCACTTTAACCGTTCGTTTCGGACGGTTTTTCTTGTGTTAGACGGGCTGGGGCTGATTTTATTTTCTATTTTTGGTACGCAAATTGCGTTAGAAATGGGGTTTGGTTTGACAGTTGCTTCCATTTCGGCGATTTTAACCGGTGCCTTTGGCGGTGTATTGCGAGATATTTTATGTAACCGGATCCCGTTAATTTTCCAAAAAGAACTTTATGCCTTTATTGCCTTTTTTACCGCTTGTCTCTATATTGGATTACAGCATTTAGGGTTATCAATTAATTTAACCGTAATGATTACGCTGACGGTCGGATTTATTTTCCGCTTGCTCGCCATTTATTTCAGTTGGGGATTCCCGGTATTTGATTATCATGAAGAAGAAATGTCGCCGAAAGAAATAATGCCGAGATTGCCGAAAAGACGTAAATATAAAGAAAAATAGAGGTTTTTATGACAGATTTAATTCAAATGGGAAAGCAGGCTAAACAAGCGGCTTTTGCACTTTCTCAACTTTCCCAACAAGAGAAAAACCACGCTTTGGCATTAATCGCTGAACGGTTGGAAGCTCAACAGGAACGCATTTTAGCGGAAAACGCCAAGGATATTCAGGCGGCCCGGGAAAACGGTTTATCCGAATCCATTATTGATCGTCTGCTGTTAACAAAAGAGCGTTTGACCGGCATTGCCGATGATGTCCGCCATGTGATTTCCTTAGCGGATCCGGTCGGCAAAATTATTGACGGCGGCGTGTTGGACAGCGGTTTGAAGTTAGAACGAATCCGTACTCCGCTGGGTGTTATCGGCACGATTTATGAAGCCCGTCCGAATGTGACTATTGATGTGGCGAGTCTTTGCCTGAAAACCGGCAATGCGGTGATCCTGCGCGGCGGAAAGGAAACGCAGCATTCCAATAAAATTTTAGTGGAAGTGATACAAAATGCCTTGCAACAGGCAGGGCTACCAGAAATGGCGGTACAGGCGATTACCGATCCTGATCGTGCACTGGTTATGGAATTACTGCATTTAGATAAATATGTGGACATGATTATTCCCCGCGGCGGTGCCGGATTACAGGCGCTTTGCCGGGATAACTCCAGCATTCCGGTGATTGTCGGCGGCATCGGTGTTTGTCATATTTTTGTGGAACAAAGTGCGGATCAAGACCGATCGCTGGCGGTGATTGAAAACGCGAAAACGCAACGCCCAAGTACTTGTAATACGGTTGAAACCTTATTGGTGCAAGAAAGTATCGCCGAAGAATTTTTGCCGAAACTTGCCCGCCGATTGAAAACAAAAGAGGTAAAATTTCATGCGGATTCTACCGCACTTTCTATTTTGCAAGGCGTAAGTGCCGATGTTAAGCCGGTAACCGAGCAACAGTTACGTAACGAATGGCTGACTTATGATTTGAACGTGGTTATCGTAAAAGGCATTGAGGAAGCGGTTGAACATATTCGGGAATACGGCAGTGAGCATTCGGAGAGTATTTTAACGGAGTCGCAAAAACTCGCTAATCAGTTTGTGGCGCAAGTGGATGCGGCGGCGGTTTATGTGAACGCCAGTACCAGATTTACCGACGGCGGTCAGTTCGGACTTGGCGCCGAAGTCGCCGTGAGTACGCAAAAATTGCATGCGAGAGGCCCGATGGGGTTGGAAGCATTAACTACTTATAAATGGGTTTGCGTGGGGGATTACACTTCAAGAGCCTAAGGAGTTATTTTTCCCCCCTCAGTCACTACGTGACAGCTCCCCCCAAAGGTGGGAGCGAAACTGTAGTGGTAGACTAATTCCGCAGTCCTTAATAAGTGGTAAAATAACATCACAAATGAGGAAATATTATGAGAAGAACATTTAGCGCAGAATATAAAGCTGAAGCAGTAAAATTAGTGATTGAACGAGGATATTCGGTTTCTCAAGCTTGCCGAGAGTTAGGTGTGGGTGAAACAGCACTTCGTCGCTGGATAAGTCAAGTTCAAGCGGAGCAACAAGGTTACGTTTTAGCTGGTTCAAAGCCAATTAGCCCAGAACAACAACGAATTCGAGAACTTGAAAATCGTATTAAAGAACTTGAAGAAGATAAGGCCATTTTAAAAAAGGCTACAGCGATTTTAATGTCACTCGAAAACAAAAATACCAAGTCATTACGACGTTAAAATCGCGAGGAATCAACCGGTTATGTGAACTATTTAGCGTGTCTGAAAGTGCTTACTACGCCCATTTGCGCACTGCCAAAAAGCCAGCGAAACACACAGCTTTAGCCGTTGAAATCAAGGCAATTTTTGATGCAAGCCGAAGTTCAGCAGGCAAACGAACGATTCAATCGCATTTGAAAGAGAAAGGTATTTTTGTGGGGTTGTATTTAATTCGTAAGTTAATGAATAAGCAAGGATTATTTAGTAAGCAACCGCAAAAATGGCGCAATCCTAGTAAAGGAAACAGTCAAGTTTTTGAGAATATACTAAGTCGAGAATTTACGCCTGATAGCCAAACGACCGTGCTATGTGGTGACACGACCTATATAAAAATCAATGGGATATGGTGCTATTTAGCCGTGGTAATTAATTTATTAAATCGTCAAGTCGTCGGTTGGAAGCTAAGTCGCTATCATGATAGTGAGCTGGTTAAAGATGCACTGAATCATGCGATGCTGAATATTGAACGCACGGAGCGAATGTTGTTCCATTCAGACCAAGGTAGTATTTATGGCAGTGAAATCTTTACTGATTCAGTTAAGAAACATGGGCTTACACAAAGTATGAGCCGTCGTGGTAACTGTTGGGACAATGCGCCGATGGAGCGTTGGTTTCGGAGTTTTAAATATGAATGGATGCTGAAAGGTGGTTATAGTGATTTTGAAAGTGCTGTAAATGATGTGAGAGAATATGTGATGTATTATAATCACATTCGCCCACATAGCTATAATCAAGGTCTATCTCCGATTTTAGCAAAAACAACTTATCGGAGACTGTTAAATTAGTTGACCACTACAGTGTGGCAGTTCCCTGCCCCATAAGGGTGGGAGCGAAACCTAATTTTATTTACGCAGATAAGATGGCGGCGTGACAGTTCCCCGCCCCATAAGGGTGGGAGCGAAACCTAATTTTATTTACGCAGATAAGATGGCGACGTGACAGTTCCCCGCCCCATAAGGGTGGGAGCGAAACCTAATTCTATTTACGCAGATAAGAGGATGGCATGGCAGCTCTCATTAAAGATAAGAGCAAAATTCAAGCCTATTTGCGCAGATAAGGCGGTGATAGCTTCCATAAAAGGCGGGCACAAAATCCGAGGTGATATTTAATTCATTTTTTATATGTCACTAAATCGAATTTCGCCAAATTTTTACCGCACTTTATAAAAATATCGTTCTCGGATAGCGCGTGTTTCCGACGTGTTCTCACGTATCAAACTTATTAGAAAACCGTGCTATCGTATAGCACACTTATTGACAGAATAATTAACTCAATTGGAATATCAAATTCGCTCCCACCTTTATGGGGGGAGCTGTCACGTAGTCACTGAGGGGGGCTTATTCATCAACGGAATAATAAACCGTACCGATTTCGATTTTGCCCAAACCTCTGGACTCCCGCCATTTATTGGTATCCCGTAATGAATATACGCAACCGCAGTATTCCTGTTTATAAAAACGTTCTTCTTTTCGCAGTTTGTCGGAACGTGCGGAACCGCCGTCTTTACGCCAGTTGAAATCCCAGAAAATTACGTCTTCATATCGGGCGGCGGCACGTCTACCGCAATCATAAACCTGTTCCTGATTTTTCCAGCGTGAAATGCCGAGGCTGGTGGCGATCACCGGAAATCTGTTTTCATGGGCATAAAGTGCGGTACGTTCCAGTCGCATATCGAAACATTTGGTGCATCGGGCGCCGCGTTCCGGTTCATGTTCCAGTCCTTTGGTACGTTTGAACCATTCGTCGCGATCATAATCCGCATCAATAAAAGGAATATTATTTTTATCCGCAAAGCGTTTGTTTTCATCTTTTCGGATTAAATATTCGCGATGAGGGTGAATATTCGGGTTGTAGAAGAAGATTGTAAATTGCACGTCAGAAGCTTTCACCGCAGCGATTATTTCACCGGAACAAGGCGCGCAGCAAGTGTGCAGCAAAAGTTTATTGTGCCCTTCGGGCAGTTCAAGTTTAGGACGCACATAAGGGGCGTTCGGATCTTTCCGCGCTTTTTGTTTTTTTTGTGAAATTCGCTGAAAATTTACCGCACTTTTCACAATTTCATTAATATCGTCTGTCATAAGGTTTCACTAAATAGCTAAAATAGAAAAGGACACAAATTGTGTCCTACGGATAAAAAATTAGTAGGCTCGATCGACCGAAAGATAAGCAAGGGAAATCATTGCTCGTTTGTAAATGTTGTCAGGTAACGGCGCAAGGGCGTCAACCGCTTTTTGCGCTTCCTGTTTGGCATGTTCCATTGCATAATCCAGAGATTTATGTTCGTGCATAATTGTCAGGACTTCATCTAAGGCATCACGATTACCTCCTTGCAAAATGATATTGCGGATAAGCTCGGCTTGTTGCGGGTTGCCGTGGCGCATTGCGTGTAGCAACGGCAGTGTCGGTTTGCCTTCGGCTAAATCGTCACCGATGTTTTTACCTAAGGTTGCCGCATTGGCGCTGTAATCCAGAATATCATCCACTAACTGAAACGCCGTGCCTAAATAACGGCCGTAATTTTGCAATCCTTCTTCAATTGCGGCGCCGGCATCGGCCAAAATCGCCACCGTTTGAGTGGAAACTTCAAATAAGCGGGCTGTTTTGCTGTAAATGACCTTCATATAGTTTTGCTCGGTGGTATCGGGATCACGTACGTTCATTAACTGTTGGACTTCGCCTTCCGCAATTACATTGGTCGCTGCAGACATCACCTGCAAAATGCGCAAAGAACCGAGTTCGGTCATCATTTGGAAAGAACGGGTATGCATATAATCGCCCACTAGCACACTGGCGGCATTACCGAATTCGGCATTCGCGGTAGGATTGCCGCGGCGCATATCGGATTCGTCCACCACATCATCGTGCAAAAGAGTCGCCGTATGTAAAAATTCAATAAAAGCGGCGCAGGTAATATGCTTGTTATCCTGATAATTTAAGGCTTTTGCCGCAAGGTTGGCGATCATCGGGCGAATGCGTTTTCCGCCGCTGTGAATAATATAATAGCCGAGTTGATTAATTAACGGGACGTCCGAATTGAGTTGTGCTAGAATTTCCTCGTTGACTTTTTGCATATCGTCGCTAACGAGCGCTTGGATGGTTTTTATATCCATTAAATTGTTTGTGGTGGTCATTATGCAATTCTTTATGTAATTAAATAGGAAAAGTGCGGTTGATTTTACCCGATTTTCTTTCAATTCTGAAAGCAAACAATGCAATTTTGCTCAAATAAAGAATTTTTTCATATTATTGCAAATTAGAGCTTGCTATCAAGGGAGTTTTTCCGTAGAATTTGCGACCTATTTAAATGATTTTTAATGCGCGTAAAATGCAGAGACATTATAAGCGCAAGGTATAGCGGAGTATTTATGTACGCAGTTTTCCAAAGTGGCGGTAAACAACACCGTGTAAGCGAAGGTCAAGTTGTTCGTTTAGAGAAACTTGAAAAAGCAACCGGTGAAACGGTTGAATTCGATTCAGTGTTGATGGTCGTTAACGGTGAAGATGTTAAAATTGGTGCACCAGTAGTTACTGGCGCGAAAGTAGTGGCTGAAGTTGTGGCGCAAGGTCGTGGCGATAAAATCAAAATCGTTAAATTCCGTCGTCGTAAACACAGTCGTAAACAGCAAGGTCATCGTCAGTGGTTCACAGAAGTGAAAATCACTGGGATTCAAGCATAATTTCAGAGGAGATCAAGTAGATGGCAACTAAAAAAGCTGGTGGTTCAACTCGTAACGGCCGTGATTCTGAAGCTAAACGCCTTGGTGTTAAACGTTTCGGTGGCGAATCCGTGTTAGCAGGTAGCATTATCGTTCGTCAACGTGGTACTAAATTCCATGCCGGTAGCAATGTAGGTATGGGTCGTGACCATACTTTATTTGCAACTGCAGACGGTAAAGTAAAATTTGAAGTGAAAGGCGAAAAAAGCCGTAAATACGTAAGCATCGTTACTGAATAATTAACGCGACGTATTAATTTCAAATAGATGAAATTTAAAATGCCCCACAAGTATGTGGGGCATTTTTATTGTTGACTAAAAAATACCTTCTAAAATAGTGGATTTTTACTTATAAATTAAACAGTTAACTGAAGAATTCTTCGTGAATATATGAAACAGCAACCCTTATTAGGTTTTCTATTCGGGCTGATTGCCGCCTGTATGTGGAGTTCATTACCTCTTTTTGTGCAACAGGTAGTGAAGGTTATGGATATTCAAACTTCCGTTTGGTACAGGTTTGTTTTATCTGCGGTTGGCGTACTCTTATTACTTTGTTTTAGCGGTAAATTTTTTACTTTTAAACGGATTTCGCCTAAAAATACTTTGTTACTCCTGCTTGCCATAGCGGGATTATCCGTTAATTTTTATTTGTATAATTTAGCTTTAAAGTATATTCCGCCGACAACCAGCCAAGTACTCAGTCCGTTATCTTCTTTTATGATGTTATTCGCCGGTGTATTGATTTTTAAAGAAAAAATGGCGCGTCATCAAAAGATTGGACTCGCCGTATTATCACTCGGATTAATCTTATTCTTTAATGAGCGTTTAGACGATTTTTTACAGTTGAATACTTATTTTAAAGGTGTGGTGATGGTTATTGCATCAAGTTTTGTTTGGGTGATTTATGCGATAGTACAGAAAGTATTGCTTTCTCATTTAAGTTCTCAACAAATTTTATTGATGATATATATCGGCTGTACTCTTGTTTTCTTCCCAAATGCGGACATCAAGCAAATATATCAATTAGACGGTTTTCAGCTTGTATGTCTTGTTTTTTCCGGTGTGAATACGATCATTGCCTATGGTTGCTATGCTGAAGCGTTAGATCGTTGGGAAGTGTCTAAAGTAAGCGCTATTTTAACCCAAATTCCGATTTTCACTTTATTGTTTTTCCATTTGGCGGTGATGATTGCGCCAAATTATTTTGTGGCGGTCGAACTGAATTGGATTAGCTATTTAGGGGCGTTTTGTGTTGTATCCGGGGCGATGCTATCCGCTCTTGGACATAAGCTGAAAATGTTAAAAGAGAGAGATTAATGAATCAACAACCCGTATTAGGTTTTATTTTTGCCTTAATTACCGCAATGGCATGGGGATCTTTGCCGATTGCATTACAACATGTACTGACGGTGATGGGGGCGGAGAGTATCGTTTGGTATCGATTTTTTGTCGCCTCGCTGGCATTATTTTTATTATTAGCCTGGAAGAAAAAACTGCCGGCTTTATCGCAGTTTACGTCTCGTTATTGGAAATTGTCTCTGATCGGCGTACTAGGTTTGGCGGGCAATTTCTTCTTATTTAATTCTTCATTGAATTATATTGAACCGGCGATAACACAAATTTTTATCCATTTATCTTCATTTATGATGTTGATCTGCGGCGTGTTTGTATTTAAAGAAAAACTTGGCGCTCATCAAAAAGCGGGATTGCTCATCCTGATTTTAGGATTGGGTTTATTCTTTAACGATAAATTTGACATGCTGTTCGGTTTGAATATGTATTCTACCGGAATTCTGTTAAGCGTTAGCGCCGCTGTGGTTTGGGTGGCTTACGGTATGGCGCAAAAACTTATGTCGCGGCAATTTACCGCACAACAGATTTTGCTCATTATGTACACGGGTTGCGTAATTGTATTATGTCCTTTTGCGCAATTTTCGCAGATTCAGGGGTTAAGCGGTTTTGCGTTGGGTTGTTTTATTTATTGTTGTCTAAATACGCTTATCGGTTATGGCGCTTATGCCGAAGCGTTAAATCGTTGGGATGTTTCAAAAGTCAGCGTAGTGGTTACCTTAGTGCCGCTATTTACAATCTTATTTTCCAGAATTTTACATGGGCTGGATCCCGCGCATTTTGCGATGCCCCATTTAAATACTGTTAGTTATATCGGGGCATTTGTTGTAGTATTAGGAGCAATTATCTCAGCGGTGGGATATAAATTATTTAAGTATAAAAGGTAAGAAAAGATGAAATTTATTGATGAAGCTTTAATTCGTATTGAAGCTGGTGACGGCGGTAACGGTTGCGTGAGTTTCCGCCGCGAAAAATATATCCCGAAAGGTGGGCCTGACGGTGGCGACGGTGGCGACGGCGGCGACGTTTATTTGATTGCCGATGAAAACCTCAACACCTTGATTGACTATCGTTTTGAAAAACGTTTTGCGGCGGAACGCGGAGAAAACGGGCGCAGTTCAAATTGTACAGGCCATCGCGGTAAAGATATTACGTTGCGCGTGCCGGTGGGGACGAGAGCGATTGATAACGATACGAAAGAGATTATCGGCGATTTAACTAAAAACGGCGCTAAATTATTAGTAGCGAAAGGCGGTTATCACGGTTTGGGTAATACGCGTTTTAAATCTTCCGTAAACCGCGCCCCTCGTCAAAAAACCATGGGCACGCCGGGTGAGAAACGCGATTTACAACTCGAACTGATGTTGTTAGCTGATGTAGGGATGCTGGGTTTGCCGAATGCGGGTAAATCAACTTTTATCCGTGCGGTTTCGGCTGCAAAACCGAAAGTGGCCGATTACCCGTTCACCACATTGGTGCCGAGTTTAGGGGTTGCCCGCGTTGACGCCAATCGCAGTTTCGTGGTGGCGGATATTCCCGGCTTGATTGAAGGCGCTTCCGAAGGCGCCGGCTTAGGAATTCGTTTCTTAAAACATTTAGAGCGTTGCCGCGTATTGATTCATTTAGTGGATATTGCACCGATTGATGAAAGCGATCCGGCGGACAATATCGGTATTATTGAAAGCGAATTGTTTCAATACAGCGAAAAACTGGCGGATAAGCCGCGTTGGTTGGTATTCAATAAAATCGATACCATAAGCGATGAAGAAGCAGCAAAACGGGCAAAAGACATTACCGAACGATTGGGCTGGGAAGAGGACTATTACCTTATTTCGGCGGCGACCGGTAAAAATATCCCGCAGTTAATTCGTGACATTATGGATTTCATCGAAGCGAATCCTCGTGAAGTTGAAGAGGAAGAAAAAGCGGCGGAAGAAGTGAAATTCAAATGGGATGACTATCATAACGAACAATTATCCGAACGTGGTTTTGATGACGAAGAAGATTGGGACGATGATTGGTCGGAAGAAGATGACGAAGGTGTCGAGTTCATCTATAAGCCATAGCGCTAAAAGTGCGGTGAAAATTTCAGGATTTTTCACCGCACTTTTTTATCGATAAAGATTGTTAAAATTGCCATACCAATATGAGTTGAGTTTAATATGAAAATTTTAGTAACAGGCGGAGCGGGGTTTATCGGTTCCGCATTGATTCGATACATTATTAATCAGCGGCAGGATGAGGTGATTAATCTGGATAAGCTGACTTATGCCGCAAATTTGGATTCCTTAGAGACCGTTTCTTTAAATCCGCGTTATAGTTTTGAACGGGCGGATATTTGTGATCGTGCCGCCTTAGATCGCATTTTTGCCGATCATCAGCCCGATGCAGTCATGCATTTGGCGGCGGAAAGCCATGTAGATCGATCCATTGACGGCGCCGGAATTTTTATTCAAACCAATATTGTCGGCACCTATACGCTGCTTGAAGCCGCTCGTCATTATTGGAACCGGCTGGATACCGAAAGAAAAAAAACTTTTCGTTTTCATCATATTTCCACCGATGAAGTTTATGGCGATTTAGCCGATAAAAACGCTTTATTTACGGAAGAAACGCCTTATTCGCCTTCAAGCCCTTATTCGGCCTCGAAAGCGTCCGCCGATCATTTAGTGCGGGCGTGGCATCGCACTTATGGCTTGCCGACGATTGTGAGCAATTGCTCAAATAATTACGGCCCGTTTCAGTTTCCGGAAAAACTGATTCCTTTAATGATTTTAAATGCGCTGGAAGGCAAACCTTTACCTGTTTATGGTAACGGTTTACAAATTCGCGATTGGCTGTTTGTGGAAGATCATGTGCGGGCTTTATATAAAATACTGACCGAGGGGAGAGTGGGCGAGACTTATAATATTGGCGGCAATAACGAGAAAAGCAATATAGAGGTGGTGAAAACCCTTTGTACTTTATTGGAAGAACTGGTGCCGAATAAACCCGCAGGTGTAATGAAGTATGAAGATCTGATTTGCTATGTTACCGATCGCCCGGGGCATGATCTTCGTTATGCCATTGATTCAAGCAAAATCAACCGTGAATTAGACTGGCGAGCCGAAGAAAGTTTCGAATCCGGTATGCGGAAAACTTTGCAATGGTATTTGACGAATAAATCTTGGTGGCGGCGCATTTTAAACGGTTCTTATCATTTGGAACGTTTGGGGTTAAATAACTAAGCTTGCGGATTTTTGCACCGCAAGCCTAGCATTAAGATTGGGGTAAGTTATTTTACCGGCGTGCCTTTCAATAGTTTCCGCATCCAGCTGCGGTTCGGATTCAGACAATGCAGAATATCTTCGCTTAAGGGAATCGGTTCTCCATAAATCATAGACGCCAAAATTTCGCCGAGCAACGGCGCGGAAGTTAAACCCCTTGAACCTAAAGCGCCTACCAAATAGAGATTTTCAAATACCGCCGCCTGTGGGATAAACTGTTTACGGCGGCGCAAATTAAAAATGTTACGGTACTCATCCGCTTGCCGCTCAAAGTCCGGTACATTGCCGACCAGCGGAATCCGATCGCGAACGGCACAGCGAATGCCTGTGCGGGCAAGATTATCGGCGGTGTTCACTTCTTTCGTCCAGTCTTCCGCAATATTCAGCTGAATTTTAGCCTGATTTTCTTGCTGTTCCTGCAGGCTGAAATCGCGGTCTTCACAATCCCGCACATGGCTTGCTCCGATACAGTGAAATTGTTTCGCCTGATCCGCCGGTGTGAGATAACCGTCATAACAAAGCACGGATTTTAATTTTAACAATTGGCTTGAAGTGGGAATTTGGCTCACTTGACCGCGTACCGAATAAACGGGAATGCGGGCGGTTTGGGTGAATTGTTTGAGTTTATGCCCGTTGGCAATAATTACCGTCTCATGATGAAATTGCTCGTTTTTATCGTTATGCAGAATCCAGCCCTTTTCACTTTGTGAAAGTGCGGTAATTTTTTCAAAAGTTTTTAATTTCAGACCGCACTTTTGCGCAAAGGCAAAGCCGTTTTGTACAAATTGACGGGGCGCTAACCAAGCGCCTTGTGGAATAAAGCCGCCGCCGCACGGTAATGGCAACCCCGCTTTTTCGCTTAATTCCTGTTGATTTAAAGGTTGATATAAACTTGTATCCCAATCGTAGTCAGAAATTTTCGCTAATTTGACCGCACTTTTTTCATCATAAGCGCAAAGTGCTACGCCGCAAAATTCATGTTCAAATTCAATGCCTTGTTGAATCGCCCAACGTAATTGTTGTTGCCCGTAGGCAAAAGCATGAATATAAAAACGGATATTATGAATATCGTCGTCGCTTAATTGAGGATAAAACGCCCCTTGCTTATTGCCCGAAGCGTTGAGCGCAGGCTGTTCGTCTTCACAATAAAGCGTGACATTTGCACCCCGCTGTAACAGCGAAATTGCGCTAAAAAGCGAGGAAATTCCGCCGCCGATAATGGCAATATCGGTATTTTCAGATAAGGTTGCGCTTCGAGAAAGCAACCAAGGCGTATGTACCGCCGGATTTTGTTCGGCATTCAAGGGTTTGAAGCCCTGTAAACATTCCCGTTTTTTGCCGAACCCCTTTCTTTTCTGCAAGCTGAAACCGGCGGATTCTAAACCTTTTTTCACCGCACTTGCCGCCGTAAAGGTAGCGAACGTGCCTGCCGGTTTGGTATAGCGGAACATTTGTTTATATAAATTTTCGTTCCACATTTCAGGATTTTTGCTCGGTGCAAAACCGTCTAAAAACCAGGCGTCTATTTTATTTACCATGTAATCGCCGAGTTGGGGCAGATTGTCCGCAATATCACCGAACCATAGATCCAATACGGTTTCTTCAAAATGAAAACGATAACAACCGACAATGGGTTGTAACCAGTTTTGTCGCAGTTGTTCGGCAAGGGAATTAAATTGCGGATAAGCCTGATGAGCCGATCTTAAATCGGCACAACTCATAGGATATTTTTCAAATGAAATAAAAAACAACCGTTTTAACGGGCTGTCGGGATATTGCGTCCGGAATTCTCTGAATAATGCGGTAACCGCCAAAAAGTTTAATCCGGTGCCGAATCCGGTTTCCGCGATAACAAAATGATTTTCGCCGAATTGTAACCAGCGTCGCCATAAATTATTGCCTTCCTGAAAAACATAGCGGCTTTCTTCAAGTCCGTCTGCGGTTGAAAAATAAATATCATCAAATTGCTCCGAAACGGGCGTATTGTCCCGATTAAAATGAATATGGGCGGTGGTAACTTTCAACATAGAGACAAATTTCCTTTATTTCTTACTTCATAAGCTCTTATGATACGCTTAAATCGGAATGAATACCAAAATGGCGCGAATTAGCGATTTTTTGTTTACTGGTCGTATGTTAAAATTAATACTTGCAATATTTTATATTCATAGTAAATTAGCTTTCAGCTAACAAATGTAAGTTGAAATATTTCAATGTTTCTCTTGAACAGATAAGGAAAAAATAATGAAAAGAGCAGTGATTACAGGTTTTGGTGTAATTTCAAGCATCGGTAATAATAAAGAAGAAGTTTTAGCTTCTTTAAAAGCAGGTAAATCAGGAATTGAAATCGTACCGAGTTTTGTAGAAATGGGTATGCGTAGCCATGTCGCCGGAACAGTTAAGTTAAATCCTGCCGAATTAATTGATCGTAAAATTTATCGTTTTATGGGTGATGCCGCCGCTTATGCCTACCTGTCAATGAAAGAAGCTATTGAAGATGCAGGTCTTAGCGAAGATCAGGTTTCTAATGAGCGTACGGGTCTTGTTATCGGTGCCGGTATCGGTTCGGCGCATTATCAGGTGAAAGCGGCCGATGCGGCACGCGGTTCCCGTGGTGTTAAAGCAATTGGTCCTTATGCGGTAACTAAAACCATGTCTTCAAGTGTTTCCGCTTGTTTGGCAACTCCGTTCAAAATTAAAGGCGTTAACTATTCTATCAGTTCCGCTTGTGCAACTTCGGCACATTGTATCGGTAATGCCTTTGAGTTAATTCAATTAGGTAAACAAGATATTGTTTTCGCAGGCGGTGCGGAAGAATTATCCTGGGAAGGAGCGGCACAATTCGATGCAATGGGTGCCGTTTCAACCAAATATAATGAAACCCCGGAAAAAGCGTCTCGCGCTTATGATGCGGATCGTGACGGTTTCGTTATTGCCGGCGGCGGTGCGGTTGTTGTTGTTGAAGAATTAGAACACGCTCTTGCCCGCGGTGCAAAAATTTATGCGGAAATCGTAGGCTACGGCGCGACTTCAGACGGTTACGACATGGTAGCGCCAAGCGGCGAAGGTGCGGAACGTTGCATGAAACAAGCGATGGCGAATATTGATACGCCGATCGACTATATCAACGTTCACGGTACTTCAACACCGGTTGGTGACGTGAAAGAATTAGGCGCAATCAGAAATGTATTTGGTGAAGCTAAACCGGCAATTTCTTCAACAAAATCCATGACAGGTCACTCGTTAGGTGCGGCTGGTGCGCACGAAGCGATTTATACGTTATTAATGTTACACAACGACTTTATCGCCCCAAGCATTAACATCGAAACATTAGACGAGCAGGCCGAAGGTTTAAATATCGTTACCGAAACAAAAGAAAATGCAGGTTTACAAACCGTGATGTCAAACAGCTTTGGTTTCGGCGGTACGAACGCTACATTAGTGTTCAAACGTTACGCTAAATAATCTCAAGCTTTACTAATAAAAAACTGCGGTAAAAAATACCGCAGTTTTTTTATGTACGTTATAAATATAACGCCATTACAATGGCATTTTCCCTGCCGCCGTCGGGAGTAGGGTAATAATTTTTACGAATATCCACTTCATTAAAACCTAATCGGTCATAAAGTCGTTTAGCCGTTTGATTTGACTCCCGTACTTCCAACCACAAAGTCGCCACATTTTTTTCCCGTAACCGCTTAATCAGCTCACTTAATAGGGCTTTGCCGATTCCTTGCCCCTGACAAACGGGGTCAATAGCAATATTAAATAAAGTCGCCTCATCCAACACGGTTTGGCATATAGCAAAGCCCGCAATATGATTTTGAACGGAGCTCTTAAGATTAAGATAGCGTTCCCCCTGATTGTTTTGCAGCGTACCCATTGACCATGGCACTAAATGCGCCGCTTGTTCGATTTCAAACAGGCGATCGAAATCCTCTGCCTGAATTGGTGAAATTTCAGTCATAATTTATAACGAAGTTTGAATTTGTTTCCAAAGGGCTTGTTTTGCGCGCCGATCCAGCTTTAATCGCGGCAAATCCGGCGTTTGCCAAAGAGAATTTTGTAACGTACAAAATGTCAAAGTTTGCTCGATTATCCCTTGTTCATCAGATAATAACCAATAATTAACGGGATGCTGCACCGTCAAATGCGCCGCCTGCGAAAAAGTCAAAAATAAACAATCTTGTAGCTTGATTTCGGCGCTACGTAGCACATCTTGAATAAAAAAATCACGGGCACTTAATGTGCATTCGGCAATAACCAGCAGGCGAATATGTTCTTCCACGGCGATATTTATCGCCCCTTTCAATACGTCAGGACGACGTAATTGCCATTGAGTAATCCCCAATTCCTGTAAAAGATGATCCCGTCGATTCACTTTTTTTTCCCGTAAAATTAAATTGTGGTTATTAGTCGGATTATCGGCGATATGTTATCAATCCAATCCGAACCTTGAGAATAAGTTTAAACCGGCATAATAAACTCTTCGTTTTGTTTAAGGGTTGATTTCTTATATAATGAAGCTCTTTTATTTTAACTTATCTGCTAGGAATTTTCCAAAATGATTTCTCTTGAAAGCCAGGTGCTGGAACGTCATTTGCCGCTTTTTGCCGATAAAAGCGTTTTATTGGCTGGTGGGGTGAATGACGATTTTCCGCAAAAAATTCAATCTCAATGCCGGTCGGTGAAAATATGGTCATGGTATTTTGATTATGTGAATCAGATTCAGGGAAAAAGTGCGGTGGATTTTTCCGTAATTTTTACAGGAAGGGCCGATTTAATTGTTTATTATTGGACGAAAAATAAGCAGGAAGTGCAGTTCCAGTTAATGCAGTTGCTGGCAAACGCCCCCGTCGGACAGGAAGTGCTGATCATCGGCGAGAACCGAAGCGGTGTGCGGTCGGCGGAAAAAATGCTGGCTCATTTTGGTGATATCGGCAAAATTGACAGCGCTCGCCGATGCGGATTATATCATTTTACTTTGCAAAAGCAGCCGAACTTTGAGCTTGAAAATTTTTGGAAAACTTACCGCAGTCCGCAATTAGGCGAGTTAATCGTTTATAGTTTACCGGGTGTATTCAGCGCAAATGAGTTGGATGTCGGCACTCAGCTACTGCTTTCCACAGTAAAGGATAATATTCGCGGGGATGTGCTGGATTTAGGCTGTGGCGCCGGGGTTATCGGCTCTATGATTAAATTGAAAAATCCGCCGGCTAAGGTAACGATGACCGATATTCATGCAATGGCGCTTGCTTCGGCGGAGCGAACACTGCTTGAAAACAAGTTGAGCGGGCAGGTTCTGGCAAGCGACGTCTTTTCTCATGTGGAAGGTAAATTTGATTTAATTATTTCCAATCCGCCGTTTCATGACGGTATTGATACCGCTTATCGTGCGGTCCGGGAGTTGATTAGTAATGCGAAATGGCATTTAGTGCCCGGTGGCGAATTGCGTATTGTTGCCAATGCTTTCCTGCCTTATCCCGATTTATTGGATGAGTATTTCGGCGGGCATAAGGTATTGGCGCAAACCAATAAATTCAAAGTTTATTCTGTGATTGGTTAAGGCTTTTGGAGATAAAAAAGTGCGGTGATTTTTTCAAAAGTTTTGAAATTTTCACCGCACTTTTTATTTTAGGATTAGGTTATTCTTTTTTGAGTAAGAACACGCCGTGGGAGGACAAGTGTACATAAGCCTGTTTTTGTTCCGGATTGAATACTTCCGGGTTGGCGTTAATGAGCAAATCTTGACCCGCCCAGTCCGCTACAATTTCCCAATGGTTGCCCATGTAAACGGCGGTTTTAATTGAACATTGTTGAGACGGCTCGCCGGTTTCTTTTAAGGTTACCGCTTCCGGACGAATCCCCACCAGGCAATCGCCGTTCGGCAGGTTGAATTGCTGCGCATTCGGTAGTGTAAATTGATAGCCGTTTAAGGTTACCTGGTTTCCTTGCAATTGACCGTTGAAAATACTGCTTTCACCCATGAAATTCGCAAGGAACAGCGAATTCGGTTGTTGATACAATTCTTTCGCCGGCGCTTTTTGCACGATTTTCCCTTTATTCATCACAATAACTTCATCGGATACGGCAAAGGCTTCGGTTTGGTCGTGGGTAACGTAAAGTGAAGTAATACTTAGACTTTGTTGTAATTCGCGAATTTTCTCACGCATTGAACGGCGCAGGTTAGCATCCAGGTTACTTAAAGGTTCGTCGAATAATAAGACTTTTGGTTTGAGCACTAAAGCGCGTGCCAAGGCAACACGTTGTTGTTGACCGCCTGAAATCTGATCGACAAAGCGGTCCTCAAAACCGGCTAAGTCCACTAGTTCGAGAGCTTCTCTAATGCGTTGTTTACGTTCTTCTTTAGCAATATTCTGCATGCGTAAACCGTAACCTACGTTATCGCCGATAGACATATGCGGAAATAAGGCGTAGGACTGGAACACGATACAGATATCGCGATTTTGGATGGACGATTTGGTGACGTCTTCGCCGTCAATAAAAATCTGACCGGACGTCGGATTTTCAAGACCAGCGACTAAACGCAAAATGGTAGTTTTACCACAACCGGAAGGCCCTAACAGCGTGACCATGGTTCCGCGTTTGATAACAAGATCTAAATCATCAATAACCACGGATTTGCCAAAGGTTTTGTTGATGTTTTTTAATACTAAAAAATTGTCGTTTTGATTTGTCATAATATTGTACTGCCTATATAGGGTGGGATAAGCCCCACCATTTTTATTTTTGTGGTGAGATAACATCCCACCCTACGAAATTTATGTTTTTTTGACCGCACTTTTAATTCATTTTTTTTGCTTTGGAGCGGGAAATACGGGTGTCGCCCACAATCCAGTCGAAGAACAGGATGATAGCCATCATCACGATGATGAGGACTGAACCGTAAGCGATAGCGACACCGTATTCACCGTCTTCTACGCGATTCAGAATATAGGCGGTTGCAACGCGGGTATCCGCCGTTACCAAGAAGATAATTGCGCTTACGGTTGTCATGGCACGCACGAAACTGGTTACTAATGCGGATAACAACGCCGGTTTCAACAATGGGAAAACGATATACCAAATGGTTTTAAAGGAACTGCCTTTCAGTGAGAGAGAGGCCTCGTCAAGAGATTTATCCAGTTGCCCTAAACCTGCGATAGCGGCGCGCATACCGATTGGCAAATCGCGCATTACCATAGAAATAATGATAATGACGCCGGTACCGGTAATGTACATCGGGGCGTTGTTAAAGGCCAGAATGTAGGATACCCCGGCAACCGTACCCGGCACGGCAAAACAGAGCATAGTCAAAAATTCTAATGTTTTTTTGCCTTGGAAATCTTTGCGTACCACGATGTAAGCAATCAGCAAGCCGAAAAGTGCGGTTAACGGTGCGGCAATACCGGCGTAAAGCATGGTGTTCAGCAGTGATGGCCATGCACCGTCACTAAAGCCTTGTCCGAACATAAGCTGATAATTGCGAGTAGTTAAGGTGTAATCCACCCCCCAGTTCACGGTGAAACTACCGTAGAAAATACTACCGTACAGCGCCAGGTTGAAAATTACCCAGAATGCGAGCATGCCGATAATAGTCCATTTTAAACCGCCCGGCAGATCCTGTACGTCGCCGCGGTAAGATTTGCCCGAAACCGTCACATAAGAACGGTTACCTATCCACATATACTGTACGATGAAAATCAGCAATGAGAAGATCAGCAACATTGAACCTAATGTACTTGCCGATGCGTAATCAAGCTGTGAACCTGCAATATAGAAATAGATTTGGGTCGCGATTACGTCGAAGCTGCCGCCTAAAACCAATGGGTTACTAAAGTCTGCGAGCGATTGTACAAATACGATTAAAAACGAATTCGCCAGAGCAGGGCGGAGCAGCGGGAAAATGATGTTATAGAAAGTTTGATAACGGTTTGCACGCAAGGTGTAAGACGCTTCTTCAATAGACGGATGAATGGATTTCAATGCGCCGTCTAAAATCATAAATGAAATCGGTGCAAAAGCGAGAATTTGCGCAATAGCGATACCGTTAAAACCGTAGAGCCAGTTTTGGTTGGTAAAACCGAAATTATCGGATAAAAATTCCGTTACATAACCTGAGCGACCAAGCATTAAAGTTACCCCTAAACCGACAACAAACGGCGGTGTAACGATAGGTAAAATCGAGAAAATTTTACCGATAAATGCGGTACGTTTTGCAATTCGGGTGGTGTAAAGCGCAAATGCCAAGCCGAAAATGGTGGAAACAACTCCAACAAAGCCGGATAACGCAAGCGAGTTGGTGATAACGCGGATAATGTAGCTTTGACTTAAAATGCGTAACACTTGCTGCGGCGTGAAAGTGTCGCCGTCGTAGAACATGGAGATTAAAATCGCTACGGTCGGGTACACAATAAAGAAGAAAATCAACAGGATAATGGCTAACAGTGAGGCGATAATAAATTTATCGCCCTGCATTATTTTCAGTTTTGCCAGAGCAAAGGTGGCAAGCGCAGTCAGCGACGCTAACAGTATGATCACCGAATAACCCATGGACACTTTATAAACGGTGGCGCTGACAAAAGCGAATAATGTGGTGAAAGCCACTAAGCCTAATTCGGCTTTAGCTTGCGCGGTAGCGGATAAACCGAGTCGCGGCGTAAGCAAAAAACCGAGTAACGGCAGAAACCATAACATTGTCAGGTTAAGGGAAGACCAGCCCATAGCATCGTAAAATTCGTCGGCGGTACTTTCCAACAAACCGTAGTCAAGTGCCTGAGAAGGCAGAATTAAAAAGGCAAGTGCGGATAACAATATCCAGAAATTTGCCGTCTGTATAAAAGGAATTTTTGCGGAATTCATACAACCTCTCGCAATTTTTAGGGTAATAATGGGGCGCATTGCTACGCCCGAGATAGTGTAAAGTGCGGTCGAAATCAGGCTTATTTTGCCAATTTCACGTCATCCACCCATTTGGTAATCAAACGTTTACGCAAGTCACTTGAGCCGTATTTATCAAAATCATAGTTGATTAAATTGATGGATTTAAAATCCAGTGCATAAGGCGATTGTTTTGCCTGGCTATTGGTTAAAATCTGGTGAGTTTCACCTTTTTGCCAGGAAAGTTCCTGCGCTTCTTTAGATAATGCCCAATCCACGAATTTCTTCGCATTTTCAAGGTTACGCGCACCTTTGATAATGCTTACACCGCCAATTTCATAACCTGTACCTTCGCAAGGTACGATAAGTTCAACAGGCGCGCCTTTCTCTTTTTCCAGAGAATGTTCATGTAAGAAACCGATACCTATTGACGCTTCGCCGCGTGCGGTGTTACGTGTTGCAGTGTTACCTGACTTGGTATATTGCGACACGTTTTTGTGTAATTCTTTCAAGTACACATAAGCTTGCTCTTCTCCCCAAAGTTGTATGAAAGTAGCCAACGCGGTGTAGGCGGTGCCGGAACTTTGCGGATCCGCCGCTTGGATTTCATTTTTCAAACGCGGATCGGTTAAGTCTTTCCAGCATTTCGGCACCGGGATTTTGAGTTTTGCCAAACGTTCGGTATTCACGCCAAAGCCTAATACCCCTAAATAAATAGCTGATGAATAATTGCCTTTTACTTTGGCGGGATCTTTCAGCTCATCGGGAATATATTGTAAATTCGGTGATTTATAGGGTACGAGCAGGCCCATTTCGCCGGCTTGGCTATGGGGATCAAGCGTACCGCCATACCACACATCGCCTTGCGGATTGGCTTTTTCAGCATCAATTTTAGCTAAAATAGAACCCGTACCGCCGCGGATAAAACTGGTTTTTATGCCTGTTTTTTTCTCGAAAGCCAAGGTTTCCTGCTCACACATCGTATTTTGGGCGGAACAATAAACCACTAAACGCCCGGTATCGGCGGCTACATTTTGACTGAACATCAAACTTCCTAATAACACCGTAGAAAGCGATAACGCAATTTTTGAGATTTTCATAGTGTTTCCTTTTAAAATAAAGGGAAATTAAACCGCACTTTAGATAAAAGTGCGGTCAGAAAATAAAATATTTTGTAATTATTTATTTGGCGAGTTTCACTTCTTGGACCCATTTTTCGATTAAGCGTTTGCGTTCGTCGCTTGCGCCGTATTTTTCGAAGTCGTAATTAATTAAATTTAATTTTGTCGGATCAAAGGCGGTTGGTGATTGTTCCGCTTTGATATTGGTTAAGGTTTGGTGAGAGTTACCTTTTCTCCAGGCAACTTCCTGACCTTCTTTAGATAATACGTAGTCAACGAATAGTTTCGCATTATCCATGTTACGGGCACCTTTAATAATACTTAAACCGCCTAATTCATAGCCTGTACCTTCGCAAGGCACGATCATCTCAATCGGTGCGCCGGCGGCTTTTTGAACTGCATAATCATGTAAGAAACCGATACCGACGGTCGCTTCGCCGCGAGCGGTACTGTTAGACGGCGTAATACCGGACTTGGTGTATTGTGAAATATTCGGATGTAATTTTTTGAAGAATTCAAAGGTTTGATCTTCGCCCCAAAGTTGAACGAAAGTGGCGATTGCCGTATAAGCCGTACCTGAACTTTGCGGGTCGGCAATTTGGATTTCGCCTTTAAGACGCGGATCCGCTAAGTCTTTCCAGCATTTCGGCACTTCATTAATGCCTAATTTTTTCAAACGTTCGGTATTCACGCCAAAACCTAAGATCCCCATGTAAATTGCAGAGGCATAGTTGCCTTTAATTTTTGCCGGATCCTGGAAGCGAGGCATAACGTCATCAATATTTTTTGAACGGTAAGGGGTTAACAATCCCATTTCGGCGGCTTGTGCCTGCGGGTCAAAAGTACCGCCGTACCAAACGTCCGCTTGCGGGTTGTTTTTTTCCGCTTCTATTTTTGCAAAGGTACTGCCGGAACCGTTACGGATAAATGCGGTTTTTACGTCATATTGTTTTTCGAATGATTTGGTTACCGCTTCGCACATTTCATTTGTAGCGCTGCAATACACCACAAGGCGACCTTTGGCATTTGCTTGTGCGCTAAACATTAAACCGGCACCTAAAAGTGCGGTGGAAATAGCAAGAGAAATTTTTTTAATTTTCATTGTTAGGCCTCTTTATAATTAGGTAGGAGAAATACAACATGAGGCTATCATGTTATTTAACAAGGGAAATTCTACTCGATTTGTAGGTGTCATACCGTGAGATGGTTCACAAATTCAGATATTGATGGCGTTTATCTGTTGAAAAGCTTTAAATAACTGTAAATAAAATGAAATTTTCTTTATAATTTGCATTAATTTTTATCGTGTTTTAGGAATTTTCCATGTCAGATTCAGCAAATTCATCTTGCATTATTATTGCCATTGCCGGTGCTTCCGCATCGGGTAAAAGTTTAATTGCCTCTACGGTGCATCGCGAGTTGCGAGATCAGGTGGGTAGCGACGATATCAGTATTATTTCCGAAGATTGTTATTATAAAGATCAAAGTCACTTAGATTTTGCTACCCGTACCCAAACCAATTACGACCATCCGAATTCAATGGATAGAGATTTGCTGCTTGAACATTTGCGCGCATTAAAAGCCGGTAAATCCGTGGATATTCCCCAATACAGCTATGTAGAACACACCCGCATGAAAGAAGTGACGCATTTTACTCCTAAAAAAGTCATTATTTTAGAAGGGATTTTGCTGTTAACCGATGAACGTGTACGTAATGAATTAAGCCTGTCCTTATTCGTTGACGCGCCGTTGGATATTTGTTTTATTCGTCGCTTAAAACGGGATATGGAAGAACGCGGTCGTTCTTTGGAATCCGTCATTGAACAATACCGCAAAACCGTGCGACCGATGTTTTTGCAATTTATTGAACCCTCTAAACAATATGCGGATATTATTATTCCGCGTGGCGGTAAAAACCGTATTGCAATCAATATGTTAAAAGCACAAATTCTACATTTGTTAGGCCGCAAGTAAAAGGATATTGATATGAGATTATGTGACACGGACATTGAACGTTATCTGGATGAAGGTATTATTGAAATTACGCCTCGCCCGGGTAATGAAAAAATAAACGGTGCGACTATTGATTTGCGTTTAGGTAATTCATTTCGGGTTTTTCGCGATTATTCGGCACCTTATATTGATGTAAGCGGCCCGAGAGAAGAAGTGAGTGCGCAATTGGATCGGGTAATGAGCGATGAAATCATTATTCGGGATGACGAACCCTTCTTTTTGCATCCGGGCGTATTAGCGTTGGCGACTACTTTGGAAAGTGTGAGATTACCGGATAATATTATCGGCTGGTTAGACGGTCGTTCTTCTTTAGCGCGT
Organism: [Mannheimia] succiniciproducens MBEL55E; assembly: GCF_000007745.1. Lineage (GTDB taxonomy): Bacteria > Pseudomonadota > Gammaproteobacteria > Enterobacterales > Pasteurellaceae > Basfia > Basfia succiniciproducens. Next base: position 1,576,195 of record NC_006300.1, on the reverse strand, counting down.
TTGGGGTTGATGGTTCATGTAACGGCACATCGTATTGACCCGGGTTGGGAGGGTAGAATCGTATTGGAATTTTACAATTCCGGGAAATTACCTTTAGCGTTGCGTCCGAATATGATTATCGGCGCATTGAGTTTTGAGATTTTAAGCAATCATGCCGCCCGCCCTTATAATCGTCGGCGGGACGCAAAATATAAAAATCAGCAAAGTGCGGTCGCAAGCCGTATAAATCAAGACGAGTAGGTTTGTTATGTCGAAGAAATTGAGTGTCGCCGTATTAGTAGGGATTTTTGCCTTATTGGCTTTTCTTTACGGGCAGAAAAATAAGGCTGAAACTCAATTACTTACTTTACTGCAAAAGCAAGGAATCAAGGTGAATAGCCTTGATTTCAGTTTTTTACCGCATCCGACATTAACCGCCAATAAAGTGCGTTATCTTGTTCCCGAATCGTCCCGCCTCGTCGCTTTTGAGCAGGTGGCGGCGGAATTTTCCGGCGCCTCCTTACTGTTGGGTGATTTTAAAATCAGTAATATGCGCTTTAACGACGGTGAAATTCGCTCAGAACCTCAATCTCCGCCGGTGTTGTATTCGCTCAATTTTTCCTTAAAACCCGCCGCACTCTATCTCAATCGTCTTGAGAATTTGTTACATTTTTTTAAAACTAAAGAAGTATTAGACGGCGGAAATAATCAATGGTTATATGAGCTGAATTTAACGGCGAAAAACCCTAGTAATGATAATTTGCATTTTGCCACGACCTTTAAGTTATTAACGCGGGGAATCGCATTGAAAGACACCAATGCAAGTGTGGATTTAAATGAATTGACTTATTCCGATAATAAACAATTTACCTTAACCGCCGATAAAATTTATCTGACGACACAACAAAGTGCGGTAGAAAATTACGAATTTTCCGCAGAAAATCTCAAACTGAACAATGAAAATTTAGGTCGGGTTCAGGGCGAGTGGCTGGCGTCCGGTATTAACCCGCAGGGTTATTTAGTGAATTTAACCTCATCAATTTGTAATTATTGTAATTCAATGATTGATGTTCGGTCTGTTAATCCTCAAAACAGCATAATACGGTTTAAAACCGAATTTTTCCCGTTGGAAACCCTGTTAGGTATTTTAAAATTGCCGGTTTTGCTTTCAGGCAAAAGTGATGTTACCGCCGAATTGTATTTGAGTGAAGAGCAACCGACCATCGGGGATTTCAACCTTAATGTATTAAACGGCAAATTAAAAGGCGTGAATTTATTATCGTTAATCGGACAATACCTTCCTATTAATTATGATGAAGGCAAGTTAAAGAATTTAGAAACGGGGTTTATTCAGTATAATGCTCAATTTCGTTGGCGAGGGCGGAATTTGCACATTGATAATATGTTACTGCAGACCGAAGATTTGATTCTAAAGGGCAGAGGATATGCGGATTTACAAACCATGAAATGTGATGCCATGGTAAATATCGGTGTGAATGATGCGCAATATAAGCAGCTAACGTTACCAATTCGTTTCTTTGATGATTGCACTTCACCGCAATATAAAATAGAAATCAATAAAGACTTTCGTCATCAATTAAGAAATTTTATTAAGGACAAATTTAATTAAATGCTAAATAGAAAACTGGTTAATCGTGTTGAATATTTCCGTGTGATTGTTATGGCGTTTGCCGCATTCGTATTTAATACCACGGAATTTGTGCCGGTGGCATTACTTAGTGATATAGCCGATAGTTTCCAAATGCCGGTCTCAAACACGGGGCTGATGATTACTATCTATGCCTGGATTGTTTCCTTATGTTCTTTACCGTGTATGCTGATGACGGCAAGGCTGGAACGTCGCCGTTTACTAATCAGTCTGTTTATTTTATTTATTGCGAGTCATATTCTTTCCGCATTTGCTTGGAATTATGAAGTGCTATTGATCGCTCGTGCCGGAGTAGCGTTAACGCATTCTATTTTTTGGTCGATTACAGCTGCCTTAACTATTCGTATTGCACCGAAAAATAAGAAAACCCAAGCTTTAGGTCTATTAGCGTTAGGATCCTCCCTGGCAATGGTATTGGGGCTGCCTTTAGGGCGGATTATCGGTCAGGCATTCGGCTGGCGTACAACATTCACTTTAATTGGTGTTTTTGCCGCGCTGATTTTAATTTTAATTGTTCGCTTATTGCCAAAAATTCCGAGTCAAAACGCCGGTTCATTAAAAAGTTTACCGGTACTTGCTCGCCGGCCAATGCTGATTACACTGTATATTTTCACTATTTTAGTGATTTCTGCGCATTTTACCGCTTATAGTTATATTGAACCTTTTATGATTCAAATCGGCCGGGTTTCGGCTAATAAGGCAACTGCCGTGTTGTTGATTTTCGGTGTGTCCGGCGTGGTTGCCAGTGTTTTGTTCAGCCGGCTTTATCGTATTGCGCCAATTAAGTTTTTACTGAGTTCCGTAGCTATTTTAACTTTGGCATTGATTTGTTTATACGGGGTTAGCGGCATATCCGGTGCGATATTCGCATTGGTTTTCATTTGGGGCGTTGCAATTTCGGCACTCAGTCTGGCAATGCAGATGAAGGTACTGCAACTAGCTCCGGACGCTACTGATGTGGCAACAGCCATTTATTCGGGCATTTATAATATCGGTATCGGCGGCGGCGCCTTAATTGGTAATCAGGTTATGCAACATTTAGGTTTGGCAAATATCGGTTATGTGGGGGCGGTTCTCGGTGCGGTAAGTATTATTTGGTTTATTCTGATGTTTTTAAAATTCAGTCGGGTTCCTCTCAATATTGTTAATCAGTAAATAAAAATAGGCTAACTGTTCATCATTTATAATTATGACAGTGTAGTGGTAGACTAATTCCGCAGTCCTTAATAAGTGGTAAAATAACATCACAAATGAGGAAATATTATGAGAAGAACATTTAGCGCAGAATATAAAGCTGAAGCAGTAAAATTAGTGATTGAACGAGGATATTCGGTTTCTCAAGCTTGCCGAGAGTTAGGTGTGGGTGAAACAGCACTTCGTCGCTGGATAAGTCAAGTTCAAGCGGAGCAACAAGGTTACGTTTTAGCTGGTTCAAAGCCAATTAGCCCAGAACAACAACGAATTCGAGAACTTGAAAATCGTATTAAAGAACTTGAAGAAGATAAGGCCATTTTAAAAAAGGCTACAGCGATTTTAATGTCACTCGAAAACAAAAATACCAAGTCATTACGACGTTAAAATCGCGAGGAATCAACCGGTTATGTGAACTATTTAGCGTGTCTGAAAGTGCTTACTACGCCCATTTGCGCACTGCCAAAAAGCCAGCGAAACACACAGCTTTAGCCGTTGAAATCAAGGCAATTTTTGATGCAAGCCGAAGTTCAGCAGGCAAACGAACGATTCAATCGCATTTGAAAGAGAAAGGTATTTTTGTGGGGTTGTATTTAATTCGTAAGTTAATGAATAAGCAAGGATTATTTAGTAAGCAACCGCAAAAATGGCGCAATCCTAGTAAAGGAAACAGTCAAGTTTTTGAGAATATACTAAGTCGAGAATTTACGCCTGATAGCCAAACGACCGTGCTATGTGGTGACACGACCTATATAAAAATCAATGGGATATGGTGCTATTTAGCCGTGGTAATTAATTTATTAAATCGTCAAGTCGTCGGTTGGAAGCTAAGTCGCTATCATGATAGTGAGCTGGTTAAAGATGCACTGAATCATGCGATGCTGAATATTGAACGCACGGAGCGAATGTTGTTCCATTCAGACCAAGGTAGTATTTATGGCAGTGAAATCTTTACTGATTCAGTTAAGAAACATGGGCTTACACAAAGTATGAGCCGTCGTGGTAACTGTTGGGACAATGCGCCGATGGAGCGTTGGTTTCGGAGTTTTAAATATGAATGGATGCTGAAAGGTGGTTATAGTGATTTTGAAAGTGCTGTAAATGATGTGAGAGAATATGTGATGTATTATAATCACATTCGCCCACATAGCTATAATCAAGGTCTATCTCCGATTTTAGCAAAAACAACTTATCGGAGACTGTTAAATTAGTTGACCACTACACAGTGGCTCCCTCCCCCGCGAAGTCGGGGGAGGTGCCTGAAAGGCGGAGGGGGAAAATACCCCTCAGTCGCTACGCGACAGCTCCTTCCGTAAAGGTGGACGCGAAAATAATGTTATATTTATGCGGAAACCCTAGGCTACGACGCCACTTCAGAGGGTTGTGACATTATAGTGCCAAGCGGCGAAGGTGCGAAACGTTACTTTCCCTCCCCCGCGAAGTCGGGGGAGGTGCCTGAAAGGCGGAGGGGGAAAATACCCTCCCTCAGTCGCTACGCGACAGCTCCCCCGTAAAGGTGGGCGCGAAAATGATGTTATATTTATGCGGAAACCCTAGGCTACGGCGTGACTTCAGAGGGTTGCACATGGTAGCGACAAGGCGATTATCGGCAAACAATGTTTTCCAATACGCTTAGTTTTTCAATCACATTGCTTTTTGCCACTTTTTCGCCGTGAGAGCTAACTTCCCGCTGAATTTGTTCCTGCAATTTTTTATTATCAATATTAAAGCTCGGCGAATAGGTGAATTTTCGGATTTCTCCGTTTTTTCGGCTGGCTTGCGCACCGACGAGTGTTGCCAAGTAGTTTTCCCCGCCGGAATCCAGGTAATAGGTGGTAGCGATTTTCACATCTACGCCGGATTTCGCTTTATAATCCCGGCAAATAGCGGATTTAGCGGAGAATTGGCTATGGGCGATACGTGCTTTACCGAATTCGTAAAAATCAAAGGATTTTTCTTTCGCAAGCTGCGCCATATCATCCGCTTTGTGCGGGCTAAAGGATTTTCCCCGGCTTGGAATAACAAAAATTACATTCATCGGGTTTGCTTGCGCATCGTAAATAGTATAAATATCGCCTATTTTTTGATGGGTATCCAAATTGCCGAATTTGGCTTTTTGTAATGCTTCTCCGCTAATTGAGGTTTTCGGATCAGCGTTGTTCTCTGTTGATAACGTTTTTAAAAAAGCAACTTGCTGCGTTTTGCCGTCTAGATCTTGATAAGCAATGTATTTTAAGTCGTTTCCACTTTTTGAACTTGAGCCACAAGCGGTTAAGAATACGCCGCTAATCGCGGTTAAAAGCCATTTTTTCATCATACGCCCTGTTTTTATACTGTTGCAATGGCGGAAAATTCATCGAAAAAGGTCGGGAATGTTTTTGCCGTACATTTTGGATCGCAAATAGTAACCGCGGTGTTTGAAAGCGCGACTAAAGCAAAACACATCGCCATACGGTGATCATTATAAGTCTCGATTTCCGCATGCTTGAACTGATCCGACGCCGGAGGTTGAATTCGAATAAAATCTTCTCCTTCTTCAACTTCGGCGCCTACTTTACGCAATTCCGTTGCCATGGCGCTCAAACGATCCGTTTCTTTTACCCGCCAGTTGTAAATATTGCGGATTACCGTTTCACCTTGGGCGAAAAGGGCGGTAGTGGCAATCGTCATGGCGGCGTCAGGAATATGGTTCATATCCATGTCAATACCGTTCAATTCACCTCGTTCGGCTTCGATATAATCTTCGCCCCAGGTGATTTTAGCCCCCATTTTTTCCAAGACTTCAGCAAATAAGCGGTCGCCCTGAATACTGTTTTTGCCGACACCGGTAACTCTGACTTTGCCTTTAATCGCCCCGGCCGCCAGGAAATAAGACGCCGATGAGGCATCGCCTTCCACCAGAAAGATATTCGGCGATTGATATTGTTGATTTCCTTTAACGACAAAACGCTGATAATTCTGATTATCTACATCTACTGCAAAAATTTTCATCATGTTCAGTGTAATATCAATATAGGGTTTTGATACAAGTTCGCCGATAATTTCAATTTCGGTATCCCGTTCCGCCATAGGCGCCGCCATTAAAAGTGCGGTCAAAAATTGCGAAGAAACGGAGCCGTCGATTTTTACTTTACCGCCTTTTAAGCCCGTATTACGGATAGCAAGCGGCGGATAGCCTTCCTGTTCAAGATACTGCACATCGGCGCCGGCTTGTAACAGGGCGTCAACTAAATGCTTTATGGGGCGCTCTTTCATGCGCGGCTCACCGGTCAGGATAATTTCCGCCGGTACCGAATCGGCATTAGCAAGGCAAAGCGCCGCAGTTAAGGGGCGCATTGCCGTACCCGCATTGCCTAAAAACAGTGCTAAACCGTTTTGCCATGCAAAAGCTTTACCTAAACCCTGAACTTCACAAACGGATTTGTCTTCGGAAAGGCTGTAATTTACACCTAATTGTTTTAAGGCGTTTAACATATGGCGGACGTCGTCGCTGTCCAACAGATTGGTGACCCGGGTTGTGCCTTTTGCTAATGCGGCTAAAAGCAGAGCACGGTTTGACAGGCTTTTTGAGCCCGGTAAATTGACAGTACCTTCTACGTGAGAAATAGGAGTAAGAGTGAGTTTTTCCATTAAATATTCTGTTTGCCTTGTTTATGGGTTTTAACAGGGGTAAATACCCCTTGTATTACTTCAGATTTAAAATTTTAATTAGCGCATCAAACAAACGCTGGTTTTCTTCAGGCAATCCGATACTGATGCGCAAGTGATTCGGCATGCCGTAGCCGGCGATTGGGCGCACGATCACGCCTTCATGCAATAAAGCGTCATAAACCGGTGCGGCGGGTTGTTGGAAATCAATGGTAATGAAATTGCCTTTGGACGGAATATATTGCAAACCGTATTTTTGGCAAAATTCTTCATAACGTTTTAGCTCTCGGCGGTTGTTTTCAGCCGCTTTTTCTACGAAATCATCATCGTTTAATACCGCTTCCGCCGCCGCCAGGGCAAGACTATTGACATTAAACGGCTGACGTACCCGGTTAAACAAGCCGGCAATCTCCGGGTTTGATACGGCAAAACCGATACGCAAACCTGCCAGCCCGTAAGCTTTGGATAAGCTCCGGGATACCACTAAATTCGGGTATTTTTTTAATAACGCCAGTGAATTCACCCGTTCTTCTTTTGCGGTAAATTCGGTATAGGCTTCATCTAACGCTACAACAATATGCGGCGGCACTTTGGCTAAAAACGAGTCGATTTCCGCTTCGGTTAAAAAGTTACCGGTAGGGTTATTCGGGTTGGCAATAAAAATTAATTTTGTTTTTTCATTAATAGCCGCTAAAAAGGCCTCTAAATCATGACCCCAATTTTTTGCCGGGATTTCGCGTGCTTTGGCGTTGATGGCTTTAGTAATCAACGGATATACAATAAAAGCATATTGGGAAAAAATAATTTCGTCACCTTCTGTGGCGAAAGTGTGGGCAATCAGTTCGATTAGATCGTTGGAACCGTTACCCAAGGTGATTTGTTCCGGTTGCAGATTAAATTTTTCAGCAATGGCGGCTTTTAAGGAAAAACCGTTTGAATCCGGATAGCGGGTTAGGTTATCCAGTTGGTTTTGAATGGCTTTTTTAGCGCTTTCCGGAAAACCGAACGGGTTTTCGTTAGAGGCTAGTTTGATGATATTTGAAATGCCAAGTTCACGTTCCAATTCTTCAATAGGTTTGCCCGCTTGATAAGGAGAAAGAGCTTGCACGCCAGTGTTGGCTTGTTGTAAAAATGTCATATTTTCTACCGCACTTTTATGGTTATTCGGGATGGTTGTTTTGAAATTCGGGCGGACTACCAAGCCCGCCTTTAGGATATATGAAGATTAAGCGTTTTCCGCTTCGAATTTTTTCATAAATGCAATTAAGGCTTCAACACCTTCAACCGGCATCGCGTTATAAATTGAGGCGCGCATACCGCCGAATACTTTATGCCCTTTTAGCGCCTGCAAGCCCGCTTCGGTGGCTTGTGCAACAAATTTTGCATTTAATTGGTCATCGCCCGTTGTGAAGGTTACATTCATGACGGAACGGTTTTCTTTAGCAATGGTGTTGTGATAGAAAACGGTTTGATCTAAATAGTCGTACAGCAATGCGGCTTTTTGAGCATTGCGTTTTTCAACGGTATCAATACCGCCGTTTGCCAGTAAATCTTTAAAGACTAACGAGCATAAATACCAAGCAAAAGTCGGCGGGGTGTTAATCATAGAATCCGCATTTGCCTGAACTTCATAATTCCAGATTGAGGGTGTGGCTTTGCGCGCATGACCGATTAAATCTTCGCGCACAATTACGATTACAATACCGGCCGGACCTAAATTTTTTTGTGCGCCCGCATAAATAATACCAAATTTACTGATATCCAGCTTGCGCGCCATAATATTTGACGACATATCCGCCACTAAAACGGCATTGCCGACATTTGGGATTTCATTAATTTCAACGCCGGTAATAGTTTCGTTCGGACAATAATGTACGTAGTCGTATTGTTCGGCGATATCACTGAAATCCAAACGATTGACTCGGGTTAAACCGTCAATTTGTTCGGTAATATTGAGTTCGTCCACTTCTGTAAAGTTACGGGCTTCTTTCGCCGCGGTGGCAGACCAATGACCGGTATTCAGATAGAGGGCTTTGCCTTTATTATTGGCTAAATTCATCGGAATGGCGGCAAATTGACCGCGCGCCCCGCCTTGCAAGAATAATATTTTATAGTTTTCGGGGATATTGTATAACTCACGGAAATCTTTGTCTGCCTGCGTAATTAATTCCATAAAATATTTGCCGCGATGGCTTACTTCCATCACCGACGTTCCCTGACCTTGCCAGTTTAATAATTCTTCCTGTGCTTTTTTCAGAACGGCAGGCGGCATCATTGCAGGTCCTGCACTGAAATTAAATACGTTTGACATGATTTTGCTTCCTAATTGATTTGGTTATGAGAATTGAAAAATAGTGCCCTTATTTTTATCACCTTGCACTATTCTAAGCAACGAATTTTAATGAATTCCCGAAAAAATTTGATCTGACTTACAAAAAGCCATATAACTCTTTGACGAGGGGAAGAAAACAGGCTACATTGTGACGAGATTTTAAGTCTTTAACCTAAATTATAGAGAGTAGGATTATGGAAAATGTAAACAAACAATCATTCCAAGACGTTTTAGAATATGTACGTTTATACCGTTTAAGAAATAAATTATTGCGTGATATCGGCGATAACGACCGTAAAATTCGCGATAACCAAAAACGTGTGCTTCTGTTAGACAACTTAAGTCAATATATTACCAATGATATGAGCGTTGAAGATATCCGCGCGATTATTGAAAACATGCGTGATGACTATGAAGGCCGTGTGGACGATTACATGATTCGCAATGCGGATCTTTCAAAAGAACGTCGCGAAATTAAAGAAAAAATGAAAGCGCAGAAAAAAGCCCATGCCGAGTTATTGAAAAAAGCGGACGATTAATAACAAAACCTTAAAAAATTAAAAGTGCGGTGAAAATTTTGTGATTTTTCACCGCACTTTTTGTTTAATCTTGTTTTAGTCCGGCTGATAGCCGATGTCTTCCAAGGTTGGGTTTTCCGCCCCTTGCTTTGCCAGTTGGTCGCATAGTTCGTTTTCTCGGTGCCCGGAATGGCCTTTTACCCAACGCCAGTCAATTGTATGCGCCTGAACGGCATTATCAAGCGCCATCCACAAATCCTGATTTTTAACCGGTTTGCCGTTACTGGCTTTCCAATTTTTCTTTTTCCAGTTAAAAATCCATTGAGTAATGCCGTTTTTCATATATTGGCTGTCGCTGTGCAATGTAACGGCGCAAGGCTCTTTTAATAGATTCAGCGCTTCTATCACGGCGCGCAGTTCCATGCGGTTATTGGTGGTTTTAAAATATCCCTGCGAGAGGGTTTTTTCATGCTGCTTATAGCGCAGTACGACACCAATGCCGCCGGCACCGGGATTGCCCAGGCAAGATCCGTCTGTAAAAATTTCAATTTGTTTACGCATAATTTGATACAATCTGTAAAATCATCGAAGAATAATAACCTAAAACCCCATAAATAGACAGTTTAAGAAAATGAAAGTTGAAATTGATTTAAATCGCCAAATATTGCTGGATACGGAAACCACAGGTATGAACCAATTCGGCGCCCATTATGAAGGGCATTGCATCATTGAGATTGGCGCAGTGGAAATGATTAATCGCCGATATACGGGCAGAAAACTGCATCTTTATATCAAACCGGATCGACTGGTGGACCCTGAGGCGATTAAAGTACATGGTATTACCGATGAAATGCTGGAGGACAAACCGGTTTTCACCGAAGTCGCGCAGGAATTCATTGATTTTATCAAAGGTGCCGAATTATTGATTCATAATGCGCCCTTCGATGTGGGATTTATGGATTATGAATTTCGCAAACACCATATTGACGTTAAAACGGCGGATATTTGCTCGGTTACCGATACGTTACAGCTTGCCCGTCAAATGTATCCCGGCAAACGTAATAGTTTAGACGCCCTTTGTGACCGTCTTGGTATTGATAATACCAAACGTGTTCTTCACGGTGCATTGCTGGATGCTGAGATTCTGGGTGATGTTTATTTAGTGATGACGGGCGGCCAGACAAGTTTATTTGACGACAATGAGCCCGAACTTGCCGATATTCATTCGGCTAAAGCACATATTTTGGCGCAAAATGCGGATAAAGTAGCGCATCATTTATCTCTGTTACAACCTACGGACGAGGAATTACAGGCACACCTTGAATACATCAAATTAATTAATAAAAAAAGCAAGGATAATTGCCTGTGGGAAAAACGCCTTGGTTCGGATTCTAATGAAGAAACGCAGCATTAGCGTTTGTAGTTGTATATTTGAAAATTAGCGGGTTTTAATTCGTTTACGATTTAAGCAAGTAAACATTTCTTTGTAAAAAGTAGTTGACGGATTCTCCTTTCACCATTATTATTTGCCTCACCTGTGCGGAGTGGTAGTTCAGCTGGTTAGAATACCTGCCTGTCACGCAGGGGATCGCGGGTTCGAGTCCCGTCCATTCCGCCAATTATTCTAATACGGAGCGGTAGTTCAGCTGGTTAGAATACCTGCCTGTCACGCAGGGGGTCGCGGGTTCGAGTCCCGTCCGTTCCGCCATTATTCTCATCAAAGATTCTTTTTCTTAGCAAAACCATAAATTATTTTTATATTGAATAAAATTCACTATATTAGGGTCTGTATTACATTCAGAAAGCCGATAAAATTATTTTCAGTCCTACACTAAATCATACAAATTAACATAAAAGCCCTGTTGAGGGCTTTTTGTAATATGTAAAGTTGCGCTAAAATCTTGTCTAGTTTTCACCGCACTTTTAACTGATTAATAAGCAACTATTTTTTTAACAGATAATCGCTTTTATACAGTTTGTTTTTATAGGCGTAACTGCCCCAAAGTGCATATGCTAACGCTTCTTTTGCCATATTCTCAGGGATGCTTGCTGCGGTTAGGTCGCCTGTTTTTTCATCGTAAATAAAGCCTGTCGCAGGTTTATTCGGCTGCAAAATCGCAACTCGGTTATCACGCATATAAGCAAGATTTTTATCAAATTGCATTAATGCCCGGTTTGGATTTTCAGCTTTGGTAAGATCAAAGCCTATCATCGGATAATCTCCGCTGATACCGATTAATGAAAGTAATGTAGGCGGTATGTCGATCTGGCTGATTAATCGGTGATCCCGTTTAGGTTCGATATCAGCCCCTAAAACGAGAGCCGGAATATGAAAATGCTTAATAGGTACCAGTTGTTGCCCGTTAACCCGGGAATCATGGTCTGCGATGATGATAAACACCGTGTCTTTCCAATAGTTTGCCTGTTTCGCTTTTTTGAAAAATTCGCCTAGTGCGTAATCGGCATATTTCGCCGCATTATTGCGTGTCGCCTGAGGCTGTTCATAAAGCTGAATTTTACCTTCCGGAAATTCAAAAGGATCATGATTGCTTGAGCTGAATACCAGACTAAAAAACGGTTTTCCCTGTTGATGCAGGCTTTCGAAGGTTTCGTTCGCTTTATTTAACAGATCTTCGTCACTAACTCCCCAAGTACCGGAAAATGTAGGATTAGAATAATCCGCTTGATCAATAATACGTGTAAACCCGTTGCCATAGAAAAAACTCGCCATATTATCAAAGTGTTTCTCTCCGCCGTAAATAAATGATGTGTCATAACCTTGCTGTTTGAGTAAGTCGGCAATAGTAAAGAAATTATCCTGGCTGCCCTGCAGTTTTACTACCGCACGTGCCGGTGTCGGGGTAAAACCTGTAATGATTGCTTCAATCCCCCGGACGGAACGAGTGCCGGTGGCATACAGATTATCAAATAACCATCCTTCTTTAGCCAGTTCGTCAATATTTGGCGAAAGCGGTTTGCCGCCTAAGGTACCGATAAACTGTGCACCCAGACTTTCCTGTAACAGGATAACCAGATTTTTAGGCTTGCCTTGATAGCTTGCCTGATTATGGGTTAGTGTAGGTAATTCTGCTGAAATATAAGCGGTTTCCGGGCGGGGATTGAGTCCTTTTAATGTGTTTACCACTTCTTCTAACGGCATTTTCCCGTAAATTTCAGAAGAGTTGCTTTCGTCTTTCATTTGCTGAACGGCAAAAAGAACGGAATAGCCGGAATTCAGAACGAGGGAGTTTACTAAAGTATCATTGGAAAATGCCACCATAGAAGGATTCAGACTACGGTGTTCGAAAGAAGAACGTGCGCCGATAAATGCAAAGAGCCCCAGGATTAAAAACGACACAAGACGATATTGCCATTTAGGAAAATAAAGATCCCGGCTTAGTTTTTGTGCGAATTTCCAAAAAATGATGGCAAAAAGTGCGGTCAAAATTACGGTAGAAATTAATGCCGCCAAATGTCCGTGAGCCAGCATGGTGAATACTTCTTTGGGGGTGTTCAGGTATTCGACGAAAAGACGGTTAGGACGGTAATCGTAAGTTTTGATGAAAGCCGGCGTCGCCAGTTCCATAAAAACGAAAAATGTACTGAAAACCGTTAACCCGAGTTTGATAATCCATTGAATTATTTTGCCGAATTTATTGTTGCCGCTAAATAACGTGCCGAGCAAAATAAGCGGGAAGAACAACCAGCAAAGGCTTGCTAAATCAACCCTCATTCCTTGAAGAAATAGCTCTGTCCAACCTTGAGTCGCATCAACCCGCTCTGATTGCCAAAGGGATAACCCCAATCGGCTTAATGATAAGACGACGAGGTTAACCGGTAAAAAAATAATAATAGGGTAACTTGCCCCTAAAAGGCGCTTCAGGTTTTTCATAATTTCCTTATAATTTTTAAATGAATGCAATTAATCCCTTTACATCCTAGTCAGTCAGAGAAACGCTATGCTATTCTCTAACAACATTCAATGCGCCGCTGCTTTGGCTGATCGGCATTATTTCAATGCGGTTGATATTCACATGTGCGGGTTGCTGATAAATCCAAAGGATAGTATTGGCAATATCTTCAGGTTGGATAGACAACGTATTTTTATAAACGTTCGCCGCCTTTTCATCGTCACCTTTAAAACGCACGTTGGAAAATTCCGTACCGCCGCATAACCCGGGTTCAATGTTGCTCACGCGCACGGCGGTGCCCGCTAGATCGGCACGTAAATTTAAACTGAATTGTTTAACGAATGCTTTGGTTGCGCCGTATACGTTACCGCCCGGATACGGATAAGTGCCGGCAATAGAGCCAAGGTTGATGATATGCCCCTTATTGCGTTCTACCATTTGCGGCAGAATTTGGCGGGTGAGATAAGTCAGTCCGATAATATTGGTATTAATCATGGTGAGCCAGTCGTCAAAATTGACTTTATAAGCAGGTTCAAGCCCGAGAGCGAGCCCCGCATTATTGACTAAAAGCTCAATTTCCGCCCAGTCTGCGGGAAGGCTTGCAAGTGCGCTGTCAATTTCGGCAGTTTGCGATACATCCATTTGTAGAGGATAAAAATTCTCACCAAGTTGTTGTTTTAATTCGGTTAATTTTTCTAAACGGCGCGCCGCACCGATAACTTTATAGCCTGCTTTGACCAAGGTTATACAAGCCGCTTTACCAAATCCCGCCGAAGCACCGGTTATTAAAATTGCCATAATTGTTCTCCTTATGTTATGGATAATTATTTATCACAGGCTCAATTTAGCCGAAATAATGATTTTTATAATTTTTTCAGATAATTTAAGCCCAACGAATTCATTTGGCGAATAATCCATGCCTGCTTTTTTCTGACCAACAGGCTCGGTCTGTTTGCTTTATAAATAATCGGGTTCGGTAGTACTGCGGCTAATAATGCGGCTTCCGATTGGGTTAAGCGCTTGGCCGGTTTTTTAAAATAATAGCGGCTTGCCGCTTCAACGCCGAAAATACCGTTACCGAATTCGGCAATATTTAAATAAACTTCAAGAATTCTTTTTTTTGACCACAGGGTTTCGAGCATGAAGGTTACCGGCACTTCGATGCCTTTGCGGATCCAGCTTTGCCCGTGCCAAAGAAACATATTTTTTGCCGTTTGTTGGGAAATGGTGGAAGCGCCCCGTATGCGGGAAGATTTTTCATTGTATTTTATCGCACTTTTAATGGCGTTCCAGTCAAATCCGCCGTGATTAGGAAAATTTTGATCTTCCGCTGCAATGACAGCCAGCTGCATATAGGGGGAGATGTCTTCAAGGCTTATCCAATCGTAATTGACTTTATAATCAAAATCCAATTGTATTATATGGGCAAGTTTTTGTTCCGCCATATAAGCGGAAAAGGGAATAGGCACGAACCGGAAAAGAAAGGTAAGGGCAACGGTCAGGCCGATAAAATAAGATAAAAAACGACCGCACTTTTTCTTAAAAGTGCGGGTGTTTTTTTTGTTAACAAACGGAAACTTAAGTGTTTTCAGTCTCATTAGTATGCTTTTTCACCCATTCCATAAAATCAGGAGACATTAATTTTAGCATATTTGAGCCGCGCGTAATGGTGGCGGCACTGGTATTTAAATTTTGCTGAATTTCACGTTGCGGAATTTTTTTATCTAACAATTGTGCCACAATTTGTAAGCGTAGACCAATAGCGTCCCGCTCGTCCGGCGTCAAAAGAAGAGTGAGTAGATCCTGTTCTTTCCCGTCATTAAAGGCAATCCGTAAGGTTTCGATAAATTTTGTCCATTGTTCCATATTACGGCTAATGTACATAAAAACTCCTTGCTTTCTCTATCATACTATTAAACTAGTATAATCTATTGTATTCCTCATTGGCAAAGATTTGTGCTTTTTTATTTTGCAATAATTGATAATAAGCATCATAAGCAAGGACGTTTTGTACATAACCGCGGGTTTCATAAAATGGAATCGAAGCGACAAATTCCGCCATGGTTAGTTTGCCGGCGGATTTGGCTAACCATTGATCAACCCGACTGCCGCCCGCGTTGTAAGCGGCGGAAATTAAGATGCGGTTATTGCCGTATTTATCCTGTAATTCCTGCAAATGAGCAGTTCCCAACATAATATTATTGAAGGGGTCATATAATTGATTGGCATTACTGTAAGGCAAGCCGGCTTTTTGTGCCGTTAGTTTCGCCGTGCTTGGTAATAACTGCATTAAACCCCGGGCATCGGCGGAAGACGTCACATAAGGTTTCCAGGCGCTTTCCTGACGGGCAATCGCCATAGCAAAAGTGCGGTCGATTTTTTTGTTTTTTAATAACAAATCAAACCATTGCGGATAAGCGTTCGGCAAACGCAGCGAGATATGATTCCAGGCTTTTGCTAAAATGGTACCTTCGACCTGCAGATCAAACCATTGCTTATCCCGCGCATATTCGGTGAGGGCGATTTGCTCGTCAAAATTTGCGCGGGCGAATAAACTCCGCCATTCCGTATTCATGTTATTGGTATCTGCCAAAATACGCAGTTCTTCAATGCGACTTAATTCCGCAGCGTATTTTTGCGCCGTTAACTCTTGCGCGGAAGGTTTAGCCGGAGCTGGATTTTCCGGTTTGGATGAAGCCGTCGGTTTTGCTAGATTTTCTTCATTCCGTAAATTAATTTGGTATGCTCTTCCCAGCTCCTGTGTCGCCAGCATCGGATAAAATCCCCGTTGATTTAATAGGGAAGACAATAAGGCATTAGCCTGATTTTGTTCCGCTTTATCCGTTGAACGCTGTAAGGTTTTGGCCGTCCAATATTTCCATTCGTCAGCATTTTTAGCCTTATCGGAAAGCAATGTAAGCCAAGGCTTAATATCTTCTTTATTGCGGATTGCCATGCGGATTCGGCGCTCGGTTAATTTGTCCGCTTTCAGATTTTTTAATTCCGTATCTCGCCATTGCTGTAAAAGGGTGTTCGGACTGTCAAATAATTGGCTGATGACCGCAATTTCCCAATCGGTTGTTTCTTCCGCGGTTAAATTAAAGCGTTTTGCCCAACCGTCAAACTGTGCAAGCAACCTTTGCGGATCGCCGACTTCATTATCTTTAATCGTTCTGACAAAAGAAGGAAACAAGGCTTTTGCAATACGTTTGTTTTGCGTATTAGGTTCTAATTTATCCGGGTTAAAGGGATTTGCCGGATCTTTCAGTTTTTGCGGGGTTTTTTGTATTGCAGCCAGCGTTTTAAGCCAGTTTTGCAAGCCGGTATCCTGAGTTTGCGCGGATAAATGGGTCAACAAGCCTGAATTACCTTGCTCAAGCGCCAAAACGGCGCGCCGGCGAATCAGATCTGCCGTTAGACCGCCCGTTTGATTCCATTGGTCTAAGATTGGATCACAAGCTTTTGGCAGGCTGTTTCCTGTTAACCATAATTTTTCCAGCTCCGCCTGCGGTAACGGATGTTCGGCTTTTTCAGTTAAAATTTGGGCGGAATTGACCGCACTTTTCAGCGCATTCTGATTATTCGTATCGATCACCGGTGAGATTGGCGATTTTGCCTGTAACAGTGCGCATTGGCTGACAATATCTTTAGGCAGTTTGTCTTGATTGGCTAAAATACCTTGCCAGTCCTGATTATTTTGGTGTTGTATAACCCATTGTTTAGTCAGATTTTTAGCAAGCGGGAAATCCTTCCGGCGTTGTAGGTAGGCTTCAATTTGGGCGAAATCCGTATTAGCCAAATTGCTGCTGATAAGCTTGTATTCGGCATAAGGATAAAGCGGATAGTCTTTCATTTCATCAAGCAACGCTTTGGCGATATTTTGCGTGTTTTCGCTTTGTGAGATGCTGAGTAATTGGTTGATTTTTTGATAGATTTCACGTTGTTGTGACAAAGATTGTTCCGCCGCAATGACCGGCATAACGGCGCCGAAAGAGAATAGCGCGAGTGCAAAGCGAGAAAAGTTCATAAGATTCCTATTTGCTTGATTTGTCAGACAGTAGGATCCGCTTATAAAAGATAAACGGCCCTAATATAAAAATAAAACCCGATGTAGTATCGGGTCTTATGAAATTCCGTTAAATTAGACCGCACTTTTTGGAAAAAGTGCGGTCGATTTTTCGTGATTTTTGCTTATAAGCCTTCCTGGAAGTCTTCTTTTTCCACAACTTTTACAACCATGTGTTCACGGTCTAAACCGAAATCGAAGGCAAGGGCAATGGCAACGAAGATGGACGAATAAGTACCAAAACCGATACCGATTAACAGCGCCAGGGAGAAACTGTAAATTGACGGACCGCCGAAAAACAATAACGAAAATACCACGAACAAGGTTGTGACCGAGGTCATTAATGTTCTTGATAAGGTTTGTGTTAAAGAAATATTGATGACTTCTTCCGAGCTTAAGCGGCGGATTTTGCGGAAGTTTTCCCGCACACGGTCGAATACCACAATACTGTCGTTTAACGAGTAACCGACTACCGTTAAAATCGCCGCCACAAAGGTTAAGTCGATTTCAATCTGCAGGAAGGAGAACAATCCGATAGTCACGATAACATCGTGGGCGAGCCCCAAGATCCCGCCTAAACCCAGGCGCCATTCAAAACGCATTCCTACGTAAGCCAATAATAAAATTAAAGTGGCAAGAGTAGCATAAATTGCACCCTGGGTCAGTTCTTCGCCCACATTCGGTCCGACGAATTCAACACTGCGGATTTGGATATCTTTATCCAATGAGGTCATCATATTTTTAATATTATTACCGATATTGGCATCGCTGGCTGAAGCGGGCAAACGAATGGCAACATCATTTGCACTGCCCGTCGTTTGCACCAGCGCACTTTCTATGCCGCCGGTTTTCAGCGTGCTGCGTACCTGTTCAAGATCCGCAGGTTGGGAGAAGTGGGTATCAATAATCACACCGCCGGTGAAGTCCAATCCCCAGTTAAAGCCTTTCGTAAAAATGGAAAATAAGCTCAGTGCAATCACTATAATTGAGAATAAATAACCGAATTTACGATATTTCATAAAGTGAACCAGGCTAAACGGTAACCCGATTCCTTTATACTCGTGTTTTTGTTTTGTATTTGTCGTTACAGTCATGGCTATTTCCTAAATTGATAATTTCTCAACACGTTTACCGCCGTAAATCCAGTTTATCAGCATACGCGTGCCGGTAATAGCAGTAAACATTGAGATTGCCACACCGAGTGCAAGGGTTACGGCAAAGCCTTTAACCGGGCCGGTACCTACCGCATAAAGGACGATAGAGGTTAAAATGGTAGTGAGGTTGGCATCGAAAATGGATGTCCAGGCTCCATTATAACCTTCGTTAATGGCTTGTTGGATAGGACGGCCGTTGCGCAGTTCTTCTTTGATCCGCTCAAAAATCAGTACGTTGGCGTCCACCGACATCCCAACGGACAGGATAATACCCGCAATACCAGGCATGGTCAGCGTCGCGCCC
The DNA here is from genome assembly GCF_000007745.1 of [Mannheimia] succiniciproducens MBEL55E. GTDB lineage: Bacteria > Pseudomonadota > Gammaproteobacteria > Enterobacterales > Pasteurellaceae > Basfia > Basfia succiniciproducens. The sequence goes on along the minus strand of NC_006300.1, from coordinate 1,557,423 downwards.
GGAAGCAATGACATTAACCCGACCACAAGCACCATGTTTGCACATAAGGCTAAACTTGCCACTAAACCGAAAACTTTGTAGAAAACCAGACAGAAAACGATCACTATCGCCAACCCCCAAAGCCCCGCATTTAAGCCTTGCGCCACGTTTTGCGCACCTAAAGACGGGCCGACCGTACGTTCTTCAACAATCTGAATCGGTGCGGTTAAAGCACCGGAACGTAATAATACGGAAAGGTTTTGTGCTTCGGCGGGGCTATCGATACCCGTAATTTGGAACTGACTGCCGAAACGACCCTGAATGGTAGCCACGTTAATCACTTCTTCATGTTTTTCTAGGATAACTTTACCGTTTTCATCTTTTTTACCGCTGTCTTTATATTCAACGTATAAAGTAGCCATCGGTTTTTTGATGTTTAAGCGGGTTGTATCAGCCATAATCTCGCCGCCTTCGCTGTCTAAGGTTACGCTAACCTGAGGACGGGAGGTTTGTTGATCAAGCCCGGAACTTGCATTGGTAATATGTTCGCCACCGAGTACCGCGCGTTTAAATAACGCTACCGGCTGACCGTCACGCATAAATTTGACTTCGGTATCCGTCGGCACAATATTACGCACCATAGCTTCAGGACTGACATTTTGGTTCACAAGGCGGAACTCTAAGGTGGCGGTCGCTCCTAAAATTTCTTTTGCCCGGGCGGTATCCTGAATCCCCGGCAATTCAACAACGATACGTTCCGCACCCTGGCGTTGAATAACCGCTTCGGAAACACCAAGTTCTTCCACCCGTTTACGTAAAATGCCCAGGTTTTGTTCTACAGCATTTTCACGCGCTTCGGTTAGTGCCTGTTCCGATAAAGCCAGATTTAATGTGTTATCGGCGGACTCGGTAATATTTAAATTCGGGTGCTGTTTACGTAAAAAACGGCCGGCATCGGATAATTGTTCCGGTTTTACTAAGGTTACACCGGTACCGAAGTTATCCGTATTTTTAATTGCGGAATACTGGATTTTTTCTTTGCGTAATTCCGTGCGTAAACTGTCTTGTAATTGTTCCTGACGTTTAGACAGTGCCGTATTCATATCCACTTCCATCAGAAAACGAACCCCACCGCGTAAATCAAGCCCCCATTTCATCGGGTTGCCGCCGATGCTGCTTAACCAAGCAGGTGTTGAAGGAGCAAGATTGAGCGCAACGGAATAAGACTGACCTAATTTTTCAGTAATTTTATCTTTAGCAAGCAACTGGTCGTCGGTATTGTGAAAACGAGCAAGAATCGAACCTTCTTCTAATTTGATAGATTTAGGTTCCAGTTGATTTGATGTTAATAATGTCTGTACATCGGTTAGAGTTGTTTCGGTGGCGGTTTGTCCTCTGGTACCCGAAATTTGGACCGCCGGATCCTCACCGTAAATATTTGGAAGCGCGTATAAAACGCCAATGGCGATCACAAGGATCACCATTAGATTCTTCCATAAAGGGTAGCGATTTAACATAGCTTAACTTTCCCCTTGAGGAATAATAAAAAATTAAAGAGATTTAATTGAGCCTTTCGGTAATACGGCAACAATAAAATCACGTTTGATAGTTACTTCATTAGTTTCGTTTAATGCGATAACAACCATATCGCTGTCTGCCGTTATTTTAGTAATTTTGCCCACCAAACCGCCGGAAGTTAACACTTCGGTACCTTTCGCCAATTGTGACATTAATTGACGATGTTCTTTATTACGTTTTGCTTGCGGACGATAGATCATAAAGTAGAAGATCAAACCGAAAATTGCAAAAATAATAAGCATTGACATTGGGCTGCCTTGTTGTGCGTCCATTTTATATTCCTTATAAAGTTGAGTTGATATTTAAAGAAAACGGTGGCTAAAATACCATAAAATCAATGGAATGTGAAAATGATATTGTAAATCTCTTGAAAAATTTAGCGCACTTTATTTCTTGATAGTCAGAATAAATTTGTCGGCTGAATTTTCAGTAGAAATAAGCTGATACCCCTGTTGCTCACAGAGCGAAACAAAATCAGTTACGGCACTCGTATGATTCAAAAACAATGTTAATATGGCGCCTTTTTCCAATTTATCAAGTACTTGTCTTGCCATTAACAGCGGAAGCGGGCAAATATAGCCGGTTAAATCCAATCGATATTGCATAAAGTGCGGTCGTTTTTTTAAGAATTTTTCACTTTGCGGCGTTCCGCCATAATTTTTCCCATGGCGGTTAATTGTTCCGCCGGAATATGCTTTTGTCCTAATTCGAATAAAGGTTCTTCTAAGGCGATATGGCGTTCATAGGCGGCGCGATAGTCATCCAGCAGGCTTTGCTCAATAGTCGTGCGTTTTTCATCAATCAGTTCCTGCAATTGAACGCCTAATTGTTCCCAAATTCCGTGAATGCCGATATGTTCCGCTTCAAGTTTCAGAATATCGGTTTTCGCTTCAGGTACATAGTGCAAAAGAGCGGGGAAAAAATCCGATTCTTCATCCTTATGGTGCAGAGGAGCGGCGACATTAAAGTAGGTAATGATTTGTTTAACGTCATTTTTAACCGCTTGATTTACGCCGTTTTCAGCCAAATAATCCGGCAACATACCCAGTTGACGACAGAAATTTTTTACCCGACCGTGACAGGCAAACAGCATTTCGATGGGTTGTGCCCAAGTGGCGGATTGCATGAGGGCGGATGGTTGGATGTTGATCATAACATTTCCTGTAGGGCGTATCATTACGCCCAAAAAGATCGAGAAAGAGCGCATAGGATACGCTCCTTTGGATTATATAAAATTAAGCTTTCTGCAACGGCGGTACGGGTTTATCCATTCGAGCATAGAATTCTTGTACAAAATCATCAAAACGATCTTGTTCGATAGCCGTGCGGATTTGTTCCATTAAACGTTGGTAATAACGTAAATTATGAATGGTATTCAAACGCGCGCCCAAAATTTCACCGCATTTATCCAAATGATATAGATAAGATTTAGTGTAATGTTGACAGGTGTAGCAGTCGCAATGCGGATCTAACGGACTGGTGTCGTCTTTATATTTAGCGTTACGGATCTTCACAATACCGTCGGTGACGAATAAATGTCCGTTACGTGCGTTGCGGGTAGGCATCACGCAGTCGAACATATCAATACCGCGACGCACCCCTTCCACTAAATCTTCCGGTTTGCCGACACCCATCAAATAGCGCGGTTTATCCGCCGGCAATAACGGCGTCGTGAATTCCAAAATGCGGTGCATTTCTTCTTTCGGCTCGCCCACTGCCAAACCGCCTACCGCGTAACCGTCAAAACCGATATTGATCAGGTTTTCGGCGGAAACTTTACGCAATTCTTCAAAGGTACCGCCTTGCACGATACCGAATAATGCGTTTTTATTACCTAATTCATCGAAACGGTCACGGCTGCGTTTTGCCCAGCGTAAAGACATTTCCATTGATTTCTTGGCATAATCAAAAGTTGCGGGATAAGGCGTGCATTCGTCGAAGATCATCACAATGTCCGAACCCAAATCATACTGAATTTCCATAGATTTTTCAGGTGAAAGGAAAATACGTTCGCCGTTAATCGGATTTTGGAATTTCACCCCTTCTTCCGTGATTTTGCGTAATTTCCCCAAACTGAACACCTGGAAACCGCCGGAGTCCGTTAAAATCGGGCGGTGCCATTGCATAAAATCATGTAAGTCACCATGTTTACGCATCACTTCCTGTCCCGGACGTAACCATAAATGGAAGGTGTTACCGAGCAGAATTTCCGCTCCGGTGGCGCGTACTTCTTCCGGTGTCATACCTTTCACCGTGCCGTAAGTTCCGACCGGCATAAATGCCGGAGTTTGTACGCTAAATTCCCCTTGCGGGCGATTGAAGGTTAATTCGCCGCGACGGGCCGCACCGCTGGTGGTTTTTAGTTTGAATTTCATAAATATTGTTTTCCTTTTCGAATAAACAGTCCCTAAGGTAAAAAATTAATCAAGTCCCTTTACATGATTATTTTTAGTAATAAACATGGCATCGCCGTAACTGAAAAATCTATAGCGGTTTTCCACCGCACTTTTATAAGCATTCATTGTATTTTTATAGCCGGCAAAGGCGGAAACCAACATAATCAACGTGCTTTCCGGCAAGTGGAAATTGGTAATCAGACAATCCACCACGCGGAACTGTTTGCCCGGATAGATAAAAATTGAGGTATCGGCGAAAAACGGCTCAATAATTTGTGCGAAACCTTTTTCTTGTGCCGCAAGCGCTGCGCTTTCCACCGAACGAACGGATGTGGTACCCACCGCAATAACCCGTTTGCCTGCGGCTTTGGTAGCGACAATAGCATCCACCACCTGTTGCGGTACTTCCACATATTCCGCGTGCATATGGTGTTCTTCAATATTATTCACGCGCACCGGCTGGAAAGTCCCCGCGCCCACATGCAGAGTCACAAAAGCAAAATTAACCCCCTTCGCTTTTAATTTTGCCAATAATTCTTCGTCAAAATGCAGCCCGGCGGTTGGCGCCGCTACCGCGCCCGGGATTTTGCTGTAAACCGTTTGATAACGTTCCTGGTCCGCATCTTCATCGGGGCGGTCGATATAAGGCGGCAACGGCATATGTCCGATTTTTTGTAATATATCCAAAAGTGCGGTGGATTTTTCGGTAATTTCTAACTCAAATAAGGCGTCTTGACGACCAATCATCACCGCTTTTACACCCTTGCCTTCGCCCAGTTTATCTTCGCCTAAAATCAGTTCGGTGCCGGCTTTAGGCGCTTTGGAAGAGCGGACATGCGCTAAAAAGCGGCTTTCGGTCAGCACCCGCTCAATCAACACTTCAATTTTTCCACCGCTGGCTTTGCGCCCGTACATGCGAGCGGGAATTACCCGGGTATTGTTAAAAATTAATAAATCCCCTTCGTTGATTAAATCATAAACATCGGAAAAAGTGTGGTGAGAAATATCGCCGTTTTCGCCGCTAAGCCGTAGCAGACGGCTTGAACTACGTTCCGGTTTGGGATAACGAGCAATCAGCTCGTCAGGTAAATCAAAATAAAAGTCGGAAAGATGCATGGTTTTAATTCTTATAAATAGCTTGAAAAAAATCAGTTGGTAAGTCTAGTGCGAAACTAATGCTTATACAAGCAAAAAACTTTATCTTTTAAGCATTTTTCGCTAGAATTCTCCGGCTATCTTTTTTACTGAAAAAAATGAATTCAAAATGCCGAAACAAGCCCAATTTTATTTAATCGAAAAGACACAAGCCGATAACGCGCTTTCGGCGACGGAAGCGTTAGCTTGTAATTTAGCTGCGGATGCTTGGCGTTTGGGTAAAAAGGTGTTAATTGCCTGTGAAACGGAAGAGCAAGCCTTAAATTTGGATGAGGCGCTATGGCAACGCGATGCGGAACAGTTCGTGCCACATAATCTTTCCGGCGAAATCACCAATTATGCGACGCCGATCGAAATTTCATGGCAGGGCAAGCGTAACGCGCAACGCCGCGATTTATTGATTTCATTGCAAAATAACGTACCCGATTATGCACAAAGTTTTAATCATGTGATCGACTTCGTCCCCGCGGAAGAAGAGCGGAAGGCTGTGGCGCGCGAACGCTACAAACTTTATCGCCAGCTCGGTTTTGAAATGGTGATGGAAAAAGCCTAAAACTTTTGAAATTTTGACCGCACTCGGGAGATTTGATAATACAATGATGATGTCGGGAATTATGCCGTCATATCATACCTAATACCCGGTGGGATAAATCCCACCCTACCGATAGAGAAAATATAATGACACAAAAACTACAAATGGCGGACCGTTTCGATGCGTCGGCCGTAGAACAGGCACTTTATAACCACTGGGAACAGAAAGGGTATTTTAAACCCTCTTATGATGCGGGGCGTCCGAGTTATTCTATTGCCATTCCGCCGCCGAACGTAACGGGGTCGTTGCATATGGGGCATGCGTTTCAACAAACTTTAATGGATACTTTGATTCGTTATCATCGTATGCAAGGCGACAACACTTTATGGCAGGCGGGAACCGACCATGCGGGTATCGCCACCCAAATGGTGGTGGAACGTAAAATTGCGGCGGAAGAAAATAAAACGCGCCACGATTACGGTCGTGAGGCATTTATTGAAAAAATCTGGGATTGGAAAGCTTATTCGGGCGGTACAATCAGTCAGCAAATGCGCCGTTTAGGGAATTCCATCGACTGGGAACGCGAACGTTTTACTATGGACGAAGGATTATCCGAAGCGGTGAAAGAAGTGTTTGTCCGTTTGCATGAAGAAGGCTTAATTTATCGCGGTAAACGCTTAGTGAACTGGGATCCGAAGTTACATACCGCGATTTCCGACCTTGAAGTGGAAAACAAGGAATCCAAAGGCAGTTTATGGCATTTCCGCTATCCGTTGGCAAAGGGTGCGAAAACCGCGGAAGGCTTGGATTATTTGGTAGTGGCGACCACACGTCCCGAAACCGTGTTGGGGGATACCGCCGTTGCCGTTCATCCGGAAGACGAACGTTATCAATCGCTTATCGGCAAAACAGTGGTTCTGCCGCTTGCTAACCGTGAAATTCCTATTGTCGCCGACGAATATGTGGATCGCGAATTCGGTACCGGCGTGGTGAAAATCACTCCGGCTCACGATTTTAACGACTATGAAGTGGGTAAACGTCATAATTTACCGATGGTGAATGTGATGACCTTTAATGCGGATATTCGCGAAGAAGCGGAAATTATCGGTACGGACGGTCAACCGCTAACCACTTATGAAGCGGAGATTCCGCAAGATTACCGCGGTTTAGAACGTTTTGCCGCCCGTAAAAAAGTGGTAGCGGATTTCGACAGCTTAGGTTTATTGGAAAAAATCCAACCTCATGATTTAAAAGTGCCTTACGGCGATCGCGGCGGCGTGCCGATTGAGCCGATGTTGACAGACCAATGGTATGTGTCGGTCAAACCGTTGGCGGAAACGGCGATTAAAGCGGTGGAAGAGGGCGAAATTCAATTCGTGCCGAAGCAATATGAAAATCTTTATTATTCCTGGATGCGCGACATTCAGGACTGGTGTATTTCCCGCCAACTTTGGTGGGGGCACCGCATTCCAGCGTGGTATGACGAACAAGGTAATGTATATGTAGGTCGCAGCGAGGAAGAAGTGCGGTCGAAAAACGGTTTGAATTCAAGCGTGGCGTTGCGCCAAGATGAAGACGTGTTAGATACGTGGTTCTCATCGGCGTTATGGACGTTCTCAACCCTCGGCTGGCCGCAACAAACCAAAGAATTGGCGATGTTCCATCCGACCAATGTGTTAATTACCGGTTTCGACATTATTTTCTTCTGGGTGGCTCGCATGATTATGATGACCATGCACTTCATCAAAGATGAAAACGGCAAACCGCAAGTACCGTTCAAAACGGTATACGTTACCGGTTTGATCCGCGATGAGCAAGGACAAAAAATGTCGAAATCCAAAGGTAACGTTATCGATCCGTTGGATATGATCGACGGTATCGATCTTGAATCCTTATTGGCAAAACGTACGGGCAATATGATGCAGCCGCAGTTAGCGGAAAAAATCGCCAAAGCCACCAAAAAAGAGTTTCCCGAAGGCATTCAGCCACATGGTACGGATGCGTTGCGTTTTACCTTATCGGCGCTGGCTTCAACCGGTCGCGATATCAACTGGGATATGAAACGTTTGGAAGGTTACCGCAATTTCTGCAACAAATTGTGGAATGCCAGCCGTTTTGTGTTAACCAACGATAAATTGGATCTCAGTACTGGCGAGCGCGAATTGTCGTTGGCGGATAAATGGATCCAGGCGGAATTCAATAAGACGGTGCAAAATTTCCGTAATGCGTTGGATCAATACCGTTTCGATTTAGCGGCGACGGAACTTTACGAGTTCACCTGGAACCAATTCTGCGACTGGTATTTGGAATTAACCAAACCGGTATTTGCCAACGGTACGGACGCGCAAATACGTGCGGCAAGTTTTACTTTGGTGAATGTATTAGAAAAATTATTGCGTTTAGCTCATCCGTTGATTCCGTTTATCACCGAAGAAATCTGGCAAAAAGTGAAAGATTTTGCCGGCGTGGAAGGTGAAACCATTATGACTCAACCGTTCCCGGCGTTTGACGAGGCTTTAGTTAATGATGAGGCGGTCGCGCAAATCAGCTGGATTAAAGAAGTGATTACGGCGGTGCGTAATATTCGCGCGGAATCTAACATTGCGCCGAGCAAAGGTTTGGATTTATTGTTACGCAATCTTCCCGATACGGAACAAAAAACGTTGGAAAACAACCGCACTTTAATGCAGATTATGGCGAAATTAGACAGTGTGAAAGTGTTGGCGCAAGACGAGGAAGCGCCGCTTTCCGTAGCTAAACTGGTGGGTAGTGCGGAATTGCTGGTGCCAATGGCCGGTTTCATTAATAAGGATACGGAACTCGCCCGCTTAAATAAAGAAATCGAGAAATTGATTGGCGAGGTGAAACGTATTGAAGGTAAACTCGGTAATGAAGCTTTCGTCGCCAAAGCGCCGGAAGCGGTGATTGCCAAAGAGCGCGAAAAAATGCAGGATTATCAAGAAGGTTTAGAGAAACTCAGAGCGCAATATTTGAGTATTGAGAATCTTTAATTCTGAATAAAATTTCATCAAAAGTGCGGTCGAAAAATAAGCATTTTTTACCGCACTTTTTTTGTTTTATTAAACTTTTTCCGCCTGTTCCAATACTACAAGCTGCAATACTTTAATGCCGGCTTCAATCTCTTCCCATGAGGTAAATTCCAGCGGGTTATGACTGATGCCGTTTTTTGACGGAACGAATATCATGCCGGTCGGGCAGAAAGTCGCCATATGCATGGCATCGTGGCCTGCGCCGCTCGGCATAATTTCATAGGCATAGCCTAAATCCTGCGCCGCCCGGCTGATTTGTTGCACCATTTGATCGGGCAATAGAATCGGTTGATCTTTGGAAATCAGCTGTAATTCGATAGATAATCCCCGCTTGGCGGTAACTTGTTCGATTTGTTGTTGTAATACGGTGAAAACCGATTCTCTGGCTTCGCTATGAATGCCGCGAATATCTACCAGCAGTTCGCAATAGCCCGGCACAACATTCATTACGCCCGGTTTGGCATTGAGATTACCGACCGTTGCTACGGTAGAATGTCCGGCATCGATTGCCGCCCGTTCAATGGCCAACGCCAATTCCGCACCGCCTAACAGCGCATCGCGGCGGTAGTGCATTGCGGTCGCGCCGGAATGATCCGCTTGTCCTTGAATTTTTACTATACAGCGAATCGGCGCGGCAATTCCCGTTACTACACCGATGGTTTTCCGTTCGTTTGCCAGGCGTGGCCCCTGTTCGATGTGTAATTCAAAAAAGCATTTAAATTCTTCCGCATTGCGTTTGACCTGATCAACTTCGGTAAAGTCCAAACCGATAGTCGCCATGGCTTCTTCTAAGCTGTTTCCTTGTTTATCACGCAGCCTGCTTAAACTTTCCCGATTAGCAATTCCACACATGAGCTTGCTGCCAAGGGTGGCATAATTAAAACGGCTGGATTCTTCGCAGGTGAAAATGATCAGTTCTAACGGATAACGGGTTTGTACGCCTTGTTCGCACAATTGAAACAGAATTTCCAGCCCGCCTACAGAACCCAAAGGACCATCAAATTTTCCCGCATTGACGACAGTATCGATATGGGAACCGAACGTTACTGCGGGCAAATGGTCTTCAATTCCCGATTTACGGATAAATAAATTGCCGACTTGATCGCGGCGAATGGAGAGATCATAGGGTTTGCACAGCTCAATCAGGTAATTATGTGCCGCTTCGTCTTCCGCACTGAATGCTAAGCGGGTTAATTCGCCCGGTACGGAGGAAATTGACGCCAATTTTTCAATAATAGTTTGAATTCGCTTCATATTAACGGACATAGCTTCTCCTTTTTCATTTATTTTGTGAGCTAGACCACAGAACCCGGATCTTTATTTTTCTCTTTCAAACATTCGATTGCATAATAATGTTTGAATCGGAGAAAATTATAATGAAAAATATGTTACTCATCAGCGGTTAAAAATACAAGGAAAGCGGTTATTTAATCCATTGTATTCCTTGGTTACAACAATTCTTATCCGCTTATCGGGGTAAAAATTGTTTTTGTTTTTATGCTGACATACGTCCTTCTTATAATATTAAGAAACCGTGCAAGCGGTTTTATCACCGTTAAATATGGAAATCATCTCCGGCAAAATGTTGAGACACAATGGTGAAAGCCGTGAGGAACATTTGGCGGAATTTTTAATCGTTAATCCGACCGCACTTGTATACGCACATCCTGAAAGTACGGCGTTGCATATCGAAGGCAGACAAGCTACGATTTTGGAGTAGCGGCGGTGTTACGTTTCAGTGAGAATATACAACTCACCGAGTTACCCGTTAATTCGACATTCAGATATTAAGGAAAATTATTATGGATGAATTGAAACCTGTTATTGCCGTTGCCGGTATTATTGCGACCATTTATTTGCTGATTAAAAAATATGAAACCCGAACCGTACTGATCGGGGTCGGGTTGTTGATGTCGCTCCTTACGCTTAATCCGATGGGCGCATTGGACGCATTCGCCAAAAGTATGACTTCCGGCGGACTGATTATGGCGATCTGTTCTAGTATGGGTTTTGCCTATGTAATGAAATATACTCAATGCGATACTCATTTAGTACATTTGCTGACCAAACCACTGGGAGGATTAAAATTCTTTTTGATCCCGGTAGCGACGGTGATCACTTTCTTTATTAATATCGCGATTCCTTCTGCGGCCGGATGCGCGGCTGCGGTGGGAGCAACGTTGATTCCGATACTGAAAAGTGCCGGCGTCCGTCCGGCGACAGCCGGGGCGGCCATTCTGGCGGGGACTTTCGGTTCCATGATGAGCCCCGGTTCTTCTCACTCGGCGATGATCAGTGAAATGTCGAAACTAACGATTACTGAAGTTAACCTGACTCATGCTCCTTATACTATGGTTGCGGGCGCTATCGGTGCGGTTATGCTGACATTGTTGGCGCTGTTTTTTAAAGATTACGGCGATGAACACCGTCAAGCTTATTTAAGAGAACAGAAAGAAGCGGAAGATAAATTCGTTAAAGTTAATGTTCTGTTTGCTTTAGCGCCTTTGGTGCCGTTGGTGATTCTGGTTATTGGCGGTACATCGTTGCAACAGGTGTCCTGGTTAGGGTGGACCCAAATGGGCGTACCGCAGGCAATGTTAATCGGGGCGATTTACGGCATTTTGGTCACCCGTATTTCTCCGGTGAAAATCACCGAAGAATTCTTTAACGGAATGGGTAATTCTTATGCCAACGTACTCGGTATCATTATTGCGGCGGGCGTGTTTGTGGCCGGGTTAAAATCCACCGGCGCTATTGACTCTGCCATCGGGTTCCTCAAACATTCCAACGAATTTGTGCGCTGGGGTGCGACTATCGGACCGTTCCTGATGGGGATCATCACCGGTTCCGGCGATGCGGCGGCAATCGCCTTTAACTCCGCCGTTACACCGCATGCGGTCGAACTCGGTTATACTCATGTTAATCTCGGTATGGCGGCGGCAATTTCGGGCGCGATCGGACGTACCGCCTCGCCGATTGCAGGTGTCACCATCGTCTGTGCGGGCCTGGCAATGGTCAGCCCGATGGAAATGATCAAACGTACCGCATTGGGAATGGTTTTAGCAATCTTATTTCTTGCTCTGTTTATGCTGTAAAAACAGGTAAAAAAACGACCGCACTTTTAGGGCGGTCCTCAATTTGAAGCGGGAAGGATTCTCGGGTAAAAACGGCCGATACAAAAATACAAGCAAGGATGTGCCCCAGATATAATTTCCGTCTTACGGTGAATATACGCTTACCCGAACATCACATATGGTAAGAACACCGTATATTTATCAATATCAAGAAGGAGCATACTATGGAATTGACTCAACAACAGCTCGTACAATGGCGCAGAGAATTTCATCGTTTTCCGGAAACGGGCTGGGCAGAGTTTTGGACAACTTCGCGTATTGCCGATTATTTAGAACAAATGGGATTTGAGATTCTTCTCGGTAATCAAATCATTAACCGTGATTTTGTACGCGGTCGTCAACAAGCCGTTGTGGAAAAAGGGTTGGCAAATGCCGTTGCATACGGCGCTAAACAAAAATGGCTGGAAAAAATGGACGGCTACACCGGCTGTGTGGCGGTATTGGATTCGGGGAAGCCGGGGAAAACCCTGGCCTTGCGTTTCGATATCGACTGCGTGAATGTGATGGAAACCAAAGCGCCGGAACATATTCCGAATAAAGAGGATTTTGCTTCCCTTAACGATGGCTTTATGCATGCCTGCGGACACGACGGACATATCACTATCGGCTTAGGTACTGCGCTGTGGCTGTCGCAAAATAAGGATAAACTCAGCGGCAAAGTGAAAATTGTGTTTCAACCGGCGGAAGAAGGCGTGCGCGGCGCGGCGGCGATTGCGGCAAGCGGCGTAATTGACGATGCCGATTATTTCTCCGCTTCTCATATCGGCTTTTGTGCGGATAGCGGTACGGTGATTTCCAACCCGAAAAATTTCCTTTCCACCACTAAGATCGATATCCGTTACCAAGGCAAACCGGCACATGCGGGAGCCGCTCCGCATTTAGGACGCAATGCTCTGCTTGCCGCCGCTCACGCTGTTACCCAGCTACACGGAATCAGCCGTCACGGCGAAGGAATGACGCGGATTAATGTAGGCGTGCTAAAGGCGGGCGAAGGGCGGAACGTTATTCCGAGTAAAGCGGAAATTCAGCTTGAAGTACGTGGTGAAAACAAAGCCGTCAATCAGTATATGGTTGATCAGGTCATGCGGATTGCCAACGGTATCGCCGTCAGCTTTGATGTGGAGTATGAAACGGAAATCATGGGCGAAGCGGTGGATATGATTAACGATACCGAACTGGTAGGGCTGGTGGAAGAGATCGTTCTTGCCCACCCTAAAGTGCATAGCGCTAATGCAAATTATGCCTTTAACGCCAGTGAAGATGCAACGGTTTTAGGCAGACGGGTACAAGAACAAGGTGGCAAAGCGATCTATTTTGTCCTTGGCGCAGACCGTACGGCCGGCCATCATGAGGCGGAGTTTGATTTCGATGAAGACCAATTGATGAACGGCGTGAACATTTATACTGCACTGGTACAACGGCTGCTCGGTTAAAAACGGTTTTAAGAATCAAAAAGTGCGGTTGAAAATCAAAATGTTTTAACCGCACTTTTTGTTAAAAAAATGTAAATAAATTGATAAAATTGTGATACACCTCTCATTTTTATAGATGATTTTATGTTCAAATAGCTAAACCTTAATCAAGCGGTAAACACCGCCGGTGTTGAGAGCAAGGTAAACGTAACAGTTTTTTACCGCAACGTTAGTAATAGGAGAGCGAATATGACAAAAGATCTCAATGTATTTGATAAACATTACGGTTTATTGATTAACGGCGAATGGACTGATGGTTCCGAAGGCAAAACTTTAACTGCGCATAACCCTGCAAACGGGGCGGAACTGGCGACTTTTATTGACGCAACGGATGCGGATGTAGATGCGGCGGTAACTGCTGCGCAGGAAGCTTTTAAAACCTGGAAACACACTACTGCGGCGGAACGGGCGGCAATTTTAAATAAAATAGCCGATGTGATTGATGAAAATACGGAATTATTTGCTTTGCAGGAAACCCTGGATAACGGTAAACCGATTCGTGAAACCCGGGCTGCGGATATTCCGCTGGCGGCGGATCACTTCCGTTATTTTGCAGCGGTAATTCGTTCCGAAGAAGGCAGCGCCAATCAATTGGACGACGAAGATTTGTCGTTGATTTTACGTGAACCGATCGGTGTGGTAGGGCAGATTATTCCCTGGAATTTCCCGTTCTTGATGGCGGCATGGAAAATTGCACCCGCATTGGCGGCGGGATGCACGGTGGTGATTCACCCTTCTTCTTCCACCTCTTTGAGTTTGCTTTCTCTGGCACAGAAAATTAACCATTTATTGCCGAAGGGCGTGTTTAACGTGATTACCGGTAAAGGTTCTAAGTCCGGCGAATATATGCTGCACCATACTGGTTTTAATAAACTGGCGTTTACGGGTTCTACTGAGATCGGGCGTAAAATCGGGGTGGCGGCGGCCGAGATGTTAATTCCGTCTACCTTGGAATTAGGCGGTAAATCAGCCAATATTTTCTTTGACGATATGCCTTTTGATAAAGCGCTGGAAGGGGCACAAAAAGGTATTCTGTTTAATCAGGGGCAGGTATGCTGCGCCGGATCGCGGATTTTCGTACAGGAAAATATTTACGATAAATTTATTGCTGCGCTAAAAGAAGAATTCAAGAAAGTGAAAGTCGGCTTACCTTGGGAAGACGACACTCAGATGGGCGCACAGGTAAATTCCAACCAAATTAAGGTGATCAGCAAATACGTGGATATTGCCAGAGAAGAAGGTTGTGAGATCATTATCGGCGGCGAAAAAGCGACGGATCCTGCCTTGGCAAAAGGCGAGTTTTTCCAACCGACATTAATTCTGGCGCCGGATAACACTAAACGGGTGGCACAGGAAGAAATTTTCGGTCCGGTTGCCGTGGTTATTAAATTTAAAGAGGAAGCGGATGTGATTCACATGGCGAACGATAGCGAATACGGGCTTGGCGGTGCCGTATGGACCCACAATATCAACCGTGCGTTACGTGTTGCTCGCGCGCTGGAAACCGGCCGTGTGTGGGTGAACTGTTACAACCGCCTGCCGGCGGGCGCGCCGTTCGGTGGTTATAAGACTTCAGGTATCGGTCGTGAAACTCATAAAATGATGCTGGATGCCTATACCCAGGTGAAAAATATCTTCATCAGTACTCGGGAAGAGCGTGAAGGTATGTATTAGCGGCAAAAGTGCGGTGGAAATTTCCGTTTTTTTAGTGGGATGGCCGTCGCATAACATGTAAAGTGGCTCATGTCTTGAAATCCCACCCCCTCCGCCTTTCAGGCACCTCCCCCACGAGGCCGGGGGAGCTGTCACGCAGTGACTGAGGGGGCGAGGGATTTTCCCCCTCCGCCTTTCAGGCACCTACCCCAACTTTGTGGGGGAGGGAACGGACTGAAATAATGTTATCGTTATCGAAATACGCAAAAAATGTTCGCTCCCCCACGAGGCCGGGGGAGCTGTCACGTAGTGACTGAGGGGGCAAGGAATTTTCCCCACCGGCTTTCAGGCACCTCCCCCAACTTTGTGGGGGAGAAAACGGACTGAAATAATGTTATCGCTATCGAAATACGCAAAAAATGTTCGCTCCCCCACGAGGCCGGGGGAGCTGTCACGCAGTGACTGAGGGGGATTCCTAACCTCTAAATTTCACTTAAATTATTTCACCTGATTCAGCAAAAACTGAACCAACAATGAAACCGGGCGGCCGGTGGCACCTTTATTTTGACCTTGTAACCAAGCTGTTCCGGCAATATCTAAATGCGCCCAAGGGTAGTTTTTAGTGAAGTTGGAAAGAAATGCGCCGGCAGTGATAGCGCCTCCCCAGCGACCGCCTAAATTTGCCAAATCGGCAAATTTAGATTTTAATTGTTCTTGATATTCTTCACTTAACGGCAAACGCCAGGCCTTATCATTGGCAAGTTTCGCTGCCCGTTCGAGATCTTGCGCTAAATTGTCATCCGTTGAAACCAACCCGCTGTTGTGTTGCCCCAAAGCTACTACACAGGCACCTGTTAAGGTGGCAACATCAATAACCAGTTCAGGTTCGAAGCGTTCCACATAGGTTAAGGTATCACATAAAACTAAGCGACCTTCCGCATCGGTATTTAACACCTCAACTGTTAAACCGCTCATAGTCGTCAGAATATCGCCGGGACGATAAGCATTACCGTCCGGTAAATTTTCGCAACCCGCCATCACACCGATAACATTTAACGGCAATTGTAATTCGGCAATAGCGTTCATTACCCCGTAAACGGAAGCGGCACCGCACATGTCATATTTCATTTCATCCATATCCGCCGCGGGTTTTAATGAAATACCACCGGCATCAAAGGTCAGCCCTTTGCCCGCCAGAACGATAGGTTTAGCATTCGGATTTTCATGGTTACGGTATTCCATAACAGACAGTTTCGCCTCATTTTTTGAACCGCAAGAAACCGCAAGATAAGCGTTCATACCTAATTTTCTCATCTCTTTTTCACCGATAACCGTAGTTTCGATTAACGATGAACGACCGGCCAGCTGATTTGCCTGTTCCGCCAAATAGGCCGGATTACAGATATTCGGCGGACAGTTTGCAATATCTTTTGCCGCTTTTACACCTGAAGAAATTGCCGTTGCATGGCGAATGGCAAGTTCTGCTTGTTCATGATTTTCTTCCGTATAGAAGATAATTTCGGCTAATTTGCTGTTATTTTCAGATTTCTTACTTTTAAAT
The DNA here is from genome assembly GCF_000007745.1 of [Mannheimia] succiniciproducens MBEL55E. Classification (GTDB taxonomy): domain Bacteria; phylum Pseudomonadota; class Gammaproteobacteria; order Enterobacterales; family Pasteurellaceae; genus Basfia; species Basfia succiniciproducens. Next base: position 1,540,913 of record NC_006300.1, on the reverse strand, counting down.
TGCTCAAAAATATAATTATCTTCTTCAATAGTTTCTACCGCAAAACGGACGTTCCAGTAAAGATCGCGATCTTTGATTTTTACTTCGGTTAAGGCGTTAATAATTGTTGTTGCAATAGTTTCTTTGGCGGTTTTAACGGCTTTTTGAATAATTTGTTTATATTGACGTTCGGTAACTTCATTTTGCTTGCCGCAACCTACTAAAATAATACGTTGCGCACCGTGGCGGAGTACTAAAATTCGCCCGATTTTACCGCTGACTTCACCGTTTTTTACCGCTTCGGTAATTTCGCCCTTTAGTTTAAGATCGAGCTTTAATGCGGCAGGTGAGAGTTCCTGATTCTCAAAAATTGCAATAAAAAGACTTTTGTTTTCCTGTTCAAGTGCGGTCTGTTTTACCGAATATTTCATTCGTTCCTTCCTAATTTTTTTACTGTTTTAAAGTCGAAAATACGTTATTATATGGCACGCTGAAAAATGGGCGGCTAAAACGTTTGAGCTACCTAAATTAACCGGTTTTATTTAAATTGCAAGAAAAAATATAGGCAATAATGTGATTTTAACGAGATATTTAACAAAAGAAGTATTTAAGAGCCAAGTGGCTATTTTATTTATTTTACTTCTGATTTTTTTCTCCCAACAGCTAGTCCGAGTTTTAGGTTCGGCAGCGAACGGGAATGTACCGGCAGACCTGGTATTATCGCTATTAGGCTTAGGTATGCCTGCGATGGCGCAATTAATGCTTCCTTTATGCTTGTTTATCGCGATTTTATTAACATTCGGTCGTTTATATGCGGAAAGTGAAATTTCGGTTATGCGAGCCTGTGGCGTGGGGCAACGTATTCTTGTTAAGGTGGCGCTGGGGCTTTCCGTGTTAACGGCGGCACTGGCGGCTTACAATGTGTTGTGGGTTTCGCCTTGGGCTATTCAAAAACAAGGACAGATTGTAGAGGATGCAAGAGCTAATCCGAATATGTCCGCATTATCGGCCGGTCAATTTATGACCTCCAATGATAGCGATTTCGTACTGTTTATAGATAATATTAAAGATAACAAAATCAGCAATATCTATTTATTCCAAACGAAAGAAAAAGGAAATTCTAAACCGTCGGTTATTGTTGCGGAGAACGGTGAATTACAATCTTTACCGAATGGCGATCAGATTTTAAGTCTGCAAAATAGTCAACGAGTGGAAGGTTCCGCTGCGTTGCCTGATTTTCGTATTACCAATTTCACCGAATATCAGGCTTACTTAGGACATCGTAATGTGGATTCCGATGAAAATGAAACAACAGAATTACCGCTTGCGGAATTGTTAGCGCTGAAAACACCGGCGGCGAAAGCCGAATTAAACTGGCGTATCAGTTTGATTTTAGCCGTTCCTTTAATGGCGTTGCTAGCGGTTCCGTTAAGTAAGGTAAATCCTCGACAAGGACGTTTTGCCAAAATTTTGCCGGCATTATTGCTTTACTTAATTTATTTCTTATTGCAAAGTTCATTAAAATCGGCAGGCGGTGCCGGCAAATTAGATGCCGGATTGCTGATGCCGTTGGTTAATCTCTTTTTCTTACTCTTGGGAATTATGCTAAACAGTTGGAATAGCGCCTTTATGTATAAAATTCGTCATCTGTTCTCAAAAAAATCGGCGATTTAAGGAGACTGAAAAATGATGAATACATTAGATAGATATATCGGCAAAAGCATTTTAGGGGCGATTTTTGCTACTTTATTAACCTTAGTCGGACTTTCAGGCATTATTAAATTTGTCGAACAGTTCCGCAGTGTAGGTAAAGGCAGCTATGATAGTATGCAGGCTTTCCTTTATACCGTGCTGACAATGCCGAAAGATATCGAAACTTTTTTCCCGATGGCGGCATTATTGGGGGCGCTCATCGCATTGGGTAATCTTGCCAGTCGCAGCGAATTGGTGGTTATGCAGTCGGCGGGCTTTTCCCGTATGAAAATCGGCTTTGCCGTGATGAAAACCGCTTTGCCGTTGGTTTTATTAACTATGGTTATCGGCGAATGGGGCATTCCGCAAACGGAACAGTTTGCACGGGATATGCGTTCAAAAGCGATTTCCGGCGGTTCTATGCTATCGGTGAAGAACGGTATTTGGGCAAAAGACGGCAATGATTTCATCTATATTAAACGAGCAACGGAAGACGCTAATTTAAATAACATTTATATTTACAGTTTTAATGACAACCGCCAGTTGCAACGGGTTAGCCATGCCAATAAAGCAAGTTATGAAAACGGAAGCTGGGTATTAAAACAGGTGAATGAATCGCAGATTTCGGCGGATGAAATTAAAACGAAAAACTATTTAAACCGTCCCTGGAAAACCTCGTTAACGCCGGATAAATTAGGAATTTTCACGGTTAAACCGACTTCGTTGTCTATTTCCGGACTATCCAGCTATATTTCTTTCCTGAAAGAAACCGGACAGGACAGCAAAAAATTCGAGCTGACCTACTGGCGCAAATTATTCCAGCCGATTTCAGTGGGCGTGATGATGATGTTGGCGTTATCCTTTATTTTCGGTCCGTTACGTAGCGTTACCGCGGGTGCAAGAATCGTTACCGGGATTTGTTTCGGCTTCGTATTTTACGTAATCAATGAAATTTTCGGCCCGTTAAGTCTGGTGTATAATGTGGCGCCTATCATCGGCGCATTAATGCCGAGCCTTTTATTCTTAGTGATTACCTGGTGGTTACTAAGCCGTAAACGGGATTAAAACCCCATGAAAAAAGAGCGCACGTTAACAAAAGTGCGGTCTTTTTTTGTAAATTTTTAGGAATTGTTGAAAATTAAATCAACTAAAAACAAATTAACAATTTATTCTTGCAACAACCGAAGAACTCCGTATAATACGCTCTGTTCACGTATTTATCAGTGAAGCCAGTGTGGCGAAATCGGTAGACGCAGCGGATTCAAAATCCGCCGCCCTTAAAAGCGTGTCGGTTCGAGTCCGACCACTGGCACCAAATTCAAGAGACCGCTTTTTAGCGGTCTTTTTTATTGCCCGGATTTCTTACTTTTCATAAACTAATTCCGGTTATTAAAAGGTTTTAGTTTATTTATGCCGGTAACCGCAAAACGATACTTTTGATAAGCAACGGCCGGAAGCTCGGGTTAAGTAAAATCCGCTGCGATTGCGGCTTGCCCGAGGCTTAATCCGCCGTCGCCCATCGGGAACTGATGGGCGCTTAGCACATTAAATTCTTGCAGATTTTCTTTTAATAACCGGCGTAAAAGCCGGTTATGCATTACACCGCCTGAAAGCACAATGGTACGGCATTGATATTTGTTTGCCTGTTGACGGGCTAATTCGGCAAATCCGGCCGCAAGCGCGAGATGGAAAGCAAAGGCCTTATCGGCTTTCTGCGCTTTATAATTGCGCCATGATTGCCAGAATTTGGCCAGATTTAGAAATGTTTTATTATTTTTATCATTCGTCCAAATAAGTTCATCGGCAAATTCCGGTAAAATTTGTCGAATTTTGACCGCACTTTTTTCAGTAAATTGCGATTGACCTGCGAGCGCTTCTAACCGGCAGGCGGCTTCACCTTCCCAGCTCAGGTTTTCCGGCGCGATGTTAAGGGAGTAGGCTACCGCATCAAATAATCTGCCGGCGGAAGAAATTGTCGGGCAGTTGATTTTTTGTTCGATTGCGCGGCTTAGTGACTGCCAATTATATTTTTCGCAGCTTTTAGCCGCAAGTTCTTGCCAGTTTTCCACAAATTGATGAATATGTGCGAGCCAGTTGCGCCAAGGTTGGGTTGCCGCAAGGTCGCCGCCGGGAAGAGCTACAGCCGGCAACCCGCCAAGATGTTTAACTTCCGTCCGGTTTATCAGCAAACATTCACCGCCCCAAAGCTGTTGATTTTCACCCATTCCGATGCCGTCTAAGGCAATGCCGATCACCTTTTCATTGCAATTATGTTCTGCCATTACCGCCCTAATATGGGCGTGGTGGTGAAGAATTTCCATAACGGGAATCTGTTGGCATTGCGCAATTTGTCTGCCCGTTGCCGAACTGAAATAGCCGGTATGGGAATCAACCGCGATTAAATCGGCTTTAAATTGATAAATATGCTGAAATAACGCCAGATTTTCCTCTAGTTGAGACCGCACTTTTTCGTCGGCGGTATCGCCGATATGCTGGCTGACCACGGCTTTATTTCTTTTAAGCAGGCAGAATGTGTTTTTTAGATCCGAACCTAAGGCGAGAATATTTTTGTTGTTTGAGATATTTAGTGAAATTTCGTCCGGTACATAACCGCGGGCGCGACGTAACGTTTCTAAACCGTCAAAGGCAATGCGCACAAGGCTGTCGTCCGCGCGTTGTAAAATATCCCGATTATGGCAAAGATAAAAATCCGCCAAATTTTGCAAAAATTTAACCGCACTTTCATTATCCAACACCGGCGGTTGTCCGCTCGGATTGGCGGATGTCATAACCAACGGCTTGTTTATCGCCTTTAATAATAAATGTTGCAACGGATTGCTTGGCAACATAACGCCGATCTCATTTAAATGCGGGGCAATAAGTTCATCAACTGCCGGTACTTTATGTTTTGACAGTAATACAATAGGTGCCGCACTTGAGGTTAAAAGTTTGGTTTCCGCCCGGCTGAGTGCCGTTAAAAACTGCAAATCGGGCACCATAATTGCAAGCGGTTTAGTGGGGCGGCGTTTACGAGAGCGCAATAATTGTACGGTTTGCCGATTGGTGGCGTCGCAAGCCAGATGGAATCCGCCGATACCTTTAATGGCAATAATTTTACCTTCATTCAGCAAATGCAGGGTTTGTATTAATGCCGCTTCGTGATCTGCTATTTTGGTATGTTGATTCTGCAGCCAAATATGCGGGCCGCAAACGGGGCAGGCGTTCGGTTGCGCGTGAAAACGGCGATCCGCCGGGTTTTTATATTCCCGCTCGCATTCCGGGCAAAAAGGAAAGTTTGCCATTGAGGTATTCGGGCGATCATAAGGGATGGATTTAATAATGGTGAAACGGGGGCCGCAATGCGTACAGTTTGTGAAAGGGTAATGAAAACGGCGGTTACGGGGCGCAAATAACTCTTTCAAACAAGCGGGACAAGTGGCGGCATCCGGCACAATTTGCGTATCTACGGCGTTATTTTCACTTTCTCGAATGGTAAAGTCTGAAAAGTGCGGTAAATTTTCGCCGATTTTTGTTGTCTCTTGAATTTCCGTAATTTGCGCAAGAGGCGGCAGTTTATTCTGTAAATCCCGCAAAAACTGTTGCAGAGAGGCACAATCAGGTTCAATAAAGCGGATCAATACGCCCTGACCATCATTATTCACATCACCTTTTAGCCCGTATTGATTTGCCAATAGCCAAACGAAAGGACGAAATCCTACTCCTTGTACTTTGCCTTTAATACGTAGTTCGATAACGGACTGTTTTTCGGTGTTCATGTGGAAATGCCTTCATTTATTATTTAGCCGGGGTCTGTTTATAAAAGATAAACAGACCCTAATCATATTGGAATTTAAGCGTTTATCAATAGATTTTAGAAGTCAGAGAGGAATCAGCTTTAATAGCGATGGACAGCATTTGGAAGCGGCGTAACGCCCGTTGAAATTATTCCACCGCAATTTCCTTAATTCGCAAATCATCGCCGCCTTGCTTTTGTAAGTGAATACCGCCGCATTGGGGACAGGCGTCATGATGGCTTTTGATTTCCACCGTTTTTTCGCAATGCCAGCAATAGGCCAGCGCCGGCACGGGGACAAAATGGAGCTTGCAATTTTCCATTACCGTATTTTTGCGGCATACCTCAAAACAAAATTCAATGGCATCAGGTTCCACACAGGAAAGCGGACCGATTTCCAACCAAATATCCGTGACTTTATTCACGTTATTGCGGTGGCATTGTTCTTCCACAATTTCCATAATGTTTTGGGTAAGGGACATTTCGTGCATAAAATTTCCTTAAAAAAGAACCGCACTTTGCATAAAAAAGTGCGGTCGATTTTTCGTTAATTTTTTACCCTTTGTGTTTCATTGCCGGGAATAGAATCACATCGCGGATTGACGGAGCGTTGGCGAACAGCATTGCTAAACGGTCGATCCCCAAACCTTCGCCCGCAGTCGGCGGTAAGCCGTGTTCCAGTGCGGTGACGAAGTCGTCATCTTTAAACATGGCTTCATCGTCGCCTGCGTCTTTCGCCGCTACTTGGGCGTCGAAACGTTCAGCTTGGTCTTCGGCGTCGTTCAATTCCGAGAAACCGTTACCGATTTCACGGCCGCCGATGAATAATTCAAAACGATCGGTTACTTCCGGGTTTTCGTCATTACGGCGCGCCAACGGCGAAATTTCCGCAGGGTGAGCCATTAAGAATGTCGGTTGAATCAGGTGATGTTCCGCCACTTCTTCAAAAATGGCATTGACGATTGAACCTAAGCCCCAGGATTTTTGGATTTCAATGCCTAATTTGGCGGCTGCCGCTTTGGCACGGTCTAAATCGTATAAATCTTCTTTTACAATACCTTTTTCCGCGCCGTATTTAATCACCGCATCATGCATTGTGATACGTTCGAACGGTTTGCCGAAATCGAATTCATATTCGCCGTAAGGCACAATGGTGGTACCTAAAATATCAAGGGCTAATTTACGTAACAATTCTTCGGTGTTATCCATTAAATCGTGGTAATCCGCGTATGCCTGATAGTATTCGATCATAGTGAATTCCGGGTTGTGGCGCACGGAAACCCCTTCGTTGCGGAAGTTACGGTTTAATTCGAATACCCGTTCAAAGCCGCCCACCACTAAGCGTTTTAAGTAAAGTTCGGGGGCGATACGCAGGTACATATCGATATCCAGAGCGTTGTGGTGAGTTACGAACGGACGCGCCGCCGCGCCGCCCGGAATTACCTGCAGCATCGGTGTTTCTACTTCGATGAAGCCTTTACCGATGAAGTATTCGCGGATACCGGCGATAACTTTTGAGCGAATCACAAAAGTACGACGGGATTCTTCGTTAGAAATTAAATCTAAATAACGTTGGCGATAACGGGTTTCCTGATCGCTCAAACCGTGGAATTTATCCGGCAACGGACGAAGCGCTTTGGTTAATAATTGCACTTCATGAGCTTTTACGGTTAATTCGTTGGTTTTGGTTTTAAATAAAGTACCTTTGATCCCGACAATATCGCCTAAATCCCAGCTTTTTACATCTTCCCCGTAGACGCCTTCAGGAAGGTTATCGCGAGCCACATAAAGCTGAATTTTACCGCTCATATCCTGAATGGTTATAAAAGTCGCTTTTCCCATGGTACGACGGGTCATAATGCGACCGGCAACGGCAACATGCAGATCTTTTTCTTTTAATTGTTCGCCGTCCGTTTCATCGTATTGATTATGTAAATCCTGAGCTAATGCATCACGGCGAAATGTGTTCGGAAAGGCGTTACCTTTTGCACGTAAGGCCGCTAATTTTTCGCGACGTACCGCCATTTCACCGTGAAAATCTAATTCTGCATTTTGTTGTTCTGACATTTTTGGTTACCTTGTAATTTCGTCGGATGGGTATGCTTGTCCACCCTTTATTTTTTTAATATTTGATTGAATTTGATATGGAGTAGTACGATTACAATCCCGCTTTTAAACTGGCTTCGATAAAACGATCTAGATCGCCGTCCAATACCGCTTGGGTATTGCGGTTTTCTACGCCTGTACGCAGATCTTTGATGCGGGAATCATCAAGCACATAGGAACGAATCTGGCTGCCCCAGCCGATATCCGATTTTGAATCTTCCAACGCCTGTTTATCTGCGTTTTTCTTTTGCAATTCCATTTCATAAAGTTTCGCTTTCAATTGCTTCATACATTGATCTTTATTTTTATGCTGAGAACGATCGTTTTGACATTGCACTACAATGCCGCTTGGAATATGGGTAATCCGTACCGCACTTTCCGTCCGGTTTACGTGTTGCCCGCCGGCTCCGGAGGCGCGATATACGTCGATACGCAAATCTGCCGGATTGATCTCAATATCAATATCATCGTCAATTTCAGGATAAATAAAGGCGGCGGCAAAAGAGGTGTGACGACGGTTATTGCTGTCAAACGGGCTTTTGCGCACTAAACGGTGAATGCCCGTTTCGGTGCGTAGCCAGCCGAACGCATATTCGCCTGATACTTTCACCGTAGCGGATTTTAAACCGGCTACATCGCCGTCGGAGACTTCCATCAATTCGGTTTTAAAGCCTTTGCTTTCCGCCCAACGCAAATACATACGTAACAGCATTTCCGTCCAGTCCTGCGCTTCCGTGCCGCCGGAACCCGCTTGCAGATCGATATAACAGTCGCAGGCATCGTGCTCGCCGCTGAACATCCGGCGGAATTCCAATTTAGCCAACTGCTGTTCCAATTCGTCTAATTCGGTAACGGCTTCGTTAAAGGTTTCTTCATCTTCTCCTTCAACGGCTAATTCCAATAGTCCGTCAACGTCTTCCAGCCCCTGATCGAGCTTTTTAATGGTGTTCACAACGGTTTCCAATGCGGAACGCTCTTTTCCTAAAGCCTGCGCTTTTTCCGGTTCGTTCCATACGTCAGGTTGTTCCAATTCGGCATTGACTTCTTCCAGGCGTTCTACTTTCGCATCAAAGTCAAAGATACCCCCTCAGCACGTCAGTGCGAGAGGCTAAGTCTGCAATTTTGTTTTTTACAGGATTAATTTCAAACATTTTCTTGTTTTTGAGTTGTCAAAATAAACCGCAATTATAGGTTATTTTGCGTTAATTTGGTAGGTCTTCTCGAAGGCTAATTGTATATAGCATATTTTTTCAACAAATCCTTATTATCTCCTTGCACAATTTGGTAATCTTTTTATAATTTGTACTTTATCTACTGATTTAGGAACAGAAAAATGAAGAAATTTGTAACCGCACTTTCATTAATGGCTATTTCAATGGCAGCTACGGCTGATAATGCGCAAATTACAACTCAATTAAAAAAATTAGGCGCAACCAATATTGAAGTGAAAGACTCACCTATTTCAGGTATTAAAACCGTAGTAACGAACGAAGGCGTTCTTTATACCACCGAAGACGGTAAATATGTGTTGCAAGGTAAATTATTCGAATTAACGGATAAAGGGCCGGTGGATGTAACCGGCAAAGCTTTGTTAGCGACATTAGAAAGCTATAAAAACGAAATGATTGTCTATCCTGCAAAAAATGAAAAACACGTGGTGACCGTTTTTATGGATATTACTTGTGGCTATTGTCAAAAATTACATAGTGAAATCAAGGAATATAACGATTTAGGTATTACCATTCGTTATTTAGCTTTTCCGCGCGGCGGTTTAGGAACGAAAACGGCAAAAGAAATGGAAGCGATTTTTACCGCTAAAGATCCCGCATTTGCATTAGACGAAGCGGAAAAAGGCAATCCGCCGAAAGAATTAAAAGCGGTGAATATCACGAAAAAACATTATGAATTGGGCGTTCAATTCGGTGTTCGCGGTACGCCGAGTATTGTGACCCGAAGCGGTGAATTAATCGGCGGCTATTTACCACCGAAAGAATTATTATCCGCTTTAGAAAGCGTAAAATAATCCAGACATATTATTCGGGTGGGCTTATTAGCCCACCAATTATTTTAGGACCGGCTTAGTGAAAATCTCCGTAGTATTCGGTTGATTTACAGCGGTTTAATTAAATGTATTTCCGTTATTTTAGATTGTATTTATCCTGTGAATAAGCTTATCCAACGTCGTACGATTCCACATGGTTCGGCTGTTTGCGCCGATCCCTTATTGGATCGCCTGTATCGTTCCCGCCATATAAAAAATTCCCAACAATTAGACCGCACTTTGCATTCCATGCTGGCGCCTAATCAGTTACAAGGTATTGACCAAGCTGTTCAACTATTGATAACCGCTCGTGAAAAACAGCAAAAAGTGATTATTGTCGGGGATTTCGATGCGGACGGCGCAACCAGTACGGCGTTGACCGTGAGCGCGCTTCGCCAGTTGGGCTTTACCGATGTGGATTATCTTGTGCCGAACCGTTTTGAGCAGGGTTACGGGCTAAGTGTTGCAGTGGCGGAAATGGCGTTAGCAAAAGGCGTCGAACTGTTGATTACAGTGGATAACGGCGTTTCTTCTCTCGACGGTGTGGCGTTTTTGAAAGGGCGTGGCGTACGGGTGCTGATTACCGATCATCATTTACCGCCGGAAATATTGCCTGCTGCGGATGCAATTGTGAATCCGAATTTAGCGGATTGTCATTTTCCTTCGAAAGCTTTGGCTGGAGTGGGGGTCGCGTTTTATTTAATGCTGGCGTTGCGTGCAAAATTGCGCGAGTCGGGCGAATTTAATGAAAAAACGCAGCCTAATTTTACCGAACTTTTAGATTTGGTAGCGCTCGGTACCATTGCGGATGTTGTGCCCTTGGATCAAAATAACCGGATTCTGGCTCATCAAGGCTTAGCCCGTATTAGAGCCGAACGCTGCCGTTACGGTATTCGGGCATTGATTGAAGTGGCAAATAAAGATATTTCGCAATTATCCGCCAGTGATCTCGGCTATTCGATTGCACCGCGCTTAAACGCGGCGGGGCGGTTGGATAATATGTCCGTAGGTGTCGAACTGCTGTTGGCGGATTCTATGGAACAAGCCCGCGCCTTAGCGTTAGAACTGGACGGCTTAAACCAAACCCGTAAAGAAATCGAACAGGGTATGAAAGCGGAAGCCCTTGAAATTTGCCGAAATCTGACCGCACTTAAAACCGAATTACCGACGGGCATTGCTCTTTATCAGGCGGACTGGCACCAGGGCGTATTGGGCATTTTGGCTTCCCGCATTAAAGATCAGTTTCATCGCCCTGTGGTGGCGTTTGCGCAGGATCAGAACGGGTTGTTAAAAGGTTCCGCCCGTTCTATTGAGGGCTTGCATATGCGTGATGCGCTTGAGCGCATAAATACGTTGTACCCCGATATGATTGTGAAATTCGGCGGTCATGCTATGGCGGCGGGGTTAACCATTAAAGAAGAATTATTTGCGGATTTTCAGCGCAGTTTTAATCAGGTGGTGACGGATTGGCTGGACAAAGATATGCTGCAAGGCATAGTTTGGACCGACGGCGATTTGCCGCAAACAATGATGAATATGAATACCGCCGAGTTGTTAAAACAGGCGGGACCTTGGGGACAGGCGTTTCCCGAACCTATATTTGACGGCGAGTTTCGTATTTTACAGCAACGATTGGTGGGTGAGAAACATTTGAAAATGCTGGTTGAGCCGGTAAACGGCGGGCCATTGTTCGATGCTATTGCATTTAACATTGATACCCGTTATTATCCCGACCTTTCGATTCGCACAGCAGTATTGGCTTATAAACTGGAGATAAACGAATTTCGCGGCAATCGAGACGTTCAACTGCTGGTTGATTATATTCAACCGCGCAGTTAGCCGAAAAGTGCGGTAATTTTTTATTAAATTTTGTGTTTAGTATGAAAATAAAATTCTGCTGTTATTTATTTTTAGTCTGTTTAGCGCCAGCGGTATTCGCTCAGAAGAATACCGCCGGTACTCATGCGGCTCAAGCAATCGCAAGTCCGGGAAATAGAGCGGCGAAAAATGAGTTTCAGGACGGGCAGGATTATTTTTCTTACAGCACGCCTATACACACGGAAAACCGCCGGGACGGCAAAATTCTGATTCAATCGTTTTTTGATTATGATTGCAGGGTTTGTGTGAATACGCTGGATATTCTGGAGCTTTATAGCAAAATTAATCCCAATAAAGTGGTGGTGGAAGAATACCCTATAGCGACCAAAGAAACCACCTTCAGCGCGCAGGTTTATTACAGTTTAAAACGGATGAATCACGAGGATATTGCAGAGTTATTGCTGTTTGAGACTACTGATATCGAACGTTATCGCGAGTTAACAAAATTTGAAAATCTGCTTGCTTATTTAAAGCAGCAAAATGTGGATGAAAAGCTGTTTACCGATATTTATCAATCGGCAGAAATTCGCCGGCAGGTAAGCGAAGCTATTTATCGTACGGAAAAATACGGTGTATTTACCTATCCCTTTGTGGTAATCGGCGGAAAATACGTGCTGACAAACAGTACGTTATATAATGATGATTATACTTTTGCGGTGCTTGATTTTTTAGTTCACGAGCTTTCGGCCGTTTCCACCGCAACACATTCAAAATAAGGAAAATTTATGAAAATCGGCATTGTCGGCGCTATGAAGCAAGAGGTTGAAATTCTTGCAAATTTAATGCGAAACCAAACTGTCACCCAAGTAGCAGGTTGCACTATTTATGAAGGGCTAATCAACGGCAAACAAGTAGCGTTATTGCAATCGGGTATCGGTAAAGTGGCGGCGGCTATCGGCACAACGGCATTATTACAATTAGCCAAACCGGATGTCGTGTTAAACACCGGATCTGCCGGCGGGGTAGCGGACGGTTTAAAAGTCGGTGATATTGTTATTTCTACCGAAACCGCTTATCACGATGCGGATGTCACGGCTTTCGGTTATGCAAAAGGACAGTTGCCCGCCTGCCCGGCAACCTTTATTTCTGACGAAAAACTGACCGCGCTTGCAAAACAGGTGGCGCAGGCGCAAGGGCATAATGTAAAACGCGGGTTAATTTGTTCAGGTGATAGTTTTATTGCCGGCGGCGAACGTTTAGCGCAAATTAAAGCGGATTTCCCTAATGTGACCGCCGTTGAAATGGAGGCGGCTGCGATTGCGCAGGTATGCCATGTGTTCCGGGTTCCTTTTGTGGTCGTCCGCGCGATTTCCGATGCGGGTGACGGGCAAGCCGGCATGTCTTTTGAAGAATTTCTCCCGATTGCAGCAAAACAGTCTTCCGCTATGATCATCGGCATGCTGGAGCAGCTTTAATATTTAAGGCAAAAGTGCGGTCGATTTTTCCTGATTTTTAAAAGGATGTCTGGTATGGCGCCTTTACGGAAACTTCGAATAATATTATGTAATAAATCGATATTGCTGAAAATACAAAATAATCAAGTAACAATAAGGGCGCTATATAGCGCCCTTTGTTTTTTATAATCCGGTTTAATTAAGCGTCAAACATGGCAGAAATTGATTCTTCATTGCTGATGCGGCGAATAGCTTCCGCAAGCATTGCCGAAAGAGTTAATGAACGCACTTTGCCTAAGGCTTTGATTTCGGCGGAAAGCGGGATAGTATCCGTTACAACCACTTCGTCTAATGCCGGGTTGGCAATGTTTTGCGCTGCGGAACCGGAGAATACGGCATGGGTTGCATAAGCAAATACGCGTTTCGCACCGCGTTCTTTTAAGGCTTCTGCCGCTTTTACTAAGGTGCCGCCGGTATCGATCATATCATCGACTAAGATACAGTCACGGTCGGAAACATCACCGATAATGTGCATAACTTGCGATACGTTTGCTTTAGGACGACGTTTGTCGATAATCGCCATATCCGTATCGTTCAATAATTTGGCAACTGCGCGGGCACGAACTACACCGCCGATATCCGGTGATACGACGATTGGGTTTTCTAAATCGGTTTTTTTCAAAATGTCGTTAATTAAAACAGGCGAACCGAACACGTTGTCTACCGGTACGTCAAAGAAACCTTGAATTTGTTCTGCGTGCAGGTCGCAGGTTAATACGCGGTCAACACCTACGCTTGATAAGAAGTCTGCCACCACTTTAGCGGTAATCGGCACACGGGCGGAACGTACGCGGCGGTCTTGGCGCGCATAACCGAAATAAGGAATAACCGCTGTAATACGACCGGCTGACGCACGACGTAAGGCATCAACCATTACAATCAATTCCATTAAATTGTCATTGGTTGGTGCACAAGTTGATTGGATAATGAACACGTCGCTACCACGCACGTTTTCATTGATCTGAACTTGAATTTCGCCATCGCTAAAACGACCTACGGTAGCATCACCTAATGAAATATACAGGCGTTCGGAAATTCGTTTTGCTAGTTCTGGCGTAGCATTACCAGCGAAGAGTTTAATGTCAGGCATTTTATTTAATAACCTCAGGTTTAGATTGTAATTAAGGGTTTGAAATTAGAGTTAATTAAAATTAACCGTGATTCTGTCGGTTTAATTGTTCCAACATTTTATGTAATGGAGAAACGTTTAATCCTTGCGCAACAAAACCGGAAAACTGTTTAGATTTTAAATTAAATACGGTTTGCGCCGATTGTTCATCAGCAAATTCAGCAAATACGCAAGCACCGCTCCCCGTCAATCTTGATGGTGCGTATTTTACCAACCAGCGGAGCAGTTCTTCAACCTCCGGATAAAGTTTTCTCACAACTTTTTCGCAATCGTTTGTATATTCTTGTTGTAGTAATTGCTCAAGCGGTTTTTTCTTGGTGTCACGGGTTAAATCAGGTTCGGAAAAAACTTTGGCGGTGGAAATAGATACATTCGGTTTAATTACCGCATACCATTTTTCAGGAGGCTCACAATAGGTGATTTTTTCACCGACACCTTCGGCAAAAGCGGCTTTACCGTGGACGAAAATAGGTACGTCCGCACCGAGTTTTAAGCCTAATTCGGCAAGCTCGTTAACAGATAAGCCGGTTTTCCAGAGATAGTTTAACGCAACCAATGCCGTTGCCGCATTGGATGAACCGCCGCCAACGCCGCCGCCCATAGGCAACACTTTGTCTAAATGCAGATCCGCACCTAACCGGCAAGCCGTTTTTTGTTGTAATAATTTTGCCGCCCGATAAATTAAATTATCTTCGGTTTTTAAATCGGGAATTTCAGGGGTGAGACGGATTTTACCGTCATTGCGGACTTTAATTGAGAGCCAATCGCCATAATCTAAAAACTGGAATAAGGTTTGCAGTTCATGGTAACCGTCGGTGCGCCGCCCGTTGATATATAAAAATAGATTTAATTTCGCAGGGCAAGGGAAATTAAAGCTATCCCCTTGCTTATAATCGGAAAAAAGTGCGGTAGAAAATTGATGAGTTTTCATAGCCGGTTAGAATGTCCAGTTATCCACACGAATTTTCAGCGTTTGGTTGGCATTTTTCAGCAAAATATCTTTAGGCAATGCCGGCTGTTTTTCTTCGTGATAGTTTAAATAATCCGCGGACCAAACCGTACCGTCTAACGGATAAGTAAAACTCGCCAAATAATGATTTTCGCCTACCTGATAATCGGCTTTTTCATCGGGCTGACCTTTCAGCCAGTAAGCAAATTGCTCAAGCGGCACATCCATACCGATGATTTCACGTACTAAGGCTTTCGCATCCGCTTCGGAACGCCGGTTGCCTTTGTTGTCTGAAATGGTCATGCCCGTATTATGCATTTGCATTACCAGACTGGTGGAACTGATAGTTGAATAAAGTTTCAGTGTGTAATCGGTGGGTGCGGCGTAATTCCATTCGAAACGGCTGGAAAAGCGTTCTTTACTACTGATATAACCGATTTGCCCTTGACTGCTGTAATGCTGAATTTGTTTGATTTGTTTGAGATGTTGCTGCCATTGTATATCGGATTTATCGATAGTTTTAACATCAGCCGGGCGCGTGTCGCTAATATCAAGCGACGAACAAGCCGTTAAAATAAAGCCCGCAACAAGAGCGGTAAAGAAAGATTTTAAATGATTCATATTTATCAGACGAGTTAATCACTCGTCAAGTGTAAATGGATTATGGCAAAATACCTTCGAAAAACGCGGTTATTGTACGGATTTATGGGCGGTTAGTAAAGTTAGAAGTTTCAACTTAATAATTAACTGACTCAATGACAGAAAAGATTGTTAAATATTGAATGTGATTATTTATGCTTAAAACAAAGCCCCGTTATCAGGGCTTTATATTTATTTCTTATTGGGGATTTCAGATTGGCAATACGGGCAATCTAAATAATGTTTTTCATTGTCGTGTACGATGTAATGGCCCATTTTTTTTGCTTTGGTGTCCAGATATCCGGTGTTGTAGCGGTTTTCGCCGACATTTAGCGGAATTCGTTCAACTACGTTGATGCCCGCTTTTTTCATGGTGTCGATTTTTGCGGGGTTGTTTGTTAACAGGCGAACCTTGCAGATACCTAATAATTCAAAAATATCCGCGCAAACTTTGAAATTCCGTTCGTCGGCGGCAAAGCCCAGCGCCAGATTTGCTTCGATAGTATCCATTCCGTTATCTTGCAATGAATATGCCCGGATTTTGTTGATTAAGCCGATTCCTCGCCCTTCTTCGCGATGGTAAATCAATACGCCGCGCCCCGCTTCGCTGATTTGACGTAATGCTGTGCTCAGTTGAAAACCGCAATCGCATTTTAAGCTGTGTAATGCATCGCCGGTTAAGCATTCGGAATGAATACGGGCTAACACGGGGTTTTCTTCACTATTGCTAATATCGCCCATTACCAGTGCCACATGTTCTTTTTTAGTATCCGGAAATTCAAATCCTACAATGCGGAAAAGCCCAAACTCGGTGGGAAGATTGGCTTCTGCAACACGTTGAATTTTTGACATATAACAAATCCTTATTTCTTCTATCTACTTTTTATGTATCTAATGTTAAAATGCACCCTTTCAATATTTAGGGAAAATTTCATTATGTTAAAACGTTTGTCATTATATACTTTGTTGCTTTGTCTTGTCCCGATTTTTGTATGGATTTCTGGCTGGCATTGGCAAGGTGATGCTGCACTAACGCAATTTGATTATTTTTTGTATTGGTTAACGGAAACCGGTAGTTCGCCTTATGCTATTATTACCTGCGGTGTATTCGCCCTTTTATTTTTTCCTTTTGCGAAAACAAAAAAACAATGGGTAGCAGTGGTTGCCATTATGGCTGTTTCTATGGTGGTGACTCAGGGGCTTAAAACAGGTTTAAAACATGTTTTTGCCGAAGCCCGCCCTTATGTGGTGGAATTAGCCGCAAACTCAGACATTTCAACAGAATATTTCTATGATCAAACGAAAGAGCAACGTCAATCGATCGTTACGGATTATTATTCCTCCAGAGCGGAAACCCCAGGTTGGCTGGTAGAACACCGTGAAAACGAAGTGAGCTACTCATTTCCATCCGGGCATACGATTTTTGCAGTGAGTTGGCTGTTGCTGGCGGCGGGGTTTTTCCGATTATTGGGACAAACTTCTTCGGGCGCCAAAATTCTGCTAATTTTAACCGCACTTTGGGCCTTTTTGATGCTGGTTAGCCGTTTACGGTTAGGTATGCATTATCCGTTGGATTTATTAATAAGCACGCTTATCGCTTGGGTATTGCATTGCGCATTATTTGTATTTTTAGAGAAAAAACGTTTATTTCCAAGGGATTAGCCTGTGAATAAATGCTTAATTAAATGAGAAAATTATGTCTGTTCAAAAAATAGCGAAATTAGCCGGCGTGTCTGTTGCAACGGTTTCTCGGGTTTTAAACGATTCGCCGTCTGTGAAAGCTGTTAATAAAGAGAAGGTATTGGCTGCAATTAAAGCATTAAATTATCAGCCTAATTTGTTAGCCCGGCAATTGCGTACTTCAAGAACAGGTATGATTTTAGCTATGGTTTCCAACATAGCCAACCCTTTCTGCGCAGCAGTGGTAAAAGGTATTGAGCGGGAAGCGGAAAAGAACGGTTATCGTATTTTATTGTGCAATACCGAATCCGATCTTGAACGCTCGCGTTCATGTTTACAGTTGCTTTCCGGTAAGATGGTAGACGGCGTTATTACTATGGATGCTATTTCCGAATTACCGGAATTGCAGAATATTATAGGGGATGCGCCTTGGGTTCAATGTGCCGAATATGATCCCGATTCATCCGTCTCTTCCGTAAGTATTGATGATATTTCGGCAACGGAATTCGTTATTGATCAGTTAGTGAAAACGGGAAAAAAACGCATTGCTTTAATTAATCATGATTTATCCTACCAATATGCCCAACATCGAGAATTGGGTTACCTTGACGGTTTAAAACGCCATGGTTTAGCTTACTGCGAGATTATTTATGCCGATGAATTAGACTATCTTTCGGGTAAAGAGGCGGTACTTTCTTTACTTAAGAATGCACAACGTCCGGATGCTATTTTAGCAATCTCCGATGTATTAGCTGCCGGTGTGATTAACGGGTTAAACGAGCTAAATGTCGCTATTCCCGAAGATATCGCCGTAGTCGGATTTGATGGTATTGACATTAGCCAAATTACTACCCCTTCTTTATCGACAATTCAGCAGCCCTGTAAAGAAATCGGAGAAATGGCGTTTTCTTTATTGTTGCAACAAATCGATTCGACCTCATCTGTGAAGAGGGTACATCACTTATTACCTTGGACGTTTATAAAACGGCAATCCAGTTAAATATTTTGTGAATAGGATCACAGATTCTGTATTTTATTCTTCCAAATTAAAATGTAATCGATTACTTTATGTTTATAGTATTTTGTAATCGATTACTTTAGGAGGTAATATGAATACTGAAACCAAACAACCCGCATTAATTGTACCTAGATTATCCTTGATGATGTTCATGGAATTTTTTATTTGGGGATCCTGGTCGGTCACCTTGGGTATTGTGATGACCAAATATGATTTATCGACCCTGATTGGCGATGCCTTTTCTATGGGACCGATAGCCTCGATTATTTCACCGTTTATTTTAGGTATGTTGGTGGATAGATTTTTCCCGTCAGAAAAAGTGCTGGCGGTTCTGCATTTAATCGGTGCAGCGATTTTATGGTTCATCCCTGAATTTATCACCGGTCAACAGGGCGGTACGTTAGTTTTTGCTTTATTGGCTTATATGCTTTGTTATATGCCTACCGTCGCATTAACTAATAATATTGCTTTCCACAGCCTTGCAGACAGTGAAAAATCCTTCCCGGTTATTCGTGTTTTCGGTACCATCGGCTGGATTGTTGCCGGTTTATTTATCGGTCAGGCAGACCTTTCCGCCAGCCCGGCAATTTTCCAAGTAGCCGCAATTTGTTCGTTAATTTTAGGTCTGTACAGCTTTACTTTGCCGAATACACCGCCGCCGGCAAAAGGCAAACCGTTCTCTATGCGGGATTTAATGTGCGCTGATGCGATTGCATTATTTAAAATTCCGCATTTCTTAGTCTTTGCTATTTGTGCAACTTTAATTTCCATTCCGCTAGGTACTTATTATGCTTATGCTGCGCCGTTCTTAGATGCGGTAGGGTTTGAAAAAATCGGCAGTTTAATGTCTATGGGACAAATGTCTGAAATTGTTTTCATGCTGCTGATTCCGTTTTTCTTTAAACGCCTCGGCGTGAAATATATGCTATTGGCAGGTATGCTTGCCTGGTTCCTGCGTTATGCCTTCTTTGCCCTGGGGGTAAGCGAAGAAATCCGCTGGGCGGTTTACTTAGGTATTTTATTGCACGGTATATGTTACGACTTCTTCTTTGTGGTCGGCTTTATGTACACCGATAAAGTTGCGGATGAAAAAATCCGCGGACAAGCACAAAGCCTGGTGGTGTTATTCACTTACGGTTTGGGTATGTTGCTTGGCTCACAAATTTCAGGCGGTTTATACAATAATATGTTTGCGGATAATACCGACGTTTCCACATGGAGTACATTCTGGTGGATCCCTGCTATAAGTGCGGTAGTAATTTCCGTGATTTTCTTCATTTTCTTTAACTACAAAGAAGATAAACGGGAGGCATAACATGAAAACTATTAAAGGCCCCGGTTTATTTTTGGCTCAGTTCATTGATAATAAAGCGCCCTTTAACCGGTTGGACAGCCTGGCGCAATGGGCTGCCGGGTTAGGATTTAAAGCTTTGCAGATTCCCTGCAATCACAAACATATTTTTGATGTGGAATTAGCGGCGCAAAGTCAAACTTATTGCGATGAAGTAAAAGGTATTTTAGCGCAATACGGTTTGATCGTTAGTGAATTATCTACCCATTTGGAAGGACAGCTGGTTGCGGTTCATCCGGCTTATGATACGGCTTTTGACGGATTCGCACCGGAACAAGTGCGTGGTAACAGTGAAGCGCGGCAGCTGTGGGCGGTAAATATAATTAAACAGGCGGCGGTCGCCTCCAAACGCCTGGGATTAAACGCTCATGCGTCTTTTTCCGGCTCGTTGGCATGGCCGTATTTTTACCCCTGGCCGCCACGCAAAGAACAATTAATTCAAACAGCCTTTGATGAATTGGCCAAACGTTGGAAACCGATTTTGGATTATTTTGACGAACAAGGCGTAGACCTATGTTATGAATTACATCCGGGGGAAGATTTACATGACGGAGTGACCTTCGAACGCTTTTTAGACAAACTTAATCGTCATCCTCGTTGTAATATTCTTTATGATCCGAGCCATATGTTGTTACAAAACATGGATTATTTGCAGTTTATTGATTTTTACCACGAACGAATCAAAGCCTTTCACGTGAAAGACGCGGAATTCGTTAAATCCGCCAAATCCGGCTGTTACGGCGGTTATCAGAACTGGTTGGAACGGGCGGGACATTTCCGTTCCCTCGGCGACGGACAAATTGATTTTAAAGCTATTTTCTCGAAACTGACACAGTACGACTATACGGGCTGGGCGGTTTTGGAATGGGAATGTTGTATGAAAGATTCCGCCGTAGGTGCCAAAGAAGGCGCGGAATTTATTCAAAAACACATTATTCCCGTTGCGGAAAAGAGTTTCGACAATTTCGCCGATACGGGCGACGATAGCGAACAGGCAAAAATTATGTTGGGATTAAAATAAGGGAGCGATGAATGAAAAAAATTAACGTAGGTATCATCGGAACCGGATTTATCGGCGCGGCTCATATTGAGGCCATTCGCCGTCTCGGTTTTGTGGATGTGATTGCGCTGGCGGAGAACAACCAGCAATTGGCAGAACAAAAAGCCAAAGAACTGAATATCCCGTTGGCTTATGACTGCGTGGATAAATTATTGGCAAATCCGGATATTCAAGTCGTGCACAACTGTACGCCGAATCATCTTCATTTTGCGATTAACAAAAAAGTCATCCTGGCGGGCAAACACGTTTTTTCGGAAAAACCTCTTTGTTTGACTTCACAGGAAGCGGATGAATTGACATCATTAGCAGAACAACAAGGCGTAACCACAGCAGTGGGATTTGTTTACCGGAATTTTGCCATGGTACAGCAAGCGGCTGATATGGTTCGTGATCAACAAATCGGGCGAGTATTTGCCGTTAACGGGCATTATTTACAAGATTGGATGTTACTTGAAACCGATTACAACTGGCGGGTGGATCCGAAAGTCGGCGGTAAATCCCGTACGGTGGCGGATATCGGTTCTCATTGGTGCGATACGGTACAATTTGTCACCGGCAAAAAAATCAAAGAAGTTTTTGCCGATATGAGTATCGTTTATTCAACCCGCAAGGCCAGCAAGCAAGTAGAAAGTTTTGTTACGGTAAATGCTGATTCGTCATACGAATTAAAACCGGTGGAAACGGAAGATTACGCTTCCGTTTTAGTGCGATTCGAAGACGGTTCAAAAGGGTCGTTTACGGTTTCGCAGGTCAGTGCGGGACATAAAAACGATTTGACTTTTGATATAAGCGGTAGCGAAAAATCATTGCATTGGGAACAGGAAACCCCGCAATATCTGAAAATCGGTTACCGTCAACAGGCAAACCAAATTTTATGTGACGATCCAAGTCTGGTTAATCCTGCGGTACGGGCTTATAACCATTTTCCCGGCGGACATATCGAAGGTTGGCCTGATGCTTTTAAAAACATGATGCTGGCATTTTATGCATTCATTGCTGAAGGTAAAGATCCGCAGCAGGATACGGCAAAATTTGCGATGTTTAAAGACGGCGCCCAAATTGTACATATTGTGGATACAATTATTGAAAGTGCACAACAAGGAAAATGGATTTCTGTTAAATAGAAGAATATACTATTACAGATTACCCCGTGAAAAACGGGATAACTTGGAAAAATAGTCTATTTTTGAGGATGATTATGCTATACGGATTTGATATTGGCGGTACTAAAATTGAGCTTGCCGTATTTAATGATAAGCTTGAAAGACAATATACCGAACGGGTTGAAACACCGAAAGACAGCTATGAACAGTGGCTGGATGTCATTGTAAATTTGGTTGAAAAAGCCGACCAAAAATTTGCTTGTAAAGGTTCCGTCGGATTAGGTTTGCCGGGGTTCGTTAATCATGAAACCGGTATTGCGGAAATTACCAATATTCGTGTAGCGGATAATAAACCTATTATTAAGGATTTATCCGAACGTTTAGGGCGCGAGGTTCGCGCCGAAAATGATGCCAACTGTTTTGCGCTTTCCGAAGCCTGGGATGAAGAAAACCAACAATATCCGTTTGTCTTAGGTTTAATTCTCGGTACGGGCTTTGGCGGCGGGCTTATTTTCAACGGCAAAGTTCATTCCGGTCAAATCGGAATGGCGGGGGAGTTAGGTCATTTGCAGTTAAACTACCACGCCTTGAAATTGCTGGGTTGGGATAAAGCGCCGATTTATGATTGCGGTTGCGGTAATCGCGCCTGTTTGGATACTTATTTATCGGGTCGCGGATTCGAAATGTTATACCGTGATTTAAAAGGTGAAGCGCTTTCTGCCAAAGAAATTATTGAGCGGTTCTATGCTGCGGATAAAACTGCGGTAGATTTTGTCGGACTTTTTATTGAGCTTTGTGCGATTTCTTTAGGTAATATTATTACGGCGCTGGATCCGCATGTAATAGTACTCGGTGGCGGATTATCTAATTTTGATTATCTCTATGAAGCCTTGCCGAAGGCGTTACCAAAACATCTTATGCGCAGTGCGAAAGTGCCGGTAATTAAAAAAGCCAAATACGGCGATTCCGGCGGTGTGCGTGGTGCAGCCGCTTTATTCCTTACCAAATAATTAAACAAGCCCGTAAATACGGGCTTTATTATTATAATTCCTGATAAATCATTATTATATTTAATGATTAGAACTGAGGTCGGTTTTGTTCTAAAATTCTCGCGAATTTTAAATTTGAGTATGCCGCTATTAATTCCCGTTTTTTCAAGGGCGTTTTTTGTGTTTAACAGCATTTGTATCGGGCGATAAATCCGCTAATTTCGGCTTGCTTATTTTGTGTAAAAGATTAAACTAAATTCTGTTCTCAACGGGGTGCTTCTTCGGAGGCTGAGAGAAACTCGTAGAACCTGATCTGATTAATTACAGCGTAGGGATTTGAGAAAGGTTAAATAAAAATTCGGCAGAATTTGACCGCACTTAAATTCCTTTAATTTTGATTAAAGGATTTTTTATGTCTAAATTGAAAACTTTTCTTTTTTTGACCGCACTTTTTATATCCGATTACGGATTAAGTGCCGTTCAACCTCTTCATATTTATGCGGAAGAATATTTTGCCGCGGATTGGGGGCCGGCGCCCGAAGTGAAAGCGCAGTTTGAACGGGCTTATCCTCAATGCCAAGTGACAATTCAATCTTTTGACAGCCGTACCACAATGTTAAACCGTTTGCGTTTAGAAGGGAAAAACACAAAAGCCGATATCGTGCTGGGAATGGATAATCATCAGCTTGAAGCCGCTGAAAAAACAGGCTTATTCGCACCGGCAAAGGTGGATTTTAGTCGATTGTCTTTGCCTGTCGAATGGAAAAACACTACATTCGTACCTTATGAATTTTCTAAATATGCTTTTATTTATGATAAAAGCAAATTAACAAATCCGCCCGAAAGTTTGAAAGAATTGGTAGAACGTGAAGATTTAAAGGTGATATATCAGGATCCGAGAACCAGCAGTATCGGGCGCGGGTTACTGGTTTGGATGAATAAGATTTATCCTCCGGAGCAAGTGGAAAAAGCCTGGCAACAATTACAAAAGCATACTTTAACCGTCGGTAAGGGCTGGTCCGAAACTTACGGTACCTTTTTGAAAGGGGAGGGTGATTTGGTTTTAAGTAATAATACCTCGCCAATCTATCATTTATTAACCGATCAAAAAGAGAATTATGCGGCGACGGAATTCAGTGAAGGCGAGACCTTACAAATTGATTTTGCGGGCAAAATTGCCGGCAAACATAATATATGTGCCGATGAATTTTTAGCCTTTTTGCTCAAGCCCGAAATTCAAAATATCATTATTACCAAAGGTGTTATGCTACCGGTAGTAGAGGGTGATCTTGAACCGCATTATGCCGCTTTAAAAAATGCGGTAATGCAGGGTAAGACTATTGATACTTTATCGGTTAGCGCAGAGCAAATAAAACACTGGATTGAAGTCTGGCAGCGGGCGTTAAGTAAATAATTTTATGAATAAATGGTTCTCTCGCCGGCATATTATGCGCCCAAGCCAATATGCCGCAGGATTGTCGGTTCTATTGTTACTGGTTTGTGTGTACGGCGGCGCTTTGCAAGCGGTGTTCAATACGGGAGAGCCTTACCCTTGGCGGAATTTATGGCAAGACGATTATTTACATCGGGTTTTGCTATTCAGCTTCGGGCAGGCGAGCCTTTCGGCGTTTTTATCGGTTTTTATCGGCGGTATTTTTGCCCGGGCTTTTTTTTATCAGTCCTTTAAAGGCAAGGATTTTCTCTTAAAGATTTTTTCTCTCACCTTTGTATTGCCTTCTTTGGTAGCGATTTTCGGATTGCTCGGCATTTACGGTTCTTCAGGTTGGGCGGTTAAACTTCTGCAAGCCGTCCATATTCAGTGGCGGCCTGATATTTACGGTTTATCGGGCATTTTAATCGCCCATTTATTTTTCAATATTCCGTTGGCGGTCAGAATGTTTCTGCAAGGGTTGCACAATATTCCCAATCAGCAGCGCCAGCTTGCCGCACAATTGAATTTGCGGGGATGGCAGTTTATTCGTTTAATTGAACTGCCTTATCTGCGACAACAGTTACTCCCTGTTTTTATGCTGATTTTTACCCTTTGCTTTACGAGCTTTGCAATTGTGTTAACTCTGGGCGGCGGTCCTAAATACACAACCCTTGAAGTAGCGATTTATCAGGCGATCATTTTTGATTTTGATTTAGCTAAGGCGGCGCTTTTCGCCTTATTGCAATTTGTTTTTTGTTTTACTTTATTTGGGCTGAGTACGTTATTCAGCGCCGCGCCCGAAACAAATTTAAGTTACAAAGAGTTATGGATTGCAAAACAATCAAGTGCGGTCAAAATTTGGCAAATTTTGGTGTTGATTCTTGTCGGTTTGTTTATTTTATTACCGTTGGTTAATATTGTTGCTGCCGCATTTAGCGCTGAAGAGTTTATTTCCGCCTGGCAAGATCCGCAGCTTTGGCGGGCAATGGGCTTTTCTTTCACCATCGCGCCGCTTTCCGCCTGTTTATCGCTGTTAATGTCAATGGGATTGTTGTTGCTATCACGCCGTCTGGTATGGCTGCATTTAACGAAAATTGCCAATGTTATTATGAACTTAGGTATGTTGATATTAGCTGTGCCCGGTTTAATTTTAGCTGTCGGGTTGTTTTTACTGTTGCAAAAAATGGAATTTGGTACCGCGCATTTATTTGTCGTCATGGTGATGTGTAACGCTTTTTCGGCAATGCCGTTTGTGATCAGAATTCTTGCGCCCGCCATGAATAACAATATGCAGTATTACGAAAAATTATGTCAATCGCTGGGTATTCGGGGCTGGCAACGTTTTCGCCTGATCGAGCAACACAAACTCGCCCAGCCGATAAAATACGCTTTTGCCTTAGCCTGTACCTTATCTTTGGGTGATTTTACGGCGATTGCGCTATTCGGCAGCCAGCAATTTTCTTCTTTGCCTTATTTGCTCTATCAGCAGTTGGGCAGTTATCGAGGAGATCAAGCCGCCGTTACGGCATTGGTTTTACTTTTAATGTGCCTGCTTATCTTTATACTGGTCGAAGGCGCTAAAAATTCAGATAAAAACGAGAACGCGAATGATAAAACTTGAACGGGTATATTTTAATTATAAAACTATGCCGATGAATTTTAATATTCATATTAAACCGCAGGAGCGGGTAGCGATTATCGGTGCCAGCGGAGCGGGGAAAAGCACATTATTAAATCTTATCGCCGGTTTTGAACGGGCGGATGACGGCGAAATTTGGTTGAACGGCGTAAACCATACTTATACGGAACCTTATGAACGCCCCGTATCCATGTTGTTTCAGGAAAATAATTTGTTTACCCATTTAACCGTTGAACAAAATATCGCTTTAGGGCTAAAGCCCGATTTAAAACTTAGCGCCGCCGAACAATCACTGGTTCGACAAACCGCAAGTGCGGTCGGTTTAAGCCGATTTTTAGATAGAAAACCCACCGCGCTTTCCGGCGGGCAGAAGCAGCGGGTGGCATTAGCGCGTTGTTTATTGCGCGATAAGCCGATTTTATTGCTGGACGAACCTTTTTCCGCATTGGATCCGGCATTAAGAGCGGAAATGCTCGATTTGCTTTCGCAACTTTGTAATGAAAAAAAACTCACTTTGCTGATCGTCACTCATCAACCGAGCGAACTACAAGGACGAATAGACAGAATTTTGACCGTTGAAAACGGGCATTTTGCAAAGAATAATGATCTAAAATAGCTCGGAAACGGTAGCTATGTATTAGAAAACTTCAAATAGCAAGAGATAAAATACCTTGCAATGCGTTACTAACATAAGGATTTGAGATGAAAACAACATTACAACTTTATTCGAATACACCTCATCCTCAGGTGGAATATTGGTCTGTTTGTAAGGTGGAGGCGCTTTTCGAAACGCCGTTTTTAGAATTAGTGCATCGTGCGGCTTTAGTTCATCGTGAAAATTTTAATCCGCAAGCCATTCAACTCTCGACCTTAATGTCAATCAAAACCGGCGGTTGTCCGGAAGATTGCGGTTATTGTCCCCAATCCGCTCGCTATCAAACCGGCGTGCAGAAGCAGGAATTATTAAATGTCGAAGATATTGTTGAAAAAGCTAAAATTGCTAAGTCCCGCGGTGCAAGCCGTTTCTGTATGGGGGCCGCTTGGCGGGGACCTAAACCGAAAGACATCGCCAAAATGACCGAAATTATTAAAGCGGTGAAAGCATTGGGGTTAGAAACCTGCGGAACTTTCGGATTATTAGATGATGGTATGGCGGAAGATTTAAAAGAGGCGGGATTAGATTATTACAACCATAATTTAGATACTTCTCCGGAACATTATAATAAAGTAATAGGTACCCGCGGTTTTGACGATCGCTTAAATACCCTGGGGAAAGTACGTAAAGCCGGGTTAAAAGTGTGTTGCGGCGGTATTATCGGGATGAATGAGAGCCGTAAAGAGCGGGCGGGCTTTATTGCAAGCCTGGCTAATTTAGATCCGCAACCGGAATCCGTGCCGATTAATCAATTGGTTAAAGTCGAAGGTACGCCGCTTTCGGATGCGCAGGAATTGGATTGGACCGAATTTGTCCGCACGGTTGCGGTTGCAAGAATAACCATGCCAAAAAGTTATGTGCGTTTATCCGCCGGGCGACAAGGCATGTCGGAGGAAATGCAGGCGATGTGTTTTATGGCGGGTGCCAACTCCATTTTTTATGGCGATAAATTGCTGGTTACCGGCAATGCGGAAGAAGATTGCGATAGACTGCTAATGGAAAAATTGGATTTAGAACCGGAAACCACTGAAAACCGTTACCTTTCGCAAAATAATTAAAGCCTGTTAATAGGAGAGAACATGTTTAAAGTTCAGCGGATTTATGATTTTGAACCTATGGAAAATGATTGCGCGGTATTTGTGGATCGGCTTTATCCGCGGGGCGTAAATAAAGAAAAATTTGCCCATTGCCTATGGCTAAAGGATGTGTGCCCGAGTCATGAGTTACGCCGGTTTTATCATGAAAATCCGCAGGAAAATTATGGAGAATTTGTGCTCCGTTATCAACTGGAATTAGGTAACGAATTGCCGCAAAAAGGATTGATAATGCTTAAACGTCTGGAGAAAGAACATCCGCAGGTTATTTTGCTGACTGCCGTTAAAGATGTGCGACACAGCCATATCCCGGTCTTATTGAAAGCGTTAGCCGCCATTGTAGAATTTTTATAAAGCAAAAAGTGCGGTAAAATTTTTCAAAATTTCCACCGCACTTTAGATTTTGCAATAAGCGTAGCTGTTTGCAATATTAGATTGTAATGGTGGGCTGGCAAGCCCACCCTACTGACCTGCGGCAAGTCATATCCTGGTCTTATTGAAAGCGTTAGCCGATTTTTCATAAAAAAAGCCACACAAATGTGTGGCTTAAAACAGTTCCTAATAATCAAACAGCTAAGTAAATCTGCAATTATAGTTTGTCGGCGTTTTGTTTTAAGTATTTTGCAACGCCTTCCGGGCTGTCTTTCATACCTTCTTTGCCTTTTTCCCATTGAGCAGGGCAAACTTCACCGTGTTGCTCGTGGAATTGTAAAGCGTCAACCATACGTAACATTTCGTCGATATTACGGCCTAACGGTAAATCGTTCACAACTTGGTGACGAACTACGCCGTTTGCATCGATTAAGAAAGAGGCACGTAATGCCACGCCGGCTTCCGGATGTTCAATGCCGTATGCTTTTGCGATTTCGTGTTTAGTGTCTGCTGCTAAAGCATATTGAACTTGACCGATACCGCCTTGATCTACCGCGGTATTACGCCATGCGTTGTGAGTAAATTGAGAGTCGATTGAAACGCCAACCACTTCAACACCGCGTTTTTTGAATTCTTCATAACGATGATCAAATGCGATTAATTCAGACGGGCAAACGAAAGTAAAGTCTAACGGATAGAAGAAAATTACCGCCGGTTTACCAGCAATGTGTTGTTTGAAATTGAAGTTATCAACAATTTCGCCGTTGCCTAAAACGGCTGCTGATGTAAAGTCCGGTGCTTGACGTGTAACTAATACCATGTTTAATCTCCTAATAGAATAATCGAATGAATATTTTGCGTACTTTCGTAAATCATCGCAAAATCAACAATTGCTATTCTAAGAAAAAGAAGTCAATTTGAATAGTTGATTTTATCTATCAAATTAATTATCGTTATCTAACATTAAAAAAACAGGAAGTATTATGTCAAACAAATATTCACTTGCAACGACGCTGGTTCACGCCGGTCGTAGCAAACGCGTTAGCCAGGGTAGTGTAAATCCGGTGGTGCAACGCGCATCTTCATTGGTTTTCGATAGTATCGCAGATAAACGACAAGCAACCGTTAACCGTGCCAAGCAGGCATTATTTTACGGTCGTCGCGGCACCTTAACTCATTTTGCCTTGCAGGATTTAATGTGCGAAATGGAAGGCGGCGCAGGCTGTTATCTTTATCCCTGCGGTGCGGCGGCGGTGACCAATGCAATTTTAGCCTTCGTCCAATCCGGTGATAATATTCTGATGACGGGTGCCGCCTATGAGCCGACACAGGATTTTTGTAACAAAATTCTGAGTAAAATGAATGTGAGCACTACCTATTATGACCCGATGGACGGCGAGAAAATCGCCGAACTAGTTCAGCCTAACACTAAAGTCTTATTTTTAGAAAGCCCGAGTTCGCTCACTTTTGAAGTGCCTGATGTGCCGAATATCGTTAAAGCGGTGCGTAAGATCAATCCTGAAATCGTAATTATGATTGATAACACTTGGGCGGGCGGCATTTTATTTAAAGCTCTGGAACATGACATCGACATTTCCATTCAGGCGGGTACTAAATATTTGGTAGGACACTCCGATGTGATGATTGGCACAGCCGTATCTAACGCCCGTTGTTGGGATCAACTGCGGGAAAATTCCTATTTAATGGGGCAAATGGTGGACGCGGATACCGCTTATACCACCGCCCGAGGTATTCGTTCCCTTGCCGTACGTTTCAAACAACACACCGAAAGTAGTATTAAGGTGGCACAATGGCTTGCCGAACAGCCGGAAGTTAAGGCGGTTTTTCATCCCGCTTTGCCGAGTTGCCCGGGACATGAATTCTTCAAACGGGATTTCACCGGTTCCGCCGGGTTATTCTCCTTTGAATTAAAAGAACAATTGAGTCGCGAAAAACTTGAACGTTTTATGGATAATTTCAAATTATTCAGCATGGCGTATTCATGGGGCGGTTTTGAGTCGTTAATTCTTTATAATCAACCGGCGGATATAGCCGCTATTCGCCCGAATATTAAGCGTAAACTGACAGGAACATTAATCCGTATTCATATTGGTTTTGAAGATGTGAATGAATTAATTGAAGATTTAAAAGCCGGGTTTGAACGTTTGAAATAGTCTAAAATTATACCGCAGTTATACAAGTAGATGTTGTATGGCTGCGGTGCCCGTTTTTGTTAAGCACAAAATTTTAGAGATTTTTACCGCACTTTTCCAACTGCGGGAATTTTTTCGCTAATTTCAGCCATTGTATCTTATCAATTTGAATTTCCAGTAAAAATTCGCCCTGATCGGAAATTTCTTCCCGACGAATGCAATCAAGCAGATAAAGTTGATGGCGAATTTTCCCCTCGTTAGGCGAAAGATTCAGCTGCAAATGAAGAATTTCGTTTTTTAATTTCTCACGGATTGCAGCGAATAACAAATCAATGCCTTCGGCTGAGATGGCAGAAAGATAGACCGCCACGGGAATGTGTTGATCATCATATTCGATATGAGGTTCAAGGTTTTCCAGCGTATCAATTTTGTTATAGACCAAAAGCGTAGGTAAATCCGCCGCCTTAATTTCTTCCAGTACGGCATTTACCGCCTCGATATTTTCTAGCTTGCGAGGATCTGCCGCATCAATAATATGCAGCAATAAACCGGCTTCCGTGGTTTCCTGTAAAGTGGATTTGAAGGCGGAAACCAAGTCGTGCGGTAAATCCCGAATAAAGCCGACGGTATCCGCTAAAATGGTTGTACCCACATCTTGAATTTGTAAGCGGCGCAGCGTCGGATCGAGGGTGGCGAATAACTGATCGGCGGCATAAACGTTGGCTTGGGTAATCCGATTAAATAGTGTTGATTTGCCCGCATTGGTGTAACCTACCAAAGAAATGGTCGGAATATCTGCTTTTTGGCGCGTTTGGCGGTTTTGATTCCGCTGTTTTTCCACCTTAGCCAGGCGGTTTTGCAGCTGCGCTATGCGTACTTTGATTAACCGCCGATCCGTTTCCAATTGCGTTTCCCCGGGGCCTCGCAGACCAACCGCACCTTTTTGTTGATCCAAGCCTGTTTTTCGGCGTACTAAACGGGTGGCTAAATGTTTCAACTGAGCTAATTCCACCTGCAATTTGCCTTCGTGAGAGCGGGCTCTTTGAGCAAAAATATCAAGAATTAATCCGGTGCGATCCACAACGCGACATTGGCACAGGCTTTCAAGATTACGGGCTTGCGCCGGCGTCAGACTGTGATTGACTAATACTACATCGGCGTTATGCGTTTCAACCGCTTGGGCGATTTCTTCCGCTTTACCTTGACCGACGAAATATTTCGCCTGAGGCGTTGAGCGGGCAGCGGTAATCACCTGCAGAATATTGACGTTGGCGGATTGGGCAAGTTGTTGAAATTCGTCGAGATCTTCAGGATTTTTATCTTGCGAGAAAAATACATGAACCACAATTGCGTTGTCGGATTGATCCGAACGCGGAGCGGAGATAGAAGAAAGTGCGGTAAAATTTACCGCACTTTTTGAGATATTGACGTCGTTATTCAATATTATTCTGCTTGAGGTTCGGCGGCAGGTGCGGCCGATTCTGTCTGTTGACTGTGCTGTTGCTGCTGTTGAGGGTTGTTATGATGAGAAACCGAACGAGCCGGAACAACAGTTGAAATTGCGTGTTTATAAACCATCTGATTTACGGTATTTTTTAATAAAATCACAAATTGGTCGAATGATTCGATTTGACCTTGCAATTTAATTCCGTTTACTAAATAAATAGAAACGGGAATACGTTCGCGTCGTAATGCGTTTAAATAAGGATCTTGTAATGATTGTCCTTTTGCCATTTTATTTTCCTTCTTATATTTATAGTGGATAAAAAGAGAATTGAGAATTTAATTGTCTCCGTTTGTCAATATATCAATTTTTATCCGTTTTGCATAGTTAAATCAAACGCTCGTTTTATGATTTCTTTATTTTCTGAATTTTTTAAACTGTCCAGCCATTGAATCGGATACTTCCAGCCCCGCAGCCAGGTAATTTGCCGTTTTGCCAGTTGTCGAGTGGCGCAAATGCCGCGGAATACGGCCTCGTCAAGATCATAATCACCGCGTAAATGTTCCCACATTTGGCGATAGCCTACACAACGGATAGACGGTAAATCAATATGTAAATCGCCCCGATGATAAAGTCTTTCCACCTCTTGCTTAAAACCCGACTCAATCATTTTATGAAAGCGCATTTCAATTCGCCGATGCAAAATAGCGCGATCTTCGGGAGCGATAGCGAATTGAAGAATATGGTAAGGTAATTGTTCGCCTTTTTGTTCCGTCAGTTCCGTCATGGATTTACCGCTGATATAAAATACTTCGAGCGCCCGATTGATTCGTTGGCTGTCATTGGGATTAATTCGAGCGGCGGAGACAGGATCAATAAGCGACAATTCTTTATGTAATGTCGCCCAACCGAATTTTTGCGCTTTTTCTTCAATTTTCGACCGCACTTTTTCATCCGCTTGCGGAAGCGGCGAAAGCCCTTCAAGCAAAGCTTTGTAATACAGCATAGTTCCGCCGACCAATAAGGGGATTCTTCCTTGTTCGGTGATATCCGCCATTTCCCGCAGGGCATCCGAGCGGAAATTGGCCGCCGAATAACTTTCCGCAGGATCAATAATATCAATTAAGCGGTGAGGTGCTAAAGCAAGTTCTTCCTTACTGGGTTTCGCCGTACCGATATCCATGCCTTTGTAGATCAGCGCGGAATCCACACTAATCACTTCCACGGGTAGTTCCTGGCGTAATTGAATGGCTAAATCCGTTTTACCGGAAGCTGTAGGCCCCATCAAAAAAATAGCAGTTGGTTTTTGGTTCATAAGTCGGCGTATCTTTTAAGTCGGATAATTTTATTCGTTATTTGTTATGCCGCATGGCATATCGCTATGCGGAATTGCCCGCTTTATTGCAAATATTGAGTAAAATCAACGGAAATAAGCAATTGTGCGAGCTGAATTTTGTTTTGTGTTTTTAACAAAAGCTCCACTTCTGTTAAAAGTGTCAGGGCATCGGCTAATACATGGATTTCATTAAGTTGTAGTTGGTTGCAAAGTGCGGTCAAAAAATCAGAAATTTTTTCATGATTTTCTTCCAATAAACGGATAACGCAACCTTGCAGGTTTTGCTGGCGTAAACAGCTTGGCACTTTGTTTAAAGTTATACGATGTTGTGCCGGATTTTCATCAAATTCAAATCCGCTTTGTAAAAAGAAATTTTTTTGCTTTTGCCATTGCGCTAATTGCCGCTCATTTAAGCGGAACAGAATCGGAATAAGCAAAGGTTGCTGCGCAATATCCGGTTGCTGCAAGGTTAATTCAAATTTTAATTTTTGTAATTTTGCTAAAGGCAATAAATAGAAATCCTGCCCTTGTTGCAACAATAAGGCTTGATTTTTAACAAGCGCCAATGAGTGCAAAAATTGCCCGGAAAGCTGAGTTGATTGTTGCGGGGTTGAGACGTTTTTTTCAAAGCTATTTTCCGACTCTGCATTAATTGCCGTATTTTTTTTCGCTTCGGCCGGTGTTGTCAGCAAGTTGCCATACAATTTTTGTTCTGTTTTGCTGACGGATTTCGTTGAAAAGTGCGGTATATTTTCGGCAAATTTTGTTGAAAATCGGTTGATTTTCGCCGAACCGTGAGAATACGTGTTTGCACCCGATATGTTTTTATCCGAAGCGGATTCAAATATATTATGGCCGGCTGCAGAGCGGTTCGGTTTGATCAAAGAAGAATGCCAGTTTGCCGCCGGTTCTTGGATTTCATCAGCGGATGCCGGTGTGTCATATCGGGCAAAATCAGCCTGCTCGGACTGCAAGGCATTGCCGACTCCCTGACAAATAAAATCATGAATCAAACGTGCCTGATGAAAACGTACTTCATGTTTTGTCGGGTGCACGTTTACATCAACTTCATTAGGGTCAAGATCCAAATACAATACGAATGCCGGATATTGCTCGTTGGTTAAATAATCGCCATAAGCCTGACGAATAGCATGGTTAATCACTTTGTCACGAATCATGCGGCCGTTTACGTAGCTATAACTCAGATCATTTTGCGGACGATGAAAATTTGGTACCGCAACCCAGCCGGATAAATGCAAATTATCGTGTTTCCAATCAATTTGCAGCGCATTTTGTACGAAATCTTCACCGCAGATGGCGGAAACCCGCTTCAATTTTTGCTCGATTTCCACCGCACTTTTATATTGTCGAAGAATTTTCCCGTTATGGGTAAGGGTGAAAGCAATTTGCGGTTTAGCAAGAGCGATACGGCGAACGACTTCATCAATATGGGCGAATTCCGTTTTCTCGGTGCGTAAAAATTTGCGGCGGGCGGGGGTGTTAAAAAATAAATTAGCCACTTCAACCGTGGTACCCACAGGGTGGGAAGCGGGTTTAATCGTGGTCTCCATATCCCGACCCTGCGCATAAACCTGCCATGCTTCTTTTTGTTCCGCCGTACGGGAGGTTAGGGTTAAACGGGAAACGGAGCTGATACTCGCCAGCGCTTCACCGCGGAATCCTAAACTTAAAATCGCCTCAAGATCATCTAAACAACTGATTTTACTGGTGGCGTGACGCGCAAGGGCGAGGCTTAAATCTTCTTTTGCAATACCTAAGCCGTTATCCCGAATGCGGATGAGAGTAGCACCGCCGTTTTCAATATCGATTTGAATACGGGAAGCGCCGGCATCCAGACTGTTTTCCACCAATTCTTTCACCACCGAAGCCGGGCGTTCAACCACTTCGCCGGCGGCAATTTGGTTAGCAAGTTGTGGCGGTAAAATATGAATCGGCATAATTTTTTCCTAATTTGATTTTTTGTTGATGTTTATTTTTTCTTTGTATCCTGTTTTGCAGTTTTTTTATTCGTTGTATTTTTAGTTGAGGATTTTGTTCCTTTGACAGCAGTATTTTTATTTACGCTCGTTTTTTTGCTTTCCGTGACAACATTTTTCGCATTAGCCGGCAATTTAATTTTATCGCCGATATGCAATTCTTTATTTTTCAAATTATTTAATTCGATGATTTCAGCCGCTTTGACATCAAATTTGTTAGCTAATCTGGAAATGCTGTCGCCGGATTTAACCGTATAAGAAACTGTGGCTTTCTCAATGGTTTTGGGTTCTGCCTGGGTTTCTTTTTTCGTCGTTTTATTGGTTTTTGTTTGCTGTTTTGTGTCTTCTTTCAACTTGGCGCCCGTCGGTATTTTTAATTTTTTGCCGACGAAAATATTGGCATTTTTCAGTTTATTCAGCTCAATTATATCCTCTTGTTTGACCCCGAAACGGTTTGCAATACTAAACAGGGTATCGCCGTTTTTCACGGTATAACTGCCGTTTACTAATTCTGATTTTGCTGTTTTAGCGCTGTTTTCCGCTTTTTCGGTGTTTTTTGTGTTTGTAACGGGTTCATTTTTTTGTCGGTTTTTTGCTGAAGCCGGGATTTTTACCAATTCGTCGATATAAAGATCTTTTCGTTTAAATTTGTTTAAAGTAACAATATCCTCTGATTTTACGTCATATTTACGGGCTAATTTGGCAATCGTCTCACCGGATTTCACTTTATGACGGACACCGCTGTCCTGCACGGTTTCGTTATCGTCTTTGAAGTTGTCTTTAGCTTTAGCCGTTTTAGCCGATTGTGTTTTTTCTGCCGGAATTTTCACCAATTCGTCGATATAAAGATCTTTTCGTTTGAGTTTGTTTAATGTAATGATTTCTTCGGATGTTACATTATATTTGCCGGCGATTTTCGCAATGGTTTCGCCGGATTTCACTTTATGGCGAACGCCGCTGTCCTGCACGGTTTCTTTATCGTCTTTGAAGTTGTCTTTGGCTTTAGCCGTGTTAGCCGATTGCGTTTTTTCTGTCGGCATTTGACCGGCTATTTTCGAGGATGTATTGATTTCTCCGCCCAAATGGCGTTTACGAAAATCGACAATGCCTTGATAAATAATATAGGCAATACGTTTGCGATAGCTTGGTGAGCTGAGCTTCGCTTCTTCCGTGGCATTAGATAAATAGCCCGTTTCCACTAATACCGACGGAATATCGGGGGAACGTAAAACGCCTAAACTTGCATGTTGCGGAGAAGTACGGCTTAAGTCGGCAATTTTTGCAAAATTGCGTAAAATGCTACGCCCAAGTTCATAGCCGGTACGTTGGCTGTGTCCGAATTGTAAATCCAATACGGTTTGGTTTAGGTATTTTTCACTTCCGTGATTAGACAGTACGGAGCCGGCACCGCCTAACAATTCGGATTGCTTTTCGTGGTCTTCGAGCCATTGGCCCATTTCGTCGTTTGCCCGACGGTTTGAAAGCACCCAAACCGAGGCGCCTTTTAACGCCGGGTTTTCGGATGAGTCCGCATGGATTGAGACTAAATAATTCGCTTTGTTTTTACGGGCAATTTCAGAACGCTGCGGCACGGAAATATAATAATCAGCGCGGCGGGTGAGTACCGCACGGAAATTCGGGTCTCTATCTAAAATTCCTTTTAATTCCTGAGCAATAGACAGGGTGACATTTTTTTCATATATACCTAAATTACGGCTGATGGCGCCAGGGTCTTTACCGCCGTGACCGGGGTCGATGGCAATAGTCCAAACTGCCGCCCATGCAGGATTAATAGCGAAGAAAAGTGCGGTCAAAAAAAGTAAAAAAAATCGTTTCATACGGAAAGTACTTCTAATTATTTTGCTGCTAATAATGTAATAATTTGTTCGCCCTGTGCGTTTTGTGCGATAAGGTCAATATCGCGAGCATTATCTGCATAACGGATATTTACAATAAGATCCGGTTCGGCAAGCAATCCGATACCTTTTTCCGCCCATTCGATAAGGCAAATGGTATCCGTGCCGAAATAATCGCGGATTCCCATAAATTCAAGCTCTTCCGGATCGCTTAGGCGATAGAGATCAAAGTGATAAATATGCTTGTTCTGCAAATGATATTCTTCAACCAAAGTGTAAGTCGGGCTTTTTACGTTGCCTTGGTGCCCTAAACCTTGAATCATACCTCGACTTAACGTTGTTTTACCCGCTCCTAAATCGCCGTTTAAATAAATAACAACAGGTTTATTGTTATCAAGTTTATTAATGGCTTGAATTAATTGTTGACCAAAAGCAATCATAGCGTTTTCGTCGGCGATATATTGATTGTAGTGAGTTAATTCTGTCATGGCGTTAAAACTGAGAATTATAAAAAAGCGCTAAATTGTACCGCACTTTTTTTAAATAAAGTAGGAATTAGTCAAATTCAATATGAAATTTCGCTAAAAACAGATAAAAAGAACGGCTGAAAAATCAGCCGTTTTATTTTTTAGGAAAAATAAAATGTAAATAATCTATCTGAAATAGGTAAATTACGAAAAAAATAACTTAGGAGAAAATTGGAGCGGGAAACGAGGCTCGAACTCGCGACCCCGACCTTGGCAAGGTCGTGCTCTACCAACTGAGCTATTCCCGCATCACCAGTTAAATTTGCGATACTTACTAAAGGTTTGAGAATATAGATCTCGGTATGTATTGCAAATCTAATTGATTTGGTAACATCTAAAACGATCGTTTTAGAGTAGTTTGGAGCGGGAAACGAGGCTCGAACTCGCGACCCCGACCTTGGCAAGGTCGTGCTCTACCAACTGAGCTATTCCCGCGTTCACTAGCATTAGAAGTGATGGGGTCGTATTATACAAATATTTATTTGCCATGCAACCCCAAAATGAAAAAAACGGATTTTTTGCCTAAAAAATATCAGATTTTATTATTTTGGCAGACAAATATGCCGCCAATTATTTTTGGTCACCATCCAATTTAATAAAATGATCGCGATAATAAGCCAGTTCGGCAATGCTTTCGCGAATATCGTCTAATGCCAGATGAGTATTTTTTTTCTCAAAACCGTTCAGCAGCTCGGGCTTCCAGCGACGAGCCAGTTCCTTTAAAGTGCTGACGTCTAAATGACGGTAATGGAAGTAATCGGCAAGTTCGGGCATGTATTTAAATAAAAAGCGTTTATCCTGCGCCACACTATTGCCGCAAATAGGGGAGGCGCCTTTAGGCACCCATTTTTTTAGGAAATCGATAGTTTGCAATTCGGCGGCACGCTCCGTTAATTTGCTGGCTTTAACGCGATCCACTAAACCGTTTGCGCTGTGGGTTTTTATACACCAGTCACTCATTTTGGCGAGTAATTCGTCGGATTGATGTACGGCAAGCACCGGGCCTTCGGCTAAAATATTCAGATCTTTATCGGTAACAATGGTGGCGATTTCAATAATGCGCTCGTTTTCAGGGTCTAACCCGGTCATTTCTAAGTCGATCCAGATTAGATTTTGGTTATCTAATTGCATAATTTGGAGTATCCTATAAGCATTTATACGTTAACTGATTTGTTGACCCGTAATATTATACGAAAATCTACCGCACTTTAAGGACTTCTGTTTGACTAAGCGTAAATTAACTCAAAATCAAAAACGTCGAATTCATTCAAATAATGTAAAAGCATTGGATCGTCATCACCGAAGAGCAAAAAAAGAGATTGATTGGCAGGAAGAAATGCTTGGCGATACGCAAGACGGTGTTGTCGTCACTCGTTATTCTATGCATGCGGATGTGGAGAATAGTCAAGGCGAGATTTTTCGTTGTAATTTACGTCGCACATTAGCCAATGTGGTGGTGGGAGATCACGTAGTGTGGCGCCGAGGGCATGAAAAACTACAGGGTATTAGCGGGGTCATTGAAGCGATTAAACCGCGTGAAAATGAAATTGCCCGTCCGGATTATTATGACGGACTGAAAGTCATGGCATCGAATATCGATCGCATTATTATTGTTTCGTCGGTGCTACCGGCGTTATCCCTGAATATTATTGATCGTTATTTGGTTATTTGTGAAAACGCTAATATTCCTGCCGTTATCTTGTTGAATAAGGTTGATTTATTAACGGACGAACAGTGGCGGGAAGCGGAAGAACAACTGGAAATCTACCGAAAAATCGGCTATGAAACATTAATGATTTCGGCGATTAGTGGAAAAAATATGGAAAAACTGACCGCACTTTTAGCGGATGGTACGTCGATTTTCGTCGGGCAATCCGGGGTAGGGAAGTCCAGTTTAATCAACTATATTTTACCGGAAGTTAATGCGCAAACCGGTGAAATCAGCGAAACTTCGGGATTGGGACAGCATACCACCACGTCTTCCCGTTTATATCATTTACCGCAGGGCGGAAATCTGATTGATTCGCCGGGCATTCGAGAGTTCGGTTTATGGCATTTGGAACCTGCACAAATCACCAACGGTTATCGGGAATTCCAATATTTCTTAGGAACCTGCAAATTCCGGGACTGTAAACATATTGACGACCCGGGCTGCGCCTTACGGGAAGCTGTGGAGCTCGGGAAAATCCACCCCGTCAGATTTGATAATTACCATCGCTTGATTTCAAGCCGGGAAGAAAATAAATCGCAACGCCATTTTATGGAGCAGGATATAAGGTAATTCGGTTATTTTTTATTACTAATTTGTTATATTTTTATTAAAAATTAATCTATCGGTTGACAAAAAGATGAACTAGCTCAAGTTTTTATAGGATTTAACTTGAATTAATTAGGAATAATCTTGATACTAAATAAGATTTATTTTGAACTATCAGACAAAATGGTTTAGAGTGTCCGTTGTGGTTTATGAATAATTAAATTTTAGTAGACAGGTCAAAAGTTAACCGGTTACCTGTTTGCTCCACATTAAAAACAAAAAACATTACTATTAGAGGTAAAATTATGTATTCAAAAGATGTTGAAATTACAGCTCCTAACGGCTTACACACTCGTCCGGCTGCACAATTTGTAAAAGAAGCAAAAGCGTTTGCATCTGATGTAACAGTGACTTCTGCCGGTAAAAGTGCAAGTGCGAAAAGTTTATTCAAATTACAAACTTTAGGCTTAACTCAAGGAACTGTAATTACAATTTCAGCTGAAGGCGAAGATGAGCAAAATGCTGTTGACCATTTAGTTGCATTAATTCCTACATTAGAATAATTTGTCTGGCCATAAAACTTTCTTATTGATTTATCACTGTTAATAAAAGAGTTTTATGGCTATGTCGTTTATCATAGTTAGATTTTTTTAATTAAATTATTATCGGAAGGTTACACATGATTTCAGGAATCCCGGCCTCACCAGGTATCGTTTTTGGTAAAGCGTTAGTTCTGAAAGAGGAAAAAATTGTACTTGATATGCAAAAAATTGCTGAAGATCAAGTTGAAACTGAAGTAGCTCGTTTTTATGAAGGCCGTACGGCGGCAGTGGAACAATTAAGCGCCATTAGAGATCGTGCAGAGAAAACTCTCGGTGAAGAAAAAGCGGCTATCTTCGAAGGTCATTTAATGATTCTTGAAGATGAAGAGTTGGAAGAAGAAATCATTGATTATTTGCGTTCAAACAAAGTAAATGCGGGCGTTGCGGCAAGTAAAATCATTGATCAACAAGTTGCTATGCTTGCGGATATCGATGATGAGTACTTAAAAGAACGTGCCGGCGATATTCGCGATATCGGTAACCGTTTAATTAAAAATATCTTAGGCATGAAAATTGTGGATTTGGGCGAAATCAACGAAGAGTCAATCTTGGTTGCTTATGACTTAACGCCATCAGAAACCGCACAATTGAATTTAGACAAAGTATTAGGTTTTATTACTGATATCGGTGGTCGTACTTCACATACCTCTATTATGGCCCGTTCGCTGGAATTACCGGCAATTGTAGGTACAAATAATGCAACCGCAATGATTAACAGCGGTGATTATTTAGTACTTGATGCAATCAATAACGCTGTTTATGTGAATCCGGCTCAAGACGTGATTGACGGCTTAAAAGCCCAACAAGCAAAATTAGCGGAAGAAAAAGCGGAATTAGCTAAATTAAAAGATTTACCGGCAGTAACATTGGACGGTCACCGTGTTGAAGTGGTGGCGAATATCGGTACGATTCGTGACTGTGAAGGTGCGGATCGTAACGGTGCGGAAGGTGTCGGTTTATACCGTACCGAGTTCCTGTTCATGGATCGTGACCAACTGCCTTCAGAAGAAGAACAATTTATCGCTTATAAAGAAGTGGTAGAAGCGATGAACGGTCGCCAGGTGGTATTACGTACCATGGATATTGGTGGTGATAAAGAATTACCTTATATGAATCTGCCAAAAGAAATGAATCCGTTCTTAGGCTGGCGTGCGGTTCGTATCGCATTGGATCGTCGCGAAATCTTAAATGCTCAATTGCGTGCGGTATTACGTGCTTCCGCATTCGGTAAATTAGCGGTAATGTTCCCGATGATTATTTCCGTTGAAGAAATTCGCGAATTGAAATCCGTTATCGAAACTTTAAAACAAGAATTACGCACCGAAGGTAAAGCCTTTGATGAAAATATTCAAATCGGTGTAATGTGTGAAACGCCGTCAGCTGCAGTAAATGCAAAATTCTTAGCAAAAGAAGTGGACTTCTTCAGTATCGGTACCAATGATTTAACTCAATATACTTTAGCGGTTGACCGTGGTAATGAAATGATTTCACATTTATATAATCCAATGTCACCTTCAGTATTAAGTTTAATTAAACAGGTTATTGACGCCTCTCATACCGAAGGTAAATGGACTGGTATGTGCGGTGAGTTAGCCGGTGATGAAAAAGCCACTATTTTATTATTAGGTATGGGATTAGACGAATTCAGCATGAGCGCTATTTCCGTTCCTCGTATTAAAAAATTGGTTCGTAGTGTTAATTTTGCCGAAGCAAAAGCATTAGCGGATAAAGCCCTGCAATTACCGACTGCTGCCGAAATTGAAAAATTAGTTGCTGATTTTTTAGCTGAAAAAACATTAAATTAGATACAAATTCATGTTTTTCATGTAGAATACGGAAAATTGTCGATTCAGGAGATTAAAAAATGGGCTTATTTGATAAATTATTTGGTTCAAAAAATAGTAAAACCGTAGAAGTGGACATTTATGCGCCGCTTTCAGGTGAAATTGTTAATATTGAAGATGTACCGGATGTGGTTTTTTCTGAAAAAATCGTTGGCGACGGTATTGCGATTCGTCCGAACGGTGACAAAATTGTTGCACCGGTGGACGGCGTGATTGGCAAGATTTTTGAAACAAATCATGCATTTTCAATGGAATCAAAAGAAGGTATTGAATTATTTGTTCACTTCGGTATTGATACCGTTGAACTTAAAGGTGAAGGTTTTACCCGTGTTGCACAAGAGGGTCAGTCTGTGAAACGTGGTGATACTATTATTGAGTTTGATTTACCACTTTTAGAACAAAAAGCGAAATCTATCCTTACTCCGGTAGTAATTTCAAATATGGATGAAATTAGTGCGTTGGATAAAAAAGTAGGTCAGGTTGTTGCCGGCGATTCAGTGGTTTTATCACTAAAAAAATAAAAGCTGATTAGTCTCATTATAATTGTTAGAAAGTTCGCTTTGTTTAGAGCGGACTTTTTATTTAATTTATTCGTATATTTTATACGCTCAAAAATGGAAGAAGAATTATGTTTGGAAAAGGTGGCTTAGGCAATTTAATGAAACAAGCTCAGCAAATGCAAGAGCGTATGCAAAAAATGCAGGAAGAAATTGCCCAACTTGAAGTAACCGGTGAGTCTGGTGCGGGGTTAGTTAAAGTAACAATTAACGGTGCGCATAATTGCCGTCGCGTGGAAATTGATCCTTCATTAATGGAAGACGATAAGGATATGTTGGAAGATCTCATCGCTGCCGCATTTAATGATGCCGCTCGCCGCGCGGATGAGTTACAAAAAGAGAAAATGGCGTCAGTTACCGCTGGTATGCCGATTCCTCCGGGTTTTAAAATGCCGTTTTAAGTAAAATTTTATGAAATAAGACCGCACTTTTAAAAGTGCGGTTTGTTTTTTGTTATTTTTAGAGTCTTATGCAAACCAGTCCTTTATTAGAAAATTTAATCGAAAGTTTACGCTGTTTGCCCGGTGTCGGGCCGAAATCCGCACAGCGTATGGCATATCATCTTTTGCAACGGGATCGCAGCGGCGGTATGAATTTAGCCCGTGCGCTTACGGAGGCTATGTCTAAAATAGGACATTGCGAGCATTGCCGGACTTTTACCGAAGAAGATATTTGTTCTATTTGTGATAATCCGCGCCGTCAGAATTCGAGATTGTTATGTGTGGTTGAAATGCCGGCGGATATTCAGGCGATAGAACAGACCGGGCAGTTTTCCGGCCGTTATTTCGTATTGATGGGGCATTTGTCGCCTTTGGACGGTATCGGTCCGCGGGAAATCGGCTTAGATTTATTACAACGCCGTTTACAACAAGAACAATTCAATGAAGTGATTCTTGCTACAAATCCAACGGTTGAAGGTGATGCCACCGCCAACTATATTGCCGAATTATGTAATCAGCAAAATATTAAAGTAAGCCGAATTGCCCATGGGATTCCGGTTGGCGGCGAGTTGGAAACCGTTGACGGTACCACGCTAACGCATTCTTTTTTAGGGCGACGGACAATAGGCTAAAGTATCTCATCCGTCAGTATTTTTGTCTGGAGAACGCAACGGCTATGAGGCGAGTTTGTACTTTTATAATACTTTCGGTAGAATTTAACAATCTTTTTAGTTTCAGCATTAAGTGATTTATATGACAAAGAAAAAAGTAAAACCGGGTTCCAATACCATTGCCCTCAATAAACGCGCAAGACATGATTATTTTATTGAAGAGGAATTAGAGGCAGGGCTTTCTCTACAAGGTTGGGAAGTAAAATCCATGCGGGCGGGTAAAGCTAATATCAGCGATAGTTATATTATTTTCAGAGACGGTGAAGCTTATTTATTCGGCGCCACTATCCAGCCGTTAACGGTGGCGTCCACTCATGTTGTTTGTGACCCGACCCGTACTCGTAAGTTATTGTTAAATCAGCGGGAATTGGCTTCGTTGTTTGGCAAGGCCAATCGTGACGGTTATACTATTGTGGCATTATCGCTTTATTGGAAAAACGCTTGGGCCAAAATTAAAATCGGTTTGGCAAAAGGTAAGCAACAACATGATAAACGTAATGATATTAAAGATCGCGAATGGAAAATGCAAAAAGAACGTATTATGAAAAATGCCAATCGCGGCTAGTTTTAATCAAGGAAGAAATGAATCCTCCTTTCTTATGTGTTAACTAAAAAATAAGGGCGTCGAATATGGCGCCCTTAAACTATATTATTCGATTTCACCGCAGAAACGATAGCCCTCACCATGGATCGTGGCGATAATTTCCGGTGTATCCGGATGATCTTCAAAATGTTTACGGATACGGCGAATGGTGACGTCAACCGTACGATCCTGCGGTTTTAATTCCCGACCGGTCATTTTTTTCAATAAATCTTCGCGGGTTTGAATTTTTCCGGGATTTTCGCAGAAATGCAGCATCGCGCGGAACTCGCTGCGAGGCAATTTATATTCAACGGATTCCGGATCAATTAACGCTCTTTTGTTAATATCCAATGTCCAGCCGTTAAAACGGTAGGCATCAACATGCGTATTACTGTTTTTTTCATTTTCCGCCATTGTGCGATGCAATAGATTGCGGGCACGGATAGCCAGCTCTCGCG
The DNA here is from genome assembly GCF_000007745.1 of [Mannheimia] succiniciproducens MBEL55E. Classification (GTDB taxonomy): domain Bacteria; phylum Pseudomonadota; class Gammaproteobacteria; order Enterobacterales; family Pasteurellaceae; genus Basfia; species Basfia succiniciproducens. Next base: position 1,496,135 of record NC_006300.1, on the reverse strand, counting down.
GGTTGAAGGGTTTAGTAATATAGTCATCGGCACCGATTTCTAAACCCAGAATTTTGTCTACTTCGTTATCACGACCGGTCAAGAACATGAGTGCCGTATTGGTCTTCTCTCGAAGTTCGCGCGCAAGCATTAAACCGTTCTTGCCGGGAAGGTTGATGTCCATAACCACAAGGTTGATTTCTTGCGTTTCGATAATTTGATGCATTTGATTGCCGTCAGTAGCCTCAAATACTTCGTACCCTTCAGCTTCAAAAATACTTTTTAGGGTATTTCTGGTCACCGTTTCGTCTTCAACAATTAAAATTTGTGGAGAAAGCATAATATATATCCTTAAATAATAAAAATTAGTTATTGTATTTTTTATAATAATCGGTGCTAATTCTATAATTGCAACAATCTTGCAACAATAGAAAATTTATTTATTTTATAGATAGATTCGTGTTTTATGATCTACATCATAATAGTTTATCAATTATTTTCTTCACGTTTATTTCCGTATAGCCGATAAAAGCAAAGTGCGGTCAAAATTTTTAAAATTTTGACCGCACTTTATCTTATAACCCCTAATTAATGTTCCCTTGTCTTAAAGAAAGTGACATCAGGGTAGCGCTCTTGGGCAAGATTCAGATTTACCATAGTCGGTGCAATATAAGTCAAATTATCACCACCGTCTAAAGCAAGATTTTGCTCGTTTTTGCGTTTAAATTCTTCGAACTTCTTCGAATCGGCACATTCAACCCAACGAGCGGTTGCCACATTTACGTTTTCGTAAATGGCTTCTACGTTGTATTCGGTTTTCAGTCGCGAAACCACCACATCAAATTGCAACACACCAACCGCGCCTACGATCAGATCGTTATTCATCATCGGGCGGAAAACCTGCACCGCACCTTCTTCGGAAAGTTGTACCAAGCCTTTTAGCAGTTGTTTTTGTTTCAACGGATCTTTTAATCGAATACGGCGGAATAATTCCGGTGCGAAGTTTGGAATACCGGTGAATTTAAGATCCTCGCCTTGCGTGAAGGTATCACCGATTTGAATCGTACCGTGGTTATGCAAACCGATAATATCGCCTGCATAAGCTTCTTCCGCATGAGCGCGGTCACCCGCCATAAAGGTTAAGGCGTCGGAAATCACCACATCTTTACCGATACGCACATGTTTAAGTTTCATGCCTTTTTCATATTTGCCGGAAACTACACGCATAAAGGCAACGCGGTCACGGTGTTTCGGATCCATATTTGCCTGAATTTTGAATACAAAGCCGGTCAGTTTTTCTTCCGAACTTTCTACGATTCGAGTATCCGCCTGACGCGGTTGCGGTTTCGGCGCCCATTCGGTTAATCCGTCTAAGAAATGATCCACTCCGAAGTTACCCAATGCCGTACCGAAAAAGACAGGTGTTAACTCGCCGCCGATAAACAGCTCATGATCAAATTCATTAGACGCACCCTTCACTAATTCAAGCTCATCACGTAATTGTTGCGCCAAGTCGTCACCGACGGCGTTATCTAATTCCGGGTTATTCAGTCCTTTGACAATTTTTACTTCCTGAATGGTTGAGCCTTGCCCGGTTTGGTATAAATAGGTTTCGTCTTTATAAAGATGGTAAACACCTTTAAATAATTTTCCGCAACCGATAGGCCATGTGATCGGCGCGCAATGGATTTTTAACACGCTTTCCACTTCATCCAATAATTCCATCGGATCACGGATATCGCGGTCAAGTTTGTTCATAAAGGTCAGAATCGGCGTGTCGCGCAGGCGGGTAACTTCCATCAATTTAATGGTTCGCTCTTCAACCCCTTTCGCCGCATCGATCACCATTAAGCAGCTGTCAACGGCAGTTAAAGTGCGGTAAGTATCTTCCGAGAAATCTTCATGTCCCGGGGTATCCAGCAAATTGACCAAGCAGTCGTTATAAGGGAATTGCATAACGGAGGTAGTGATGGATATACCGCGTTGTTTTTCCATTTCCATCCAGTCGGATTTGGCATGGGCTTGGGAACCTTTGCCTTTTACTGAACCTGCGGTTTGAATGGCATTTCCGTATAAAAGTACTTTTTCCGTGATGGTCGTTTTACCTGCATCGGGGTGGGAAATAATCGCGAAAGTACGACGTTTATTAACTTGTTGTGGGTAATCGTTTAAAGACATATTTCTTTTGTTTTGCTTGTTTATAAGATTGAAATCTAAACCGCATATTGTCGGTTATTTTAAGCCTTGACGCAAGAGTAAATCCGTTTTGTGCAACCCGCCCGAATAAAAGTGATCAGTCCCCATAAAATCAGACGAGTATTTTTTATATTGAGCAATAAAAAATGCGTTTTTTTGCATAATTTTTATCATAAATCAAAATGAGAATTATCCTTATTCGTACATTTTTTGTATTTTACTGTCAGATTATGTAAAGAATCGAATAGTTATTCAAATTGCGTTGCTATACCCGCTAAATACTGTTATTCGTTAAATATAAATCGGGTAGAAGGCTATGGATTCATGGTTTTTTATTTAATATATCTTTAGTATCAATATGTTATGTTTACTTGACAGCGTATTTTGATGACGGTGACTATTTAAAAAGTCGGTCAAATGTAGGCAAATCAGTGTAAAGATATGAACTATTTTGAACCGAGGTAAGTCTTAAGATTGTACTGATTTTTGATAAATTGAATTTTTTTATTTGATTTTTTTATTTAAACCATTTTTTAATTTTTGAAAAAAATATGGGGTATATTTTTATGAATTTAAATAGCTATAAAGTTGGCGTTATTGGTCTTGGCTATGTCGGTTTACCGCTTGCGGTAGAGTTCGGTAAACATCGATTTACTGTCGGTTTTGATATCAGCCCGAATAGGGTGAAAGAACTGTCAGAGGGCAAAGACCGTACTTTGGAAGTATCGTCGGAAGCCCTTAAGTCGGTGACTCATCTTTCTTTCACTTCTGATCTGGAACAGCTTAAACAATGTAATTTCTTTATTGTCACCGTTCCGACACCTATCGACGATGTGAATCGTCCGGATTTAACGCCTCTGCAAAAAGCCAGTGAATCTATCGGCAAAGTGCTGAAACAAGGCGATATTGTGGTATATGAATCCACGGTTTATCCCGGCGCTACCGAAGAAGTCTGTATTCCTGTTCTGGAAAAAGTTTCCGGTTTGAAATTCAATCAAGATTTTTTTGCGGGTTACAGCCCGGAGCGGATTAATCCGGGCGATAAAGTCAATACTTTGACTAAAATTAAAAAAATCACCAGCGGTAGTACGCCTGAAGTGGCGGATATTGTTGATCAAATGTACGCTAGTATTATTGAAGCTGGTACCCATAAAGCTTCAAGCATTAAAGTGGCGGAAGCGGCGAAAGTCATTGAGAATACTCAACGTGATTTAAATATCGCTTTGGTGAATGAACTATCAATTATTTTTGAACGTGTCGGTATTGATACGCTGGACGTACTCGAGGCTGCCGGCAGTAAATGGAACTTTTTACCGTTCCGTCCGGGCTTGGTCGGCGGGCACTGTATCGGCGTGGATCCATATTATTTAACCCATAAGGCGGAAGAAGTGGGTTATAACCCGCAGGTTATTCTTGCCGGTCGTCGTATTAACGACAATATGTCGCAATATGTCGCGCAGGAAACTATTAAGCTTATGCTCAATAATAATATTGATGTTGCACATGCTAAAGTCGGTATTTTAGGCGTGACCTTTAAAGAAAACTGCCCGGATATCCGTAACAGCAAGGTTGTTGATGTGGTCACGGAATTGAAGAACTGGGGCGTTGAAGTCGTGGTTGCCGATCCTTGGGCTGACGCTCAGGAAGTGAAACATGAATATGGCTTGGATTTATCCTCAGTTGATGAAAATAATCCTGTCGATGCCCTGATTGTTGCCGTCGGACATAAGGAATTCCGCGACTTAAGTGCCGAAACATTGCGTTCGTATCTGCGTACGTCAAAACCGGTACTGGCTGATGTGAAAAGTCTGTTTGATCGCGATGCTTTAGCTCAACAAGGCATTACTGTTTTCCGTTTATAAAATTAATAGAGACTAAATTATGAAAAAATTTGCACTAATCGGAGCGGGCGGCTACATCGCTCCACGTCATTTGAGAGCAATCAAAGATACGGGCAATACTTTGGTTGTCGCAATGGATGTAAACGATTCCGTCGGCATTATGGACAGTCATTTCCCGGACGCCGAATTTTTTACCGAGTTCGAACAGTTTGAAGCCTTTGTGGAAGATCAAAAATTAAAAGGCGAAAAACTGGATTATGTGGCGATCTGTTCTCCGAATTATCTGCATGCGCCGCATATGAAATTCGCTTTGAAAAACGGCATTAATGTGATCTGTGAAAAACCTTTGGTACTGAATTCGACGGATTTGAATATGTTGTCCGAATACGAGCAAAAATACGGCGCCAAGGTGAATTCTATTTTACAGTTGCGTCTGCATCCGTCGATTATTGCATTGCGTGACAAAGTGGAAGCGGCACCTGCGGATAAAGTGTTTGATGTGGATTTAACTTATTTAACCTCACGGGGTAAATGGTATTTGAAATCCTGGAAAGGTGTAGATCAAAAATCCGGCGGTGTGGCTACTAACATTGGCGTGCATTTTTATGACATGCTGCATTTCATTTTCGGCGATGTAGTGAAAAACGAAGTGCATTATCGTGATGAAAAGACCGTTTCCGGTTATCTGGAATACAAACGCGCACGTGTACGCTGGTTCTTGTCTATTGATGCTAATAACTTACCGGAAAATGCGGTACAAGGCGAAAAATTAACTTATCGCAGTATTACTATTGAGAACGAAGAACTGGAATTCTCCGGTGGTTTTACCGATTTACATACCCAAAGTTATCAACGCATTCTGGAAGGAAAGGGTTACGGGTTGGAAGAAAACCGTACGGCCATTGAAACGGTGGAAGTGATTCGCCATGCACCGATTATTGAAAATCCGGCAAATCCGCATCCGTTTTTAGCCAAAGTATTAAATAAATAAAACAGGATTGAGTGTAAGCTCAATTGCAATTCGAGTTTGGGCTATATAAAAGTGCGGTCACAAAAAACGAAGTTTTTTATTTGTTTTTTGACCAATGATTTATACATAGCCCATTCGAGGATTGCATATTAGTAGCAAATTTATATCGAGTAAAAAATCATACGATTACTTAACAGCAGGAAACCAACATTATGACCTATTATCAACATCCGTCGGCAATTATTGATGAAGGCGCCGAAATCGGCGAAGGTTCAAGAGTTTGGCATTTCGCCCATATTTGCGGCGGCGCAAAAATCGGCAAAGGTGTGTCTTTGGGGCAAAATGTGTTTGTCGGCAATAAAGTGCGTATCGGTGATCACTGCAAAGTTCAGAATAACGTCTCCGTGTACGATAACGTGTACCTGGAAGAAGGGGTTTTTTGCGGCCCGAGCATGGTTTTCACCAATGTGTATAACCCGCGTTCGCTAATCGAACGCAAAAGCGAATATAAAGATACCCTTGTCAAAAAAGGAGCGACCCTTGGCGCCAATTCCACTATCGTTTGCGGCGTTACCGTCGGTGCCTATGCTTTTGTGGGGGCGGGTGCCGTGATTAATCGTGATGTGCCCGATTACGCCTTAATGGTAGGGGTCCCCGCCAAACAAATCGGCTGGATGAGCGAATACGGCGAACAGTTGGAGTTGCCCTTGTCCGGTCAGGCGGAAACTAAATGTCCGCATACGGGTGCTATTTACCGACTGGAAGGTCATGAGTTGAAGAAATTATAAGCAGGATAGAAAGATGGAATTTATTGATTTAAAGGCTCAACAGCAAAGAATTAAAGCGCAAATTGACGCGGGTATTCAGAAAGTATTGGCACACGGCAAATATATTTTAGGGCCGGAAGTTGCGGAATTGGAAGAAAAGCTGGCCGCTTACGTCGGTGCAAAATATTGCATTACTTGCGCCAACGGCACGGATGCATTGCAAATTGCGCAAATGGCATTGGGTATCGGTGCCGGTGATGAAGTGATTACCCCGGGATTTACTTATATCGCTACGGCGGAAACCGTCGCTTTATTAGGTGCTAAACCCGTTTATGTGGATGTGGATCCAAAAACCTATAATATTGATGCGGAGAAATTAGAGGCCGCAATCACACCGCGTACCAAAGCTATTATTCCCGTCAGTTTATACGGGCAATGTGCGGATTTTGATGCGGTAAACGCCGTGGCGAAAAAATACAATTTACCGGTTATTGAAGATGCCGCGCAAAGTTTCGGCGCGAGCTATAAAAACCGTAAAAGTTGTAATCTAACCACTATTTCCTGTACCAGCTTTTTCCCGAGCAAGCCTTTGGGTTGTTATGGTGACGGCGGCGCAATTTTTACTAATGATGATGCGTTGGCCAATGTGATTCGTCAGGTGGCGAGACACGGTCAGGATCGCCGCTATCATCATATTCGGGTGGGTGTAAACAGCCGATTGGATACCTTACAGGCGGCGATTCTGTTACCGAAATTAGCGATTCTGGATGATGAAATTGCCGCGCGCCAAAGAGTAGCTGAAAACTATACTCGACTGTTTAATCAGGCGGGCGTTAATACGACTCCGTTTATTGAAGCTCATAACCAAAGCGCTTGGGCTCAGTACACCATTCAAGTGGATAATCGTGCCGATGTACAGGAAAAACTGAAAACTTTAGGAATTCCGACCGCAGTTCATTACCCAATCCCGTTAAACAAACAGCCGGCAGTGGCGGATAGCCGTATTCATTTACCGGTGGGGGATTTGATTGCCGAACGCGTGATGAGTTTGCCTATGCATCCCTATCTTACGCCGGAAGAACAGCAAAAAATCGTTCAAAGTTTAGTATAGGATTATTTTATTAATGAGTCAGGCTAAGTTACGCGTATTGTTGGTGAGCGATATGGGACACATCGGCGGAACGGAAATCGCCACATTGATTGCCGCCACGGAATTAAATCCGTTGACGGAGTCCGTGACGGTTTTCGGCAAGACAGGGCCGCTTTTTGATCGCATCAATAAATTAGGCATTCGTCAGATTAATGCGGATTGTCATACTAAAAATCCGTTGAAATTACTCAACTATGTTTGCCAACTGGTGAAAACGGTGAATGATAATCAAATTGATGTGATTCATGCTCAAATGGCACGCCCGTTATTGTTTATCTGGTTGGCGAAGAAGTTTTTTAAAAATAAGCAGGTAAAAATCTTTTGGACCTCACGCGGATTGGATCACGAAACTTATCAAAAAGTTGTCCCGTTTTTTGCCAAAATGGGTGTAAGAGGGCTTGGAAATTGTAAGCTTGAACAACAAAAGTTGATTCGTTACGGTTATCCGGAAACGCAAACTTCATATATTTACAATGCCTATCGCTTAACACCTACCGTTAAACCGATGAAATCTCTGGATAAACGGCAGTTTGTGATTGGTACTTTGTCCGCCTTGCGGGAAGGTCGCAGTGTCGAACTGTTTTTGGATTTAGCGAAATATTGCTTGACCCAATATTCCGAACGTCAATTTCAATTTGTTATCGGCGGTGATGGTCCGCATCGTGCAACCTTAGAAAAGATCTCAGCGGATTTAGGAATTGATCAACAGGTGAAGTTTGTAGGTAATGTGTCGGATGTGAGCACTTTTATGGATGGAGTGGACGTATTTGTCAGCCCGTTAGTGGTTGACGGCGACAGCGGTGCGGGCTTATCCAATTCCATCGTAGAAGCCATGATCATGAAAGTACCGGTTTGTGCATTCAGAGCGGCGGGAATCGAAGAGATCGTGATAAACGGTAGTACCGGGCATTTGATTGAACCCCGAAATATTCCGGCAATGGCGGAAGCAGTTTGTTGGACTGTCGATAATAAAGCGACAACCGAATCTTATGTAAATAACGCTTATAACTTGATTATTCGGGAATGTGATCCGAAAAAGTACGCACAAAAGCTATTGAAACTCTATAAGGAATTGTAATGCACGTCCTGATATTACCGTCTTGGTATCCTTTGCATAAAGATGATTTAAATGGTTCTTTTTTTAGAGAACAGGCTTATGCGCTTGCTCGCTCTGGAATTAAAGTTGGTGTGATTGCACCGCAGTTCAGATCATTACGGTTGGGAAAAAATGCGGTTTTAGGGCGTTACGACCAGGAATTTTGGCAAGACGGTGATATTAATACCTATTTCCAACATGGTGTGTTTTGGTTTCCTAAGGTTCCTTACCTGGATTTAAAACGCTGGGTGAAAGCCGGATTGGCATTATTCGAAAGTTATGTAAAAGAGCAGGGTATGCCGGATATTCTGCATGTACACAGTTTGCTGCATGCGGGGCCTTTGGCGCTGGAAATTCATAGAAAATACCGGATTCCTTATTGTGTCACCGAACATAGCTCTGTTTTCGGACGAGGATTAGTTAAAGACTGGGAATGGGATCATTTAAAACGGTCCGAAGCTTCCGCAAGTAAGTTATTGGCGGTAAGCAAAAGCTTAGCGGATCTGTTAAAGCAAAAATTAAACGGCAAAGAATGGACGGTTTTTCCTAATCTGTTGGATGATTTGTTTGTTGAAAGTCCGGTGGATTCATCGGTACGGAAATATCAGTTATGCGCCGTCGCGTTTTTATATGCGAAAAAAGGATTTGACGTATTAATTAAGGCTTTTGCCAAAGTTGTTGAGGAATATCCGCAATTAAAACTCATGATTGGTGGGGATGGCCCTGAACGGGCAAAACTGGAAGCGTTAATTAAAAGTCTGAAATTGGAAAATAATGTCAGTTTATTAGGCGCACTTTCCCGGCAGGAAGTTTGTCAATTAATGAAGGAAAGTCTGTGTTTTGTGCTTTCCAGTTATATTGAGACGTTTGGTGTTGTAGTTATCGAAGCTTTATCGCAAGGTACGCCGGTAGTATCCACATTATGCGGCGGACCGGAATCCATTTTAACGGAAGGTGACGGTTTGTTTGTCAAAACGGGCGATGAAAAAGAACTGGCGAAAGGTATTTTAGAATTTCTTGCCAATCAGGAAAAATTTGATAACCAACAAATTCGGCGCCGATGTATTGATACTTATTCCGAAAAGCCGTTTGTAAACAGGTTGACAGCCATTTATCAGGATATTTTAGATAAAACGTAACATTATGGTCAGATTAATATCGACGGTTTTTGTCAGACAGATTTTAGTAGGTATTCTGCAGGTTATTACTCTAATTGTTATTGCCAGAGGTTTGGGAACCGGACAGATGGGGCAATATACGTTAGCCATATTACTGCCTACATTGTTTTCTCAAATTATTACTTTCGGACTGCAAAGCATTAATATCTATGCAATCGGACGAAAAATGATTAATGAGAATCAAGCGTTATATGCAAACCTGATTTTTTTATCCGGCTTGTCGGTATTGACCAGTTTGATATTAGGCGTTGTGGTTTATTATTTCGGGCAGTATTTTTTTAATGAAGTGCCGGTGAATTTATTGTATTTAGCCTTGGCTTCTTTATTGCCTCAGACATTTTTTACAGTATTACCGTCTTTAATTCAGGCGGTGCAGAATTTTAAATGGTTCAATATCGTTTGTGTCGCCCAACCACTGGTAATTTTTGTGGTTTCAATGGTGGCGATATTGTTATCGGATAATGTCAGCTCAATTTTAACCGCTTATGTTTTAAGCCACTGGATCAGTTTTTTTATTTTACTCGGAATTATATTGAAGCTTATAAAAGTAGAAACTTGTTCCTTAAAACGTTTTTTTTCCGACTTTATCGGTTACGGTCTGAAATCTCATTTGAGTAACATTATTACTTTATTGAATTATCGTTCTTCATTATTGATTTTGGGTTATTTCACCACGCCGGTGATTGTCGGTATTTATTCGGTCGGGATGCAACTGGCGGAAAAATTATGGCTTCCTTCACAGGCGGTAAGTACGGTATTGCTTCCCCGTTTGTCCAATAAATTAGGCGAGGGTGGCGATGAGAAAGAAGTGGCAAAACTTACTCTAGACAGTGCCAGACTAACATTCATTGTGACACTGATTATTGGTATCGCATTTGCTTGTTTGTCTTCTATTGTCGTCAGAATTTTATTTGGCGTGGAATATGATAAAGCGGTATACGTAATATTGTTGTTACTACCTGGAATTTTGGCTTGGACGCCTTCAAGAATTTTAGCCAACGATCTTGCGGCCCGGGGTTTTGCCGAATTAAACCTGAAGAATTCTTACTGGGTATTCGGGATTAATACGGCACTCAGTTTATGCCTTGTCCCGTTATGGGGATTAATCGGTGCTTCTGTTGCCACCTCCATTGCTTATAGTATGGATTTGGTGTTGCGTTTAATTGCTTTCAATCAGGTGACGCAAAGCCGGGCCTTTTTACATATTATTCCGAGAATATCGGATTTCGGCACGGTAATTAATTTTATAAAAGGATTAAGAAATGCAAGATAAAAAACATATTTTGATTGTTGCACCTTATGTTACTTTCCCCGATGAAATGGGCATGAACCGATTTATTTATCTAGCCAAATTATTATCGGCGGAATTTGATGTGACATTGCTGACAAGTAAATATTGCCATTTCTTAAAGGAACACCGCGAACAGACGCCGGTACTGGATAATGTTAATGTGGTTTTGCTGGATGAGCCGGGTTATCGTAAAAATGTCAGTATTCAACGCTTAATCAGCCATCATCGGTTCTGCCGTAATTTTGAAGATTTTTTAAAAAATTACCGCAGAAAAATTGATTTGGTTTATTCCGCTTATCCCTTAATTAAAACAAATTATATTTTAGGTAAGTATAAGCAAAGTAAGAATTTTAAATTAATTATTGATGTGCAGGATGTGTGGCCGGAAGCGATTTCCGGACCTATTGCGTTTTTTTCTACCTCAATAGGTAAGATGTTGATGAAACCAATCACCCGCTACGCCAATAAAACATACGGCTATGCGGATGCCTTAGTAGCGGTTTCGGATACCTACTTAAACCGAGCGGATGTGAATCATTTGCCGGATGAGCTAAAAAGTGCGGTCTATATCGGCGGAGATTTTTTATTTACTAAATCGACGGATAAAAAAGTTACCGATAAATTGACGGCTACTTATTTAGGTACCATGGCGGGCAGTTATGATTTAGAAACGGTAGTCAGATCCGCACCGTTATGTAGCGAGAATGTGGAAATCCGGTTTATTGGTACGGGGCCTCATGAGGCTTCTTTGCAGGCGTTGAATCACCAATTAGGCGGGCATGTGAAATTCTTAGGTGTCCACCCTTACAGTGAGGCAATGCGGATGCTGGCGGATTCCGATGTAGCGTTAAATGCAATAAAGGCCTCATCGGAAGGCAGTATCACCAATAAATTATCCGATTATATCTGTTGCGCATTACCGATTGTAAGCTGTCAGAAACATCCTGAAGTGGAAAAACTACTGGCGAAAGGCGGTGGAATTCAATATACGGCGGGAGATTATCGGGAGTTGGCTGAGACGTTGAATAAATTGGCCGAAGACAGAACGGTTTTAGACAAAATGTCGCAAGTGAATTTATCGCTGGCAAAAGAGAAGTTTCTGCGCGAGCGTTCTTATAAAGAAATTGAGAAATTAATCAAAAATATTATTTGATATGAATATTAATGTTATCAGCATTTTTAAGTTGCTATTACTCTTTGCGTTGGGACTGGTGATACTTTCTCCCGCACTATCGACACAAATAGGAGTGCCGAGGTTAGATAGTGCGTTGTGTTTTTTGTTCTTTTTCTTAGCGGTAATAACCCCTTTTTTAAGGGATATGGAAACTGATTTTTTTAAATTACAGTTTCCGGTGTACGTGTTGTTTTTCTTCGGCTTTTTATCGGTATTAAATGCGTTTTCTACAGAAAAATTAGTTGATTTGTTTTTCTTCGGAATTGTGATGTTTTTATTTCATTATTCTTTTTTGACGTTTAACCGGGGTGATGGAGAAGCAGGGATTAGGCACCTTTTGTTGGGAATATCATTAATTGTGCTGGCGGGCTTTTTTATTGAGGCTTTATTGGGGTTCCAGTTGGTTTCGGGTAATGAAGAATTAACCGTAACTGATAAGGCGTTTAAGGGGTTCTTCTTTAATACCAATGACCAGTCCGTAATTATGATTTCTCTTGCGGTGGCGGTGGGATTTTTTTACATCATCAGAGAAAACAACTGGAAAATTAAGTTAATCGGCTATGCCCTTATTTTTATTATGGGGTTAGCTATTGTGATCAGTGCCTCCCGTTCGGTATTACTGAGCTATTTGATTATGTTGATGCTGATCTTGTTTTTAAACGCATCTGCTTATTTTAAGGCGGTATATCTGTTTTTCGCCTGCGTGATCGCATTATTTATATTTAATCTTTCTTGGTTACAGGAAGTGTTTATTCTGCTCGCCAAAATTGATTGGCTGGAACGTCCGATTGAACGTTTTTCATTGGTAATATTTTCTATGGGTGATGATAAGTCCGTAGGTTATCGGACGGAAATTTATACGACATTTTTAGATAATTTTAAAATTTTATGGTTGGGTTACGGACCGCGGGACTACATTCAGTATTTCGATCAAATAAAGTTGAGTTTCCCTTTGGGTTATACCAATCCGCATAGCTTCTTTATAGAACTTTATTTGGCATTTGGCATTTTTGCATTTTTAGCATTTATATATTTTTTATTAAATTCAATTATCTATGTAATGAATACTCGGTTATTGGCGTGGAAAGAACGTATATTTATTTTATTTGTTTTTATTAATTTTTGTTGGATCGTTTGGGTGCCGTCTTCCATATTAAGACTGCCGTTAGTCTGGTATCCGCTTTTCCTGGTTTTAGTTTATACGGTTCTGGTGAAAAACGGTACTTTTGTCAGCCCCAAATTGGTCGGTCGTAGGAGATCTTCATGATAAAACGCCTTTTCGATATTGTTGTCGCATTGATAGCATTGATTTTGTTTTCGCCCTTGTATTTGTTTGTGGCTTATAAGGTAAAACAAAATTTGGGATCACCGGTGTTATTTAAACAAACCCGTCCCGGATTACATGGTAAACCCTTTGAGATGATTAAGTTCAGAACAATGAAAGACGGCGTAGATGAAAACGGTAATATTTTGCCGGATGCGGAGCGCTTAACACCTTTCGGCAAAATGTTGCGCGCTACCAGTCTGGACGAGTTGCCGGAACTTTGGAATGTATTAAAAGGTGATATGAGTCTGGTGGGACCGCGTCCTCTACTGATGGAATATTTGCCGCTGTATAACGAAAGACAGGCTAAGCGCCATGAAGTGAAACCCGGAATTACCGGTTATGCACAGGTAAACGGTCGCAATGCCATCAGTTGGGAGCAGAAATTTGAATTGGATGCCTGGTATGTTGAACATCAATCCTTGTGGCTGGATTTGAAAATTATCGCAAAGACCATCCAAAAAGTGATCGCAAAAGACGATATTAATGCGGCAGACGATGCCACCATGCCTAAATTTGAAGGGAATAAAAAATCATGAATATTCTTGTTACATCGGCCGGACAACGTGTTTCTCTCGTTCAGGCGTTTAAAAAGGAATTATCGCAGTTAGTAAGCGACGGAAAAGTGTTAACCGTGGATTTAAATCCCGAGCTGGCGCCGGCCTGCTATGTGGCTGATGGACATTTTCAAGTACCCCGGGTCACGGATGCGGGTTATATTCCGACCTTACTTAAAATCTGTGAAGAAAATAATGTGAAATTGATTATTCCGACTATTGATACGGAATTGCTTATTTTAAGCGAACATCTGCAACGGTTTAAAGAAAAAGGTATTTTTATTTCCGTTAGTGATACGGAATTCGTCAGAAAATGTCGTGACAAACGATTAACCAATCAACTGTTTATTGAACATAATATTGCTGTACCGAAGCAGTTTGAAAAAGGTCAATTTGAATATCCTGTTTTTGTGAAGCCTTACAATGGTAGTTTAAGTAAAGGGATTTTTGTGGCGGAGAAACCGGAAGATATTTCACCGGAGCAATTGGAAAATCCCGAATTAATGTTTATGCAATATATTTCGCCGGCGGAATACGACGAATATACCGTGGATTGTTATTTTGATAAAAATTCCGAACTGAAAAGTGCGGTACCGAGAAAGAGAATTTTTGTCAGAGCGGGGGAAATTAACAAAGGCGTGACCAGAAAAAATGCCATCGTGACGCAATTATCGGAAAAATTGTCTCGTTTACCGGGGGCGCGCGGTTGCTTAACAATCCAAGTATTTTATAAGGAATCCACCGCTGAAATTCTTGGCATTGAAATTAATCCGCGATTCGGCGGCGGTTATCCGTTGAGTTATCTGGCGGGAGCCAATTATCCTCGTTGGTTGATTCAGGAATATTTGTTTAATCAGCCGATTCCGGCGTTCGACGACTGGGAAGCGGATTTATTAATGTTGCGGTATGACGCGGAAGTACTGGCTCATCATTATGAAAAATAAAGCGTTGGTTTTAGATTTGGACGATACGCTTTATGCGGAAATCGATTTTCTGTATTCCGCCTATAAGCATATTGCGTCTCGTTTGGCACCGGAACGGAGTGAAACGTTATTTAACAGGCTGGTCGAATTGTATCATCGCGGTGAAAACGCTTTTCAGTACTTGGTTGAGCAATATGATGTCGATTTGTCAACTTTACTGGATTGGTACAGGTTTCATGTTCCGCAGATTAGGCTTTTTCCCCATGTGGCGGATCAGCTGAATCGGCTTAAAGAGGATTTCCGGTTTGCTTTAATTACGGACGGGCGCTCCGTGACGCAACGAAATAAAGTGAAAGCATTAGGAATTGAGCCCTTGCTGGATTTTATCGTGATTTCGGAAGAAGTCGGCAGTGAGAAACCCAGTTTAAATAACTACCGACTGGTTCAGGATGCGCTTCACTGCCGGGATTACATTTATATAGGAGATAACCCTAAAAAAGATTTTGTAACACCGAATAAATTAGGCTGGAAGACTATTTGTTTAAAGGATCGCGGCACCAATATCCACAGACAGGATTTTGAAATTCTTGAAGAATTTCGACCGCACTTTTATATGTCGGATTGGTCGGAATTACCGACGTTTTTAGATTTTTAACTTTATATATTAAGAGGTTTATTATGTTAAATACTGCTTTCGAACCTTGGCCGTCGTTCACGCAGGAAGAGGCTGATGCGGTTTCCCGCGTGATTTTATCAAATCGGGTTAATTATTGGACGGGGACCGAATGCCGCGAATTCGAAAAAGAATTTGCCGCTTATGTGGGGACAAAATATGCCGTTTCATTAACCAACGGCACGGTGGCGCTGGATCTTGCCTTAAAAGCATTAAATATCGGTGCCGGTGACGACGTGATTGTAACCTCACGCACCTTTTTGGCATCCGCCAGTTCAATAGTTACCGCCGGTGCTAATCCGGTATTTGCGGATGTGGAATTGGATTCTCAGGTAATTTCCCGTCGAACCATTGAAGCCGTATTAACGCCGAATACCAAAGCGATTATCTGTGTGCATTTAGCCGGTTGGATGTGTGATATGGATCCGATTATGGATTTAGCAAAAGAAAAAGGTATCTATGTGATTGAAGATTGTGCACAAGCGCACGGCGCAATGTATAAAGGTAAATCGGCTGGTTCCATCGGGCATATTGCGGCCTGGTCGTTCTGTCAGGATAAGATTATGACGACAGGCGGTGAAGGCGGCATGGTCACTACAAACGATAAAGGTTTGTGGAATAAAATGTGGTCCTATAAAGACCATGGCAAAGATTTTGACACAGTATACAACAAACAACATCCGCCAGGTTTCCGCTGGCTGCATAATTCATTCGGCACTAACTGGCGGATGATGGAGGTTCAGGCGGTAATCGGACGAATTCAGTTAACCCGCATGGCGGATTGGACTGCAAAACGTATTAACAATATGGAACGTATTCTGAATGCTTTTGATGGCAGCCCGTATTTTTCTGTGTACAGACCAAATCAGGATTACGTACATGCGGCATATAAATGCTATGTACAGGTTAACCCGCAGGCATTGCCGGCAGGTTGGTCGAGAGACCGTATTATGCAGGTTATTAATGAGCAAGGTGTGCCTTGTTACAGCGGTTCCTGTTCTGAAGTTTACTTGGAAAAAGCTTTTGATAATACGCCTTGGCGTCCGGCAAAACCGTTACAAAATGCAAAATCGCTGGGTGAAACCAGTTTAATGTTTTTAGTTCATCCGACCCTTAGCGAGGACAGCCTGGTTAAAACCTGTGCGGCGATAACTCAGGTTATTCATGCTTTATCGGAAAACAAATAGGATAGTGAATTATTATGAAGTCTTTTATTGCAAGTCTGGTAATTGCATCAAGATGGATAAAACTCTGCGGCCTTATGTTGCTGGATTTCTTTGTTTTTCCGGTCTTGTTATGGATGTGTTATGCCTTGCGGTTATTAGATCTTTCTGCCGAAATAGTGCCAAACTTCTATTTAGGTGAGTTTTGGATTTCATTATTTGCGGTAGCCTGTCTTTTTGTGTGCAGTGTGTACCATTTTGTTATCCGGACATTTAATGAAACGCTGATTGTCAGATTATTAATTGCATCGGTCATGACGGTGATTGGATTATTATTGTTAGGACATTTTACAGATATATTTGTCCCCGCATCAGTTGCCATCATGTTCGGGTTTATGATGTTTTTATGGATTTGGCTCAGCCGTAGTGCGATTCGCTTAACCGTAAGATATATTTTAAATCCTCGGGTGACCAGCAAACGCATTGCTATTTATGGTGCGGGTATCGGCGGGCAACAAGTGGTTCAAACCTTGCTGAGATCTGACGAACATTTACCGTTATTTTTTATTGATGACGATAAAAATCTGAGAAACAGACGGGTCGGCGGCTTAAAAATCTATTCTGCAAAGGCGGCATTGGACGCTCTTGAACGTTATGAAATCGACGAGATTTTAATTGCGTTACCTTCCATTAGCCGAGCCAGAAAAAATGAAATTGTGGAATTTTTGTCTCAATCTCATCGCCGGATTATGGAATTGCCGAGTCTTACTAAACTGGTAGACGGGCAAATCAATATTTCGGATATTAAAGAAGTGGATATTGTGGATTTACTGGGGCGCGAACCTGTAGATCCGGTGCCGGAATTGTTCAGCAAGAATATTCAGGGCAAAGTTGTAATGGTCACCGGAGCGGGCGGTTCCATCGGTTCCGAATTGTGCCGACAAATTATCCGTAACCAGCCTAAGACTCTGTTATTGTTTGAAATTTCGGAATATGCGCTTTATGCCATAGAACAGGATTTGAGAGGTATTATTCGTAAAGAATCCCTGGTCGAAATGGAAATTCTGCCATTGCTTGGTAATGTACAAAACAAGCAGCGTTTGGTTGAAATCATGAAAGCGTTCAATGTTGAGACGTTATATCATGCGGCGGCTTACAAGCATGTACCAATGGTTGAATATAATGTAGTTGAAGGGGTGCAGAATAATATATTCGGCACTTATAATACGGCGAAAGCCGCGATCGAAGCTAATGTGGATTCCTTTGTTTTAATTTCTACCGATAAGGCGGTAAGACCGACCAATGTGATGGGAACCACCAAACGTATTGCAGAACTTTGTCTGCAAGCGCTTGCCCAAGAACAGGGGAGTGCGCATCATACTTTATTTTCTATGGTGCGTTTTGGTAATGTATTGGGATCGTCGGGTTCGGTTATTCCGTTGTTCAAAAAACAAATTGCGCAGGGCGGACCGATAACCGTAACGGATAAGAGAATTATTCGTTACTTTATGACGATACCCGAAGCGGCTCAGCTGGTGATACAGGCGGGCGCTATGGCTAAAGGCGGTGACGTGTTCATTCTTGATATGGGCGAACCCGTTAAAATCGTTGATTTGGCTAGAAATCTGATCAAACTTTCGGGATTAACCATAAAAGACGGAGACAATCCGAACGGTGATATTGAGATTCGTTTTACCGGCTTAAGACCCGGAGAGAAGCTTTATGAAGAGTTATTAATCGGTGATGATAACGTTGAACAGACATATCACGAACGGATTATGACGGCGAAAGAAGATTACTTACCGCCGGATAAACTGAGAGAGTTGATAAGACAACTTGAAGAAGCTTGTGATAATAATGATTGCGAACAGGTTCGCCGTTTATTATTAAATGCACCGACAGGTTATCACCCTGTCAGTGAGCTTGCGGATGTTGTTTGGACCAAACAGCATTCGGATGATTAACTTTTATTACAGATTAAATATGAATAAATTAATTAAATCTTTATTGTTAACCGGACTGGGATTGTCTCTATCATCCTGTTCCGTGTTTTTGCCTGATAGTCATAAATCGCCTATCTCGCAGAGACCTGCGCAGGTTGTAGGGAAAAATGTTGATTTAGCGAAGGCTATTGATGCTTATCTCATCACGCCTCAATTATTAAAAACCTTAACTCCGGTTAATGCATCGGCACAGTCTAATTTAAGTTTGGATAACGAACTGAAAAATTATCAGTACCGTGTCGGTGTCGGTGACGTTTTGAATGTTACCGTATGGGATCATCCGGAATTAACTACACCGGCAGGTTCTTATCGTTCGTCGGCGGAAGCGGGCAACCAGGTCCATGCGAACGGCACAATGTTCTATCCTTATGCCGGCAATATCAAAGTAGCGGGATTAACCGTAGGTCAAATCCGCAGTCGTTTAACTAAGGCGTTATCTAATTATATTGCGGAACCACAGGTTGAAGTAAATGTTGCATCGTTCCAGTCGCAAAAAGCTTATGTAACGGGTGAGGTAAAATCGCCGGGCCAACAATTTATCACAAATGTGCCTTTGACATTGTTAGATGCAATTAATAAGGCGGGCGGATTAGCGGATAATGCTAACTGGCATAATGTGACGCTGACCAGAAACGGACGGGATGAAGTGATTTCGGTGGAAGCGCTAATCCAACGCGGTGACTTAACTCAAAACCGACTGCTGAAAAGCGGTGATATTGTGCATATACCGCGCAACGATACCATGAAGATTTTTGTGGTGGGCGAAGTGGTCCAATCGCAGCTTCTTACTATCGGGCGTAACGGTATGACCTTAACGGAAGCCTTGAGTGCCAGCGGCGGTATCGACAAATTGTCATCCGATGCGACGGGTATTTTCGTAATTCGCGGTCAACGCGGAAAACAAGAGTTTGTTCAGGATAATAATGGTGAGAAAATTGAAAAAGTCGCCAATATCTATCAGTTAGACGTAACGAATCCGACGGCATATATTTTAGGTACGGAATTCTACTTGCAACCGCATGACGTCGTATATGTTACGACAGCACCGGTTTCCCGCTGGAACCGCGTGATCTCACAAGTGGTACCGACTATCAGCGGATTTAACGATTTAACCGAAGGCGTATTACGAATCAGAACATGGCCTTAATAAAAAAGTAAACATATAAATATTGATGAAGTTTATTTGTCATAAAGGAAAATATCTGAGGTTCTCCTCCTGGGAGAACCTTCATTGAAAACTATTTATCCGATGAAGGTTTTTCTTCAGGTATTGCAAATTTTAAGTGCTAAAAGCTGAACTGAGGGTTTTATTATAATGAGTAAAAAACAAAATGATGTCATCGACCTGACGAAACTGTTAGGTTTATTTTGGGATCAGAAACGAATCATTCTTCTTTCTACTTTACTGTGTGCGGGGCTGGGACTGGTTTATTCATTGTTGGCACCTTCAATTTATATGGCGACATCGTCCGTTCAGGTAGAAGAAAAATACACAGGTGGTGCTTTACAAGGACTCTCCAGTATTTTCGAACAGGAATCTACCGCAGGTACCGAGATCGCTGTGATTAAATCCAGAGCGATTGTGTCAAAAGCCGTAGAGGATTTGAATCTGACAACGGAAGTTTCACCGGTTTATCCTATTCCTTTTTTCAGTAAGGCGGTGGAAAAACTGATGGGCGACAAACCGGAAATTACGGTTGCCCGCTTTGTGCCAAAACGGGAAGATGCACAAGAGTACACTTTAGTTATCGGTTCCAATGAAAATGAATATTCCGTTTTGGATGAGCAGAAACAGCTCGTGTTAAACGGCGTAGTCGGCGAAAAATATGATAATCAGGATATTGAAATCCTTGTTAGCCAACTGAAAGGCTCATCCGGAAAACGTTTCAGTCTGAAAAAAATGGAAAAATCCGATGTACTTGAATTGGTGGAGGCTTTGCAAAAAGCCGTTACAGCGGATGAGAAAGGCAAACAAACCGGTGTTATCGAATTAACTTTCAAAGGCGAAGATCCTGAATATATTCAAAAGGTTTTGCACAGTATCACGCAAAGTTATTTAGAACACAGTACGGCGCGTAACTCGGCGGAAGCAAGTAATAGTTTGTCTTTCTTACAAAAACGCCTGCCGGAAGTGCGTGACAGATTAACCAAATCCGAGAATGAGTTAAACGAATACCGCCAAAAGAAAGCGTCCGTTGATTTAGAGCTGGAAGCTAAATCCGTATTGGATACGTTGGTGCAATTAGATTCAAATTTAAACGCATTAACCATCAGAGAAAGCGAAATATCCCAGCGTTTCACCAAACGTCACCCTAATTATGTGGCCTTATTGGAACAACGTCAGGTGTTGCTGGATGAGAAAGCGCGTTTAACCAAACAACTTGAATCTTTACCTGAAACGCAAAAAGATACGGTTCGTTTGACCCGTAATTTTGAGGTTGACCAACAAATCTACACGCAATTATCCAACAAAATTCAGGAACTAGATGTGGTCAAGGCGGGTGCGGTCGGAAACGTGCGTATTTTGGATGAAGCGCAAACCTTGCCTAAACCGGTGGCTCCGCGTAAGCTGATTATTCTGGTGCTGACGGCAATTGTCGGTTTTCTTCTGGGAAGCGGCGGTGTAATTTTGAAATCGATCTTGCAAAACGGAATTCTCACCGTATCCGAAGTTTCGGAAACCGGATTAGTGACTTATGCAAGCGTACCGTTTTCCAAGAAACAATCGGCTTTATCCCGCAGCAAAGGCGGAAACCGGATAGGCGAGGGGTTATTGTCGGATCGCTATGCCGATGATTTCTCACTGGAAAGCCTGAGAAGTTTGAGAACCGGGCTAAACTTTATGTTAGCCGAATCTAATAAACGGGTCGTGCTGCTTTCCGGCGTTTCAACCGGCGTCGGCAGACATTTCATCACAGCCAATCTTGCCGATTTACTGGCTAAAGCGGATAAAAAAGTATTATTAATTGATGCTGATCTGCGCAATAGCCATTTACACCATATACTGGGAGTAGAAAATAATATGGGTTTATCCGAGCTGCTGGCACAAAATATACCTTTTGAGCAAGGTGTACGGCATTTGGATAGCCGTTTTGATTTGATTACTTGCGGAAGCCGATCCGATGCGCCTTCGGAATTATTATCCGTATCGCGTTGTAAACAGTTACTGGACTGGGCGGCACAACATTACGATACGGTACTTGTTACGGCGCCGCCGATTCTCAGTGTTACGGATGCCGCGATTGTGGGGCAGCATGCGGACATTACCTTGTTAATCGGACGTTTCGAGCAAACGTCGGTGAGTGAAATCGAAGCCAGCCGGGAACGTTTCGATAATGCCGGTGTGGAGATTAAAGGGTTTGTGTTAAACGGTGTCAAACCTCGAGCCGTAAACAAGGGCGATTATTTCCGGAACGAATACGCTTAATTTTGAATGCCGTTTGAATTTTTTCAAACGGCATTTTTATCACATGATAAGTGAGAATTTAACCTGTTTGCTGAGCGCTTAGAAAATTTTGAATTTTCGACCGCACTTTTTAACAGTTTTATTAGGATTATTCATTATAGTTTTTATTCCGTTTACATACCGTTAAATCAGTACATCCGGATTTTCGCTTTAAACTCAGACAAATAAATGCGGGACTATTTAAGGGAAAAAGAAAAAAGGAAAATTTTATGCAAAAATTAGTAAAATGGGTTGTAGCATTGAGCATAATGTCGGCGACGTTTACCCTGTCGGCAAAAGATTTTGCTATTTATGACATGATGGATTACGTGGGCAAACCGCAGGATCTGACAGCGGATAAAATTTCGCGAGCCATGTTGATTTATGAATCCGAATTGGTGAAGCCTGATCCGACCGGCAAACGAAAACACGGCGTATTAAATCTGGAAAAAGTTATAGAATTGGCCCGTCGTTCACATCGGGAAGGATATACCGTCATTTCTACGGATATTGAATCCTGGTTTGGTAATAAAGGCGGCCAATTATTGTCGCCGGAAGAATTAAAGCGTGATTTTGAGCTGATGTTCAATATTTTTAAAAATGAGAATCCTAACGCCATTATCAGCAATTACGGTTTGCCGACGGAAACTTTGAGCGTTATCCGATTCTATCGCGGCGATGTGCCTTATCAGGTTTCCCTTGATAAATGGAAGGAGTTCAATAAACGTCGTAACAAATCCGGCGTGATTGCGGATTATGCTAATCCCGTACTGTATATTGTGAATCCGGACATAGCGACTTGGGAGAAAGACGTCATCCACACCGTACAGGAAATTAAAAAACGCTATCCGAATAAAAAAATTATCGGTTATATTTGGCCGCAATATTATTCGGCTAAAAAAAGCGGATATTTCAAGCAATTTATCGATCCGAAAACCTGGCGTGAAATGTTGGAAATTACCTATAAATATACGGACGGTGTGATGATTTGGTCGGATAAACGGGATGAAAACGATAAGATCGTACGCTGGGAAGACCCGCGCGTGCAGGCGATAATGGCGGAAACCAAAGCCTTTATCCGGGCTCATGATAAAGATATTAAAGTCGAAGGCAAAAAGAAAAAATAATGTCTGCCGGCAAGTATAAAACAGTCGTTTTTTATTGTCTTACAATAACAGAAACGACTGTTTTTTTATGCAACACGATAAAAATACACAAAATTCGACCGCACTTTTATCTGCTGTGAATTTACTGAAAAAATGCGGACAAAAATCAATATGCAAACGTTTGCATATTGAGCTATAATTTGCGAAACAACATTTTCCACTTATTAAAAGGGCAAACACAATGGCAGAATTAAGTCTAAAAAAAATCTATTCGGGTAAAGTGCGTGATCTTTACGAAATTGACGATAAACGTATGCTCATGGTAGCAAGTGACCGCTTATCGGCATTTGATGTGATTTTAGAGGACCCGATTCCTCGCAAAGGAGAAATTCTAACCCAAATTTCAAATTTCTGGTTCAAAAAATTAGCGCATATTATGCCTAACCATTTTACCGGCGATACGGTGTATGATGTGTTACCAAAAGAAGAGGCTGATTTAGTTAAAAACCGGGCGGTAGTGGTAAAACGTCTGAAACCAATCAAGATTGAATCTATTGTGCGCGGTTATCTTACGGGCTCAGGATTAAAAGATTACAAGCAAACCGGCACTATCTGCGGTTTGCAATTACCTCAAGGTTTAGTGGAAGCCAGTAAATTACCGGAACCTATTTTTACACCGTCAAGCAAAGAAGAAGTAGGTGACCACGATATTAATATCAGTTATGCGGAATGTGAACGTCAAATCGGCAAAGAACTGGCGGCACAAGTGCGTGATGCCGCCATTGCCCTT
The DNA here is from genome assembly GCF_000007745.1 of [Mannheimia] succiniciproducens MBEL55E. Taxonomy (GTDB): domain Bacteria; phylum Pseudomonadota; class Gammaproteobacteria; order Enterobacterales; family Pasteurellaceae; genus Basfia; species Basfia succiniciproducens. Next base: position 1,472,509 of record NC_006300.1, on the reverse strand, counting down.
TACAAGGAAGCCGCGGCTTATGCTTTGACCAAAGGCATTATTATTTGCGATACAAAATTTGAATTCGGTTTGGATGAAAACGGCACTTTAACCTTAATGGACGAAGTATTAACGCCGGACTCCAGCCGTTTCTGGTCGGTGGATACCTATCGGGAAGGTACAAATCCGCCGTCGTTTGATAAGCAGTTTGTGCGCGATTGGTTGGAACAAAGCGGTTGGAACAAACAACCGCCAGCCCCGAAAGTGCCTGCTGATGTGATTCAAAAAACTGTTGATAAATATCAAGAAGCATTGGATTTATTAACTAAATAATGAGAAGTGCGGTCAAAATTGGTATAAAATTGACCGCACTTTTATTATTAAAATAGGATAATTATGAGGTCGGTTTCTATCGTCGGTTTGGGCTGGTTGGGATTATCGCTGGCAAGACATTTGAAAAACTTAGGTTGGGATGTTAAAGGCAGCAAGCGTACTCACGAAGGTGTAGAGCAAATGCGTTTAATGCGTTTTGAAACGTATTTCCTGGAACTTACGCCGGAAATCAATGCGGATCCGGATGATCTCACCAATTTATTGTCTGTCGATACATTAATTATCAATATTCCGCCAAGCGAATATTTTTTTGATCCTAAATTATATGTGGAAGGAATCGAAAATTTAGTTAATGAAGCCTTATTATGCAATATATCGCATATCGTTTTTATCAGTTCCACATCGGTATTTCCCAATGTTTCCGCTAATTTTGATGAGGAATCCGTACCACAGCCGGATTCCGAAATCGGCCGTGCCTTATTGGAAGTCGAACAACGTTTGTTTGAATTAAAAGATATTGATGTGGATATTATCCGTTTTGCTGGATTGGTCGGTTATGATCGTCACCCGGTATATAGTTTGGTGCGTAAAGAAAGCGCAATTTCAGGTGGTAATACGCCGATTAACTTAGTTCATTTTGATGATTGCGCCAGAGCTATTCAATTATTGCTGGAAATGCCGGGCTATCAGCGGCTATATCATTTGGCGGCGCCAAAGCATCCCTCAAAAGTGGAGTATTACACAAAAATGGCGACAAAATTAGGGCTAAATCCACCGCAGTTTTTGTGTGACGAAAAAGACCCTCAACGCATTATTAAAGCGGATAAGATTTGCCGAGAGTTGGATTTTGTTTATCAATACCCGGATCCGGATGAATTTATCTAAAGTGAATGACTCGGAACTGTTAAAAGTGCGGTTGAAAAATTCATAATTTTCACTGATAATAGACCGATTTTATATCGGAACACAGGATTACATAAACGTCAATAAGTAGGAATAACTATGTCAAACACAATTCTACAAAACCTACCTCTAGGTCAAAAAGTGGGGATCGCATTCTCCGGCGGTTTGGATACCTCTGCAGCCTTATTATGGATGCGTCAAAAAGGTGCGGTGCCTTATGCTTATACGGCTAACTTAGGCCAACCGGACGAAGACGATTATAATGCCATTCCTAAAAAAGCCATGGCTTACGGTGCGGAAAACGCCCGTTTAATCGATTGCCGTAAACAATTGGCGCAAGAAGGTATCGCGGCCATCCAATGCGGTGCATTCCATATTTCAACCGGCGGCGTTACTTATTTTAATACAACCCCGCTTGGCCGTGCCGTAACCGGTACCATGCTGGTTGCCGCCATGAAAGAAGATGACGTAAATATCTGGGGTGACGGTTCAACATTCAAAGGTAACGATATCGAGCGTTTCTATCGTTACGGTTTATTGACCAACCCGAATCTTAAAATCTACAAACCTTGGTTAGACGATCAATTTATTGATGAATTGGGCGGCCGTTTCGAAATGTCGCAATTCTTAATTGCCAACGGTTTTGATTACAAAATGTCGGTGGAAAAAGCCTATTCGACAGACTCCAATATGTTGGGTGCAACACACGAAGCGAAAGACTTGGAAGATTTAAGCACCGGCATTAAAATCGTCAAACCTATTATGGGCGTTGCGTTCTGGGACGAAAGCGTTGAAATCAAACCTGAAGTGGTTACCGTTCGTTTCGAAGAAGGCGTGCCGGTAGAATTAAACGGTAAACGTTTTGACGATGTGGTCGAGTTGTTTATGGAAGCCAACCGAATCGGCGGTCGTCACGGTTTAGGAATGTCAGACCAAATTGAAAACCGTATTATCGAAGCAAAATCCCGCGGTATCTATGAAGCGCCGGGAATGGCATTGTTCCATATCGCTTACGAACGTTTGGTTACCGGTATTCACAACGAAGATACCATCGAACAATACCGTATCAACGGTTTGCGTTTAGGCCGCTTATTATACCAAGGACGTTGGTTTGACCCGCAAGCGTTAATGTTGCGCGAAAGTTCGCAACGCTGGGTAGCCAAAGCGATTACCGGCGAAGTGAAACTTGAATTGCGCCGCGGTAACGATTATTCGATTTTGGATACCGTATCGCCGAACTTAACTTACGAAGCGGAACGTCTAAGTATGGAGAAAGTGGAAGATGCGCCGTTTGACCCGATCGATCGTATCGGTCAGTTAACTATGCGTAACTTAGACGTTACGGATACGCGTAATAAGCTCGGTATCTATTCGGAAGCAGGCCTTCTCACCGCCGGTAAAGATGCCGTCGTACCGCAATTAGGTAGTAAATAGTTTGCTAATTAATTAAAATAAATAGCCATACATTTTGTGTGGCTATTTTTTCGAGTATTTATCAAATAAATATAAATTTGACGATATCAAATGAATAAAAGTGCGGTTATTTTTTTGCATTTTTTAAACGGCAAGTTTTAAATCACCGGGTTTAATCCAGCCTTTTCTGCGCATTAGATAGGTTATAAGCAGGCTTAAAATTGCCGGAAGAATAAAATGTAACACTAAAATGACAAGCCAAATATAAGGCGAGTTACCCATTGCATTTATCGTTCCGATTTGTCCCACTAAACCGCTTGTTCCCATACCGGCGCCGGATGGGATATTTTGCATTTGAAAAATAACCGTAGCAAAAGGCGCGATGATTGCACCGGATAAAGTCGGCGGAACCCATATTTTGGGATTTTTAACAATATTCGGTATTTGCAGCATACTGGTTCCTAACCCTAAACTGAGCAAACCTCCCCACCGGTTTTCTTTAAATCCTATCACGGCAAATCCTATCATTTGCGCACAACAACCGATAGTTGCAGCGCCCGCCGCTAAGCCGCTTAATGATAATGTTACCGCGATGGCCGCACTGGAGATCGGTAATGTTAAGATCATACCCATTAATACGGAAACGAGAATACTCATTGGAATCGGATGTAATTCTACCGCCCACATAATCATTGCGCCGGTTTCCCGCATTAATGAGGCAAGAAACGGACCCATAAATTGTGCGGTGGCAATACCTGATAATAATGTCACCGCCGGTGTAATTAAAATATCAATTGGTGTAGTTTTATTGACAAGTTTGCCAAATTCGGCACCTATTGCGGCAGCAATAAAACAACCTATTGGGCCGCCTAATGTAGCGCCGGCTATACCTGTTGTGGTGCTGGAGAGCAGTACGAGGGGTGGCGCCTTTAGTGCATAAGCTACACCAACACCGATAGCTGCTCCCATTGAAGATTGCGCTAACGCACCCAATTCATTAAGCCAGAGAATATCAAGCCAATCCCCTGTATTTTTCAGAATTAAACCTATAATCAATGAACCGAATAGACCTAGCGCCATAAAATTCATTGCATCAATGGCATAACGACGTAAACTGAACTTGATGTTTTGACGAATAAGAAAGTTTTTCAGTCGGTTTTTCATGGCAAATTATTCCTATCAATAATTAAGTTGACTTTTAATAAATGTATATTATTTGCTACATATTTTATCCGGTAATACAAAATATATACTTAGCAGCTAAAAATCAAGTGCTGTTTAAGTGGTTTTTTATTATTTTTTTGTAGCATAAATATAAGTAAGCAAGTGAAACGGTATTTTTAGACTAAAATATTTGACTTACGGCAATAAATTATTGTTTATCATCCAAATCATATTCAGGTAAAATTACGTTATCTATACATAAATTCCGATTAGTTGAAATCGGATAACATTATTAAAGAGTATCTATGACTAAAAATATTGTAATTACGGTTGACGGTCCAAGCGGTGCGGGTAAAGGCACATTATGCTACGCTTTGGCGAATAGATTAGGTTTTGCCTTATTAGATAGCGGTGCAATTTATCGGGTTACCGCGCTAGCGGCATTACAATGTAAAGCGGATTTAACCAATGAAGCGGAACTTGCCGAATTGGCGGCTCATCTTGATATTGAATTTTTGCCTGAAGCGGGTGAAGTTAAAGTAATGTTGGGCGGGGAGGATGTCAGCGGTTTAATCCGTACTCAGGAAGTGGCTGATGCGGCTTCGAAAGTGGCGGTTTTTCCTCAGGTTCGCAGTGCACTTTTACAATTACAGAAAGATTTTGCCACACCGAAAGGGTTAATTGCGGACGGTCGCGATATGGGTACGGTGGTTTTCCCGACGGCGCAAGTCAAATTATTTTTAGACGCCAGTGCCGAAGAACGCGCAAAAAGACGTTTTAAACAGTTGCAAAATAAGGGAATTAGTGGTAACTTTGACCAGATTTTAGCCGAGATTAAGGATCGTGACTTCAGAGACAGAAATCGTCCCGTCGCGCCGTTGAAACCCGCTGATGACGCTTTATTATTAGACAGTACGACACTTAGTATTGAAGAAGTGATTGCACAGGCGCTAAGTTATATTCATCAAAAGGTGAAAATCTAGCTGGAATTCAGGGTTTGTTCACGGACGGATAAACTTTTATTATCAGCCCCACTTTATAAGGATAAGAAGTGGACGTTATTAACTATTTTAGAAGATTAATTTATGTCAGAATCTTTTGCTCAACTATTTGAAGAATCATTAAAAGAACTTGAAACCCGTCAAGGTTCAATCGTTAGCGGTACTGTTGTTGCTATCCAAAAAGGCTTTGTGCTTGTTGACGCTGGTTTAAAATCAGAATCTGCAATTCCTGTGGAAGAATTCCAAAATGCACAAGGTGAATTAGAAGTTCAAGTCGGTGATGTTGTAAATGTTGCTTTAGACGCAGTGGAAGACGGTTTCGGTGAAACTAAACTTTCTCGCGAAAAAGCGGTTCGTCACGAATCTTGGATTGAGTTAGAAAAAGCATACGAAGAACAAGCTACTGTTACCGGTTTAATCAACGGTAAAGTTAAAGGTGGTTTCACAGTTGAGTTAAACGGTGTTCGTGCATTCTTACCTGGTTCACTGGTAGATACTCGTCCGGTACGTGATACTCTACATCTTGAAGGTAAAGAGTTAGAATTCAAAGTTATCAAATTAGACCAAAAACGTAACAACGTAGTTGTTTCTCGTCGTGCGGTAATCGAATCAGAAAACAGCCAAGATCGCGAAGAAATTTTAGCGAACTTAGCTGAAGGCGCAGAAGTTAAAGGTACGGTTAAAAACTTAACCGATTACGGTGCGTTTGTTGATTTAGGCGGTGTTGACGGTTTATTACATATCACCGATATGGCTTGGAAACGTGTTAAACACCCAAGTGAAATCGTAAATGTGGGCGACGAAATTACCGTTAAAGTATTAAAATTTGATAAAGATCGCACACGTGTATCTTTAGGCTTAAAACAATTAGGTCAAGATCCATGGGCTGCAATCGCTCAAAACCATCCGGTCGGCAGCAAATTAACCGGTAAAGTAACCAATTTAACCGACTACGGTTGTTTCGTTGAAATTTTAGACGGCGTTGAAGGTTTAGTTCACGTTTCTGAGATGGACTGGACAAACAAAAATATCCACCCATCTAAAGTTGTAAGCTTAGGCGATACCGTTGAAGTTATGGTATTAGAAATCGATGAAGAACGTCGTCGTATTTCTTTAGGCTTAAAACAATGCAAAGCAAATCCGTGGTTACAATTTGCTGAAACTCACAACAAAGGCGATAAAGTTGAAGGTAAAATCAAATCAATCACTGATTTCGGTATCTTCATCGGTCTTGAAGGCGGCATCGACGGTTTAGTTCACTTATCTGACATTTCTTGGAATGTGGCAGGTGAAGAAGCGGTTCGTAACTACAAAAAAGGTGACGAAGTCGCAGCTGTTGTTTTACAAGTCGATTCGGCTAAAGAACGTATTTCTTTAGGTATCAAACAACTTGAAGAAGACCCGTTCAATAACTTCGTAGCGGTAAACAAAAAAGGTGCGGTAGTTTCTGCAACTGTTGTCGAAGCCGATAGCAAAGGCGCTAAAGTTGAATTAAACGGTGGCGTTGAAGGTTATATCCGTGCAGCGGATTTAACAGACGAAGTAAATGCCGGTGATGTTGTGGAAGCAAAATACACTGGTGTTGATCGTAAAGCTCGCATCGTTCATTTATCCGTACGTGCGAAAGATCAAGCTGAAGAAGCTGCTGCAGTTGCAAGCGTGAATAACAAACAAGAAGACGTTGCTATTCCAAACGCAATGGCTGAAGCATTCAAAGCTGCTAAAGGCGAATAATTACTTATTTACCAAGTAAAGTAAATTAACCGGCGTGCATTAGTGCGCCGGTTATCTCACAAAGAGAAGTACAACATAATGGTTTAGTAAAAGAATTATTATGTTGTATTGTTGAAATAAAAGGATCCCATTATGACTAAATCAGAACTTATTGAAAGTTTGGTTGAAAAAAATCATTCTATTTCAGTGAAAAGTGTTGAGAATGCGGTAAAAGAGATTCTTGAACATATGTCTCAGGCTTTAGAAAGCGGTGATCGAATTGAAATCCGGGGATTCGGTAGTTTTTCCTTACACTTCCGTCAACCTCGAGTGGGTCGTAATCCTAAAACCGGTGCACAAGTGAAATTAGATGCGAAATGTGTTCCTCATTTTAAAGCGGGCAAAGAATTAAGGGAACGAGTGGATTTTAACGCGTAAGTTTAAAATACTCGGATATCGTCAAAATAACGACACGTAAAGTGTCGTTTTTTGTATTGATTTTTGGCATAATGAAAAAAATTTATTTGAGGAAAATGCATTATGATTAAATATATTTTTGCGTTTGTAATTATTATTGCGATTATTTTAGTGGCAATTACGGTGGGTGCGAATAATGATCAAGTTATTACTTTCAACTATATTATTGCGCAAAGTGAGTTGCAATTATCTTCTTTAGTAGCGATTTTATTTGGTTTCGGTTTAATTTTGGGATGGCTCATTACCGGTTTCTTCTATTTAAAACTGAAACTTAAAAATATTACGTTAACACGCCAAGTAAAACGCCAAACTCAGCAAATTAACGAACTTACTACCAGTCTAGATAAGGCTGCACAATAATGCTTGAATTACTCTTTCTGCTTTTACCCATTGCCGCTGCTTACGGCTGGTATATGGGACACCGAAGCGCGAAGAAAGATCAGGAAGACGTCAGTAATAAATTATCCCGTGACTATGTGACGGGAGTAAATTTTCTTTTATCCAACCAAACGGAAAAAGCGGTCGATTTATTTTTACATATGTTGCAAAAGCAGGAAGAAGAAAATGAGATCGATAGCAATTCACAATTTGAAGCGGAGCTCACTTTAGGTAATCTGTTTCGTTCCCGTGGTGAAGTGGACAGAGCCTTACGAATTCATCAAAATTTAGACCGCAGTTCTTATTACACTTTCGAACAAAAATTGTTAGCCAAGCAGCAATTGGCTAAGGATTTTATGTCCGTAGGCTTTTTTGACCGAGCCGAAACGCTTTATATTATGTTAGTGGACGAGCCCGAATTTGCCGAAGGCGCATTACAACAATTAGCCGTTATTTATCAAAAAACAAAAGATTGGAAAAAAGCGATTAATGTGGCGGAAAAATTAGCCAAAATTTCTCCTCAGGAAGATAATATCGAATTGGCGCAATATTATTGTGAATATGCCCGTACATTGGGGGAGGAGAGCAAAGAGCAGCCTAAAGAAATTCTTCAGCAGGCATTGACTGTTTCACCTAGTTGCGTCAGAGCTTCTATGTTATTGGGGGATTTTTTGATACAAGAAGAGCAGTATGCGAAAGCAGTCCCTGTGCTTGAGAATGTACTGACGCAAAATGCAAGTTATGTGGGTGAGGTTCTCCCTCAACTTAAAGAATGCTATCAGCATTTAAATCAATTGGATAATTTCGAATTATTTTTAATTAGAGCCAATCAAGAATATAAACATAATAGCTCGGTTGCCCTAGCACTGGCGGATTTAATTGCCGAACAAGACGGCCGTGCAGCGGCACAGAATAAGGTTTATCAGCAATTAACGCAAAATCCGAGCCTGTTTTTATTTCACCGTTTCGTTCAATATCAGGTAGATGATGCCGAAGAGGGACGGGGCAAAGACAGCCTGGTTTTATTACACCGTATTGTTGGCGAACGAATTAAACAAAGTTTTGGTTATCGTTGTACAAACTGCGGTTACCAAAGTCATAAATTATTATGGTGTTGCCCGTCTTGCCGTCAATGGGAAAAAGTGAAACCGATTCGCGGTATTGAAAGCCAAATTTAGCAAAGAGGAAGTTAATATGAGTAATAAAATTATCGTAGCATTAGATTACGAAACGGAAAAAGAAGCGCTCCAATTAGTGGATCAAATCGATCCGAGTTTATGCCGCTTAAAAGTGGGTAAAGAAATGTTTACTACCTTAGGTACAAATTTTGTAAAACTGCTGCAAGACCGTGACTTTGATGTGTTTTTGGATTTAAAATTCCACGATATTCCGAATACGGTTGCAAGAGCGGTACGTTCAGCCGCCGATCTTGGAGTATGGATGGTGGATCTACATGCCAGCGGCGGTTTACGAATGATGGAAGAAGCGAAGAAGATTCTTGAGCCTTACGGTAAAGATGCGCCGATTCTGATTAGCGTTACCGTTTTAACCAGTATGGAAGATTTGGATTTGTTACAAATCGGTATTAACGCTTCACCGATGGAGCAAGTTATCCGCCTTGCTCATCTAAGTCAACGTGCGGGTTTAGACGGTGTGGTTTGTTCGCCGCAGGAAGTGGAAATTTTACGTCAACATTTAGGTAAAGAGTTCAAATTAATTACACCGGGAATTCGTCCCGTGGGTTCTGAATTCGGTGATCAACGCCGAGTCATGACTCCTCCGGCGGCAATTGAAGCCGGTTCCGATTATTTAGTGATTGGGCGCCCGATTACGCAAGCGGCAAATCCGGCTGAAGTGTTGCGTTCAATTAATGCGTCTATTGCGAATTTAATCGCTTAATAAGAAAATAGCCGCTCTCGCCTAACAAGGCGAAGTTATAAAGGCGGACCGGAGCCTGCCTATATAGTTTTGTTAAAAATCCGAAGCGGGCGGTAATGTCCGCTTTTTAGTTAAAAATTTGAAAAAACAGACCGCACTTTTATGAATGATATTGTATATTCCACTGAAACCGGCAGAATAAAGCCGGAGAAAACAAAGCAAGAGCGTCCTAAAGGCGACGGCATTGTCCGTATTCATCGTCAAACCAGCGGGCGCAAAGGCGCCGGTATTTCTTTGATTGTCGGATTAGATTTGCCGGATGACGAACTGAAAAAATTAGCCGCAGAATTGAAGAAACGTTGTGGTTGCGGCGGTTCGATTAAGGACGGGAATATCGAAATTCAAGGTGAAAAACGGGATTTACTTAAACAATTGTTGGAACAAAAAGGATTTAAGGTTAAATTAGCCGGCGGCTAAATTTTCCGTAGTCTTCTGTAAAACACCGCACTTTTACCGTTAAATTGAAACGAATTAAAGTGCGGTGTTTTTTACTCGCTCCGCTCACCTCTTTGGAGCCGTTGGTATAGCCAAGGTTCAAACGCCGGCGTTTATGTGAAATTTAGTGAAAATAACCTAAGTACATTGCCGCTAAAAACGCTGAAAGGGCGAGAATTAAAAACAAAATATTCGACTTGACGGCATTTTTTTGAAAAAATTTTGCTGAAAAGAACGCATATAGAACCAATAGAAGTACTTTTCCTATTAACCACATTTGTAATCCGTAACCAAATACGAATACCAATGCGACCCCGCTTAAAACCAACAACGTATCGGCTAAGTGCGGTGTGATTTTTAAAAGTTTTACGGTGCGCCAGTCCTTGCCTTGTAATTGCATATAACCGCGCACGATTAATAGCATCAGACTCAGAAAAGCAAAGGTAATATGGGTTTGAAGTAGTGTTGTTAGCATAATAATCGCTCAATAAAGTTATAACGGTATTTTATATAAACCGTTTACCGTTAGAAAAAAGAAAAGTGCGGTAAAAAATACCTCACTTTTTCCCATTAAACCAGGTTGCCGATCAGGCTACGGGTTTCTTCTTTTACTTCCGTCAACCGAATGTTAACGATGTCGCCGATTTTATAACGGCGTTCGCCATTGATATAAAGGGCCAGTTCATCGGTATTGACTTGAATTTCGTCTTTGTTCGGATGAATACTTGAGGCCGGCACGAATACGCTTGCACCGTTTTCCAATAATTGCACCCGTAAACCGCCGCGCATGCAATCCTGTACTTCCGCCCGGAATTCCGGGTTGCTTTCCACTTTATCCGCCAGATAACGGCAGTATAGCCAATCGGCAATATCACGTTCCACCATACGGTTTTGTTTACGGGCTTCCTGCAAGCGGGCAAGAGTTTCATCGCTCGGTTTTACACATTCCCGGTTAGCTAGACAGGCTTTAATTAAGCGGTGATTCACCATATCGGAATATTTACGGATTGGTGAGGTCCAGGTGGCGTAACCCGTTAAACCTAAACCGAAATGCGGTGCGAGTTCCGACTTAAATTCCGCAAAGGTCAGGAAACGACGTAAACGGAATTCCAGATAATCGCCTTCAATTGGTTCAATATCATGTCGCATACGGCAATAGCCCGCTAAGGTAGCTAAATTTTCCACGGAATAACGCTCGGCTAATTCCTGTTGGTTTTCTTCGTTACTCAGATTTGCCATTAAGAAATTATGGGCGTTCGGCAGGAATTTTTTATCGAATCCTACATGAGTATTGAAAATCCCGGTTTGCGCATTTTTCGCCAAATAATGCGCGCAACAAATATTGGCGATAATCATGGATTCTTCCACGATTTGGTTGGCAATGCGACGATATTCCGCCTTAATTTCACGCACATGACCGTTATCCGCCAGTACGAAACTGTAATCCGGTTTTTCTTTGAATAATAACCCGTGTTTTTTTCGCCAGTTAATGCGAACCAAGGCAAACTGGTGCAGCCAATTAATTTGTTGTTGAGTACTTTCGTTTTCAGGTTGCCAGGCGTTCTCGACTTGTTCTAAATAGTCGGATACGTTGTTATAAGCCAGTTTAGCTTTCGATTGTACCTGAGCTAATATAAATTCGGGTTCGCCGACGATTTCGCCTTGCATATCGGTTTCGAGTCGGCAAACAAGCGCCGCGCGGGTTTCATTTTCCATTAATGAACAAAGTTCGTCGGATAGTTCCCGAGGCAGCATCGGAATGTTAAATCCCGGCAAATAATTAGTGAAACAGCGCTTGCGGGCATCTTTTTCAATTTGTGAGTCAAGGGCGATATAAGCGGTAGGATCAGCAATCGCCACCGCAAGCTTCCAGCCCGTCTGTTCGTCGTTTGGGGCGGTAACAGGCTCGATATAAAGGGCATCGTCCATATCCTGCGTATTTTCACTGTCGATGGTGACGAAATGAAGTGCGGTTAAATCCCGGCGGGTTTCCGTATCTAACATGGAATAAACTTCTTGACCTTGAACCGGATAACGGGACTGTTCGTGACGCGCGAGGGTTACCCACCAAGGGGCGAATTCGTCCTCTGCCGAACAAATAAATTCGGCAATTTGCGCATAAAAGAAACGATCATCGCGTAGCGGATGGGTTTTTAACGTCGCCACCACCCAATCGCCCTCTTTGAGTTCCTGTTTGACGGTTTTGGCTTGGGCGGCGCCGATAGGCTGATTAATATTGGGGTGATCAACCAGGACTTGTAATTTTTTATCTTTATTGAACCGCACTTTTGCGATAAAACGGGTCAGCATCGGTTCAATTAATTCTTCAGGCTCCGCCTGTTTTTTATCGCCGATAGTTTCGATTGCCGCTTTTATTTTATCGCCGTGCATCACTTTTTTCATGGCTGGCGGCGCAATGAAGAAAGTTTCTTTTTCCGTTTCTAAGAAACCGTAGGCTTTATCCGTGCCTTTCACCACGCCTTCAACGTGCGGCTTACTGTCGTGTAATTGTTGTTTTAATTGAGATAATAAAGGATTGTTCTGAAACATATTTTGCCCAGAGACAGGGAGATATTCCTGTTCAAATATTATAAATATTAAGGGACAGGCATAAAACCTGTCCCTGCGAGATGAATAAAAAAATGAATTACTCTTCGCCTAATTCACCCATGGCGGTGATGCTGAAACCCGCATCGACATGTAATACTTCACCGGTTACGCCGGAGGATAAGTCAGAACATAAGAATGCGGCGGAGTTGCCCACATCGTCAATGGTTACGGTGCGACGTAATGCGGCGGTTTTCTCGAAAGCGGAAAGCATTTTCTTGAAGTTTTTAATGCCGGAAGCCGCAAGCGTACGGATTGGACCTGCAGAAATTGCGTTTACGCGAATGCCGTCTTTACCTAAATCCGCCGCCATTACGCGGGTTGCCGCTTCTAATGAGGCTTTCGCCAGACACATCACGTTATAGTTAGGAATTGCACGTTCGGCGCCTAAGTAAGTTAAGGTCACTAATGAAGCGTCTTTGTTTAAGAACGGACGTGCCGCTTGCGCCATAGCGACAAAACTGTATGCGCTGATGTCGTGGGCAATACGATAACCTTCGCGAGTGGCGGCATTAACGTAGTCGCCGTCTAATTGATCGCCCGGTGCGAATGCGATGGCATGTACGAAACCGTCGAATTTATCCCAAACTTTGTTTAAATCGGCAAAGCATTTTTGAATGCTTTCGTCCGTTGCTACATCTAACGGCAGAACGATATCCGAACCGAATTCTTTGGCAAATTCTTCAACTCGAGGCTGTAATTTATCGTTTAAATATGTAAATGCTAATTCCGCACCCTGTGCTTTCAATGCTTTTGCAATGCCGTATGCGATGGAACGGTTGCTGGCAAGACCTGTTACTAAAATTCGTTTACCTGTTAAGAAACCCATTTTGAAATCCTATTTGGTTGTTGAAAAATCGTGCGTAGTATAAAGGAAAATCCTCATGATTACAAAGCAGATGAGTGAAGTATTGCAACAAAACTGTGGAAAAAACTACCGCACTTTATATTTGTTCTTTTCGGTAAAGTACGGTTGAATTTTAAGCCGGATTATCAATGTCGATAAATTCCACTTCAAATTGATATTCCTGCGCCAACCATTCACCTAACGCCCGAATGCCGTAACGTTCGGTAGCATGATGACCGCAGGCAAAATAATGGATGCCCAGTTCTCTGGCGCTGTGAGTCGATTGCTCGGAAATTTCACCGCTGATAAAGGTATCGCAGCCCCGTGCCGCCGCCAAATCAATATAACCCTGACCGCCGCCGGTGCAAATACCGATTTTGCGGATTAAGTGCGGCGGATTTTGCGTTAGTTCTTCCGCGTTGCAAACTATCGGTTTACGTTGAAGGGATTTTTCGATACGTCGGGCAAAATCTTCCAAAGATATTGGTTGTGCAAGTTCGCCAAATACCGGAATGCTTACGGAATCCGATTCTAAGGGTTGTAAATTTTCTATTTTTAATAATTTCGCTAACTGCGCGTTATTTCCCAGTTCGGCATGTACATCGAGAGGAAGATGATAACCATACAGATTAATATCGTTAATCAATAACGTTTTTATACGTTTGCCTTTCATACCGCGGATACAGGGATCTTCGTTTTTCCAGAAATAACCGTGATGTACTATAACGGCATCGGCATGTCGCGCTATCGCAGCCTCAATCAGGGCTTGGCTGGCCGTCACCCCAGTCACAATTTTCCTGATTTCCGGGCGGCCTTCCACTTGTAAACCATTGGGCGCATAATCCGCAATAGTTGCAGAATTAAGTTTTTGACTGATAAGTTTTTCAAGCGCTAAATTATTCATAAAGTATCTCTTATTTAGATGAAAAGTGCGGTCAATAATAAAGGAGTTTTTGCAAAATGAATAGGGTTGCTTGTTTTATATTCATTGAATTGTGAAACATTTTATCCGTTTGATCAGAGCTTAAGGGGTTTATGATCTTCATCAATACAGTGAATTATTATTGTGATATTCTTGTTAAAATTTTTATATATAAGCGGGGAATTTTATGTGTACGACCTGTGGTTGCGGCCACCCGGAACAAGTGCGTATCGGTGAGTTACAACATACGCATAGCCATTCAGAACATCAAAGTGCGGTAAAAATGCCGGATTTTTCTCAATCTGTATTTCATTCCATGAAACCTTCAATTCATGAACATGCGGGTGAACAGGATAATACCCAAAAACGGCTGTTGAAAATCGAGCAGGACGTATTGGGCAAAAATAATCGAATTGCCGATTCAAATCGTAATTTATTCAATTATTTGAACCTGACCGTATTTAACCTGGTTTCAAGCCCGGGTTCGGGTAAAACAAGTTTGTTGACGGCTACATTAAATTCGCTGAAAAACGACCGCAATTGTTATGTGATCGAAGGTGATCAGCAAACGGAAAATGATGCGGATCGCATTCGTGCGACAGGTGTGCCCGCCATTCAGGTGAATACGGGGAAAGGCTGCCATTTGGATGCGCAAATGATTAGTGACGCTATGATGAAATTGCGCCCGCAGGAAAACGGTTTGTTATTTATTGAGAATGTCGGTAATTTGGTTTGTCCGTCGGAATTCGATCTCGGCGAGAAAGCGAAAGTGGTGATTCTTTCTGTCACGGAAGGTGAAGATAAGCCTTTGAAATATCCGCATATGTTTGCCGCTTCAAAGCTGATGATTTTAAATAAAGTGGATTTATTGCCCTATCTGAAATTTGATGTGGAAAAATGTATTGAAAATGCAAAACGGGTAAATCCGCAAATTGAAGTGATTCAACTTTCCGCCGCTACCGGCGAAGGCTTGCAGGATTGGTTAAACTGGTTACAACAATAACATTCTTATGTAGGGCGTATTGAACGCCCTGTCTTTTTATCGCGATGTCGGCATGGGGGAATAATGCAGTTCGTGGATGAATTTCGCGATCCTAAATTGGCTAAACATTTAGTTGAACGATTAACAAAATTAATGAAAAATTTACCGCAGTTTTCGGCAAAAAATCCATTGTATTTAATGGAAGTCTGCGGCGGGCATACTCATAGTATTTTTAAATTCGGTTTAGATCGGTTATTGCCCGAGTCTATCGAATTTATACACGGACCGGGTTGCCCGGTTTGCGTGTTGCCTATGGGGCGGATTGACCTGTGTATTGAGATTGCACAAAATCCCAATGTGATTTTTTGCACTTTTGGCGATGCCATGCGGGTAAAAGGGCGTAAAGGTTCCTTGCTGGAAGCAAAAGCCCAGGGTTGTGACGTACGCATTGTTTATTCTCCGCTGGATGCGTTAAATATCGCCTTAAGCAATCCCGATAAAAAAGTGGTATTTTTTTCGCTTGGTTTTGAGACTACAATGCCCGCCGCCGCCGTGACTTTGCAACAGGCAAAACGGCGGAATATTGCCAATTTTTGGATCGTTTCTCAAAACATTACTATTATTCCAACATTGCGCAGTTTGCTTTCGCAGGATCAAATTAAAATTGACGGTTTTATTGCGCCGGGTCATGTGAGTATGGTGATTGGCTCCGCACCTTATAGGGAACTTTGTAAAAAATTCCGTAAACCTTTTGTAATCGCCGGGTTTGAACCTTTAGATATTCTGCAATCTATTGTTATGTTGGTAGAGCAGTTTGCGGACGGGCGTTGCGAAGTTGAAAATCAATATAAGCGAATCGTGCACGAACAGGGCAATATGTTGGCGCAAAAAGCTATGGCGGAAGTGTTTCAACTTAAAGCCCGCAGCGAATGGCGAGGTCTTGGTGAAATTGAAGAATCCGGCGTGGAATTAACCGTCGATTATCGCCGCTTTGATGCGGAGATCTACTTTAACAGTAAGGCGCAGCAAGTCGCCGATGATCCGAATTCCCGTTGCGGCGATGTGCTAACCGGCAAATGCAAACCTGCCGACTGCCCGTTATTTGGCAGTGACTGTAACCCTGATAACGCTTACGGCGCATTGATGGTTTCTTCGGAAGGTGCCTGTGCGGCTTATTATCAGTATCGCAGAGAGTAAAATTAGCGGCTTGCAACAGGCAGGCAAAACATAACAAAGAGAATATTATGACTGATTTCATCACAATGGCTCACGGCAATGGCGGTGCCGCCATGCAACAACTGATTCGGGATTATTTTGTTGAAGCCTTCGATAACCCGACTTTAGCCCAAGGGGAAGATCAAGCCCGAATTCCTTTGGCTGAACTGATAAAGTGCGGTGAAAAATTAGCATTTTCTACCGACAGTTTTGTGATTGATCCGATCTTTTTCCCCGGCGGAAATATCGGCAAACTCGCTGTCTGCGGCACGGTAAACGATATTGCCGTTGGCGGTGCGATTCCGAAATATCTTTCATGCGGATTTATTCTTGAAGAAGGTTTACCGCTCAGCGAATTAAAGGAAATTATTCGGGCAATGGCGGAAACTTGCCGCCGGGCGGGCGTTCAGATAGTCACCGGCGATACTAAAGTGGTACAAAAAGGCGCAGTGGATAAAGTGTTTATCAACACCAGTGGAATCGGCGTGATTCCCGCAGAGATTGATTGGGGAGCACATCAAATAGAAGCGGGTGATAAAATTATTGTCAGCGGCACTATCGGCGATCATGGCGCAACGATTTTAAACCTACGCGAAAATCTCGGCATTAAAACCGATTTGCATAGCGATTGCGCAGTGCTTAGTTCATTAATTGATTTGCTACGCCCGATTCAGGGAGTAAAAGCGATTAGAGACGCAACTCGCGGCGGCGTAAATGCGGTTTTACACGAATATGCTCAAACACAAAATCTGGGCATGCAAGTGCATGAAGAAGATTTACCAATGCGTAACGAAGTACGCGGAATCTGCGAACTGCTCGGCTTGGAACCATTAAATTTCGCTAATGAAGGCAAGCTTGTAATTATTACTAAAGCGGAAAAAACTCAGGAAATTCTGACCGCACTTCACAGTCATGAATTAGGTAAAAACGCGGCGATAATCGGCGAAGTCACCGATGATAAAAAGGTAAGGGTTGTAGGCATTTTCGGGCAAACAAGATTGTTGGATTTACCTGCAAACGAACCGTTGCCGAGAATTTGTTAAGAATGTTTTAATGTTTTTTAGGGGCGGTTTTTTTTATCGCCTTTTTCTATATAGGGCAGATAACAAAAAGGCATTAATAAAATTAATGCCTTTCTTTTGAATTTGGTTGCGGGGGCCGGATTTGAACCAACGACCTTCGGGTTATGAGCCCGACGAGCTACCAAGCTGCTCCACCCCGCGTCTGATGGGGCGTACTATACTCGCATTTTTTTGAATTGCAAGGACTATTTATGTTAAATGCTTCGTTCGCAATAAAAATAAACGATTTGCATAAATGCTAAACAACTCGGTCATCCGATAATTAGAATTTGGATAAAAAAGATTAGAGACTTTGTATAAATTTTGATAGCATAACTTCCCCTTAAATTAGTTGATTAGCTGCTGATTTATTTTTGAATTTTATTAGGACCTTTATTATGTTTTTTACAAAAAATTTTGTATTAAAAGCGGCGACCGTGCTTGCTGCGACAGTTTTGGCCGCTTGCTCGTCCAATACCAATGCGGTTAAAAAAACAACGGAATCAAGCGTAGATCCGGCGCAATTCGGGGCAAAATATAAAGGGCGCAGTTACAGCACAAGTCTTTTCAGCAGCGCGAATGTGGATAATTATTCCGGCGTGGTCAATCAGGGTGATTTTTTAACCCAGTTATCCAATGTTCGGGCTTATTCAACAGGTATTTCCTCAACTTATTATGATAACTACAATAAAATCAGCCAATGGGTTTTAGCCGGCGCGGACGTTAATCAGCTTGCCAATTACGGTATTCGTCCGCAAGTTATGTCGGGTGAAGACGGTTATCAGAACGTGTTATTGACCGGCTATTATTCGCCGGTAATTCACGCCCGTTATTCCGCACAGGGAAAATACCAACATCCTATTTATGCAATGCCGTCTCAAAAACGTTTTACCCGTTCGCAAATTTATGCCGGCGCACTGGAAGGTAAGGGACTGGAGCTGGCTTATAGCGATTCTATGCTGGATAATTTTCTGCTTGGCGTGCAGGGCAGCGGTTATGTGGATTTCGGTAACGGTAATTTAAATTATTTCGCCTACGCAGGACAAAACGGCTATAAATATCAGGCTGTAGGCAGATTATTAGTGGAAGACGGCGAAATTCCGAAAGAAAAAATGTCGATTCAGGCAATTCGCGATTGGGCTGAGCGTAACCCTTCAAGGCTACAAAGTTTGTTAGAGCGTAATCCTTCTTATGTTTTCTTCAAAAATGATCCGGCGGGGAAAGTAAAAGGTTCGGCAGGTGTGCCTTTAGTGCCTTTGGCTTCCGTGGCTTCGGATCGCAGCATTGTGCCTTCGGGCTCCGTGCTGTTGGTGGAGATTCCGCAAATTGACAACGAAGGAAACTGGACGGGCGAACATCGTTTACATTTGATGGTGGCGTTAGATGTGGGCGGAGCGGTAAAAGGAAATCATTTTGATTTATACCAAGGTATCGGCGATAAAGCGGGTCATATTTCAGGTTTATTAAAACATTACGGACGAGTTTGGGTGTTGCGTTAATTTTGTTACTCAATTGGAAACTGCCGGCACGGACATTGTTCGTGCCGGCTTTATGTGAACATAAGGAAAATTTAAATGGAAAGAGTGGATAATTACGAACAGCGTTTCGGCGGTATCGGACGTTTATACACCCCACAGGGATTGGAACGCTTACGTCAAGCGCATGTTTGCGTGATTGGTATTGGCGGTGTCGGCTCTTGGTGTGTAGAAGCGTTGGCGCGTTCGGGGGTCGGCAAGTTGACTTTAATCGATATGGACGATATTTGCGTTACCAATATTAATCGCCAAATTCATGCACTCACCGGCAATATCGGTAAATTAAAAACCGAAGTGATGAAAGAGCGGGTGGAGTTGATCAACCCTGAATGCAAAGTTGAAATCATTGATGATTTTATTTCTCCCGAAAATTTAGCGGAATATCTACACAGCGATTATGATTATGTGATCGATGCCATTGATAGCGTAAAAACCAAAGCGGCGTTAATCGCTTATTGTAAGCGTAATAAAATAAAAGTGATTATGGTTGGCGGTGCCGGCGGTCAAACGGATCCGACTCAAATTCAAATTGCCGATTTAAGTAAAACCGTACAGGATCCTTTAGCCTCAAAAGTGCGGTCGCTTTTACGTAAAAATTATCATTTCAGCCAAAATCCGAAGCGTAAATTCGGTGTGGATTGCGTATTTTCCACGCAGCCGTTGATTTTTCCGCAAATGAGCGAAGGTTGTGGGATTTCCGCTTCAATGAATTGTGAGAACGGCTTTGGTGCGGCGACCATGATTACGGCAACTTTCGGTTTTTTTGCGGTTTCTCGAGTTGTCGACAAGTTACTTACTAAACAATAACTTTATTTTTATAAAAAGGGGAATATTTATGGCAAACAGATTGATTTTAAAACAAGTTTTATTGGCTGCAATCCTCAGTTCCGCGGCTTGTGCGGTAAATGCGAAAGTAGTGGCGTCCATTAAACCTTTAGGTTTTATCGCATCTTCCATTGCCGATGGCGTAACGGAAACGGATATTGTGGTGCCGACCGGTGCGTCTCCCCATGATTACAGTTTAAAACCCACTGACGTAAAAAAACTGAAATCCGCGGATTTATTACTCTGGATCGGCGAGGATGTCGATAGCTTTTTAGCGAAAAGTATCGGTGCTTTAGACAATCGAAAGGTTATCACTATCGCTAAGCTTGATAGCGTTGCGCCGTTACTTGGTAAGGCGACACATCATCATAAAGAACATGACCATGAACATCATCACGCTGATCACGAGGATGAGCATCAGCATGATCATGACGAACATGATAAAACAGGTCTAAGTACTAACTGGCATATTTGGTATTCGCCTGAAATCAGCAAAATGGTGGCTGCGGAATTAGCGGAGAAACTGACCGAACGGTTTCCTGCCCAAAAAGAATTAATAGCTGAAAACTTACTTGATTTTAACCGCACTTTAAACGAGCGAAGCGATAAAATTAAACTGCAGCTTGCTGCCGTTAAAGACAAAGGATTTTATGTTTTCCACGATGCTTACGGCTATTTCAACGATGCTTACGGGCTGAAACAAACGGGCTATTTCACTATTAATCCGTTGGTTTCGCCGGGGGCAAAAACCTTGGCGACAATTAAAGAAGAAATTGCCGAACATAAAGTCTCCTGTTTATTCGCCGAGCCGCAATTTACGCCTAAAGTGATTGAAAGTTTAAGCAAAGGCACTGGCGTCCATGTGGGGCGTTTGGATCCTATGGGCGATAAAATCCAACTAGGCAAAAGATCGTATGCGGATTTTTTACAATTTACCGCCGATAGTTATGGGGAATGTTTAGCTAAATAACGCAAAAGTGCGGTTAAAATTTTCGTTTTTTTGACCGCACTTTTAAATGCAGCCGCCGCAGCTGCCGCAACGCCAATCCGCTTTGTTTACCGCTTTATAGAACAAACGCATGTTTTCTTCTTCCAGCGGAATATTATGTTCGATAAATACATCGCTTAACCAGTCGATATTTTCGAGTAGCCAGTCATCTTCATCCAGTCCTTCAAGATAGAGTTCATCATCCGGGTCGATAAAATTGTAGATCCCTTTTGTGCCCATATCCTGATCACGACGTTCTTCGGGAAGAACAAGCGGTAATCCTTGGTAATTAATATCCCAATGCCCTAAACAGAGGGTATTTCCCTGGGTGGACCATTTAGCGGTAAAAGGATTTTCCATGATGATTTCCTTAGTTTGTTAATAAGTTGTTATAAATTATACGCCTGATAAGCGTAAAATACATACAAAAAATGAGTGATAATTTGCATGAAAAACTATAAATAAGAGAAAAAATAAAATTTTTACCCAATCCCGAGGCTAATTAACCGCAAAAAAACACATAATGAACTGGAAAATAGTGTAGAATCAAACGAATAATCTACATTACATGGTGAATTTTATGGAAAAAAAATTGCCTAAAGCACTCGACAGCATAGATATTAAAATTCTTAATGAATTGCAACGTAACGGCAAAATTTCAAATATTGATTTGTCAAAAAAGGTCGGATTGTCGCCGACACCTTGTTTGGAGCGGGTAAAGCGCCTTGAGAAACAAGGGGTTATTATGGGCTATAAAGCATTATTAAACCCGGAATTATTAAATTCGCCGCTTCTTGTTATTGTCGAAATTACCTTAATCCGCGGGAAACCCGATGTGTTTGAAGAATTTAATGCGGCGGTACAGGAACTGGATGAAATTCAGGAATGCCATTTGGTTTCCGGGGATTTTGACTATTTGCTGAAAACCCGTGTGGCGGATATGGCGGCATACCGTAAATTACTCGGCACAACCTTATTGCGTTTGCCCGGTGTGAACGACACCCGAACTTATGTGGTGATGGAAGAAGTAAAACAGACTAATTTTTTACAATTAAAATAATAGAAAGATGATCAGAAAATTAACCCAAGGCTTCACGCCGAAACATTATCTTGTAGAAATTCTTTTTGGATTGACCGCACTTTTAGGTTTTTATCTTATTATTGCCTGGTCGAGTTATAGTCCGCTTGATACCACTTGGTCGGTTTCCAGCTTTCAGCCGGAAATCATTAATAAAGCGGGTAAATTCGGCGCTTGGGTAATTGATTTATTTTTCGTCCTGTTTGGTTATGTGGGTAATTTACTGCCTTTTCTTTTGTTAATCGCGCCTATCTATTTTATCCGTACAAAAAGGGTGGACAGCCTTACCTGGACACGTTTTAGTTTACGTATGTTCGGCTTTATCCTGCTTGTTTGCGGCTTAACCACCCTTGCCGCATTAACTTTATCCAATTCCAATTATCATTTGGCAGGCGGTGTTTTAGGCGGAAGTATTGTAAAACTGGTTTATCCTTCTTTCGGTAAATTCGGTTTGTTAATGTCGGCGGTGGTGTTTTCTATCATCGGATTTATTTTTTGTTCGGGCGCTTCTTTAATTCGCTTATTAATGCGTTTTTATAATTGGTTAACGGAAAAAAATGAAGAATCCTCATTGGTACAAGCGCAAAATGATGAAGAAATCCTGCAACAAGAGGACGAAGATATTCAGGACTGGATTGATGGCGACATCGACAGACAACAGGATTTGATCCAGTCGGCGGAAGACTTACAGTCCCACCGCGATATGATAACGCCCGCTCATCGAGGAATTAATATTATGGGCTTATCGACTCCGTCGCAGTTTACTGAAAATACAGAGGATGACGAGACGCCTAATCCTGAAAATTTTGGCGGCTATGCGGTTGACGAAATTGATAATCTGCCTGAAGTCACGATTTCCAGCCAAAATGCGAATATTGATTTGCCGAATGAAAATAATTTTACTCCGATGTGGCAAAAGCAAAAATCCTTAGCTGAAAATATGCCTGAATTTTTAGACGGCGAAAATACCGGGGTAGTGTTGTCGGAAGAAGAAATTACCCGAGATTTGTTGACGCAGGTGCATATTCCCGAAGTAAAACTTACGCCTGCTAAATTGCAGCATCCGCTCACCGAAAATAGCGCCGTAACTAAGCAGGCTGCTTACGGAATGGGTGAAAGCGAGAGTTTTGAAGACGATAATATGGCGGATTTAGCCGCTCAATTTGCCCGACAGGAAGCGGAACGCGAGCGTATTCGTCTAGAAAAAGCGCAGGCTATGGGATTGGCTGATTTGCCTGAACCGCAGGTTTCGTTGCAGCCGACGCAACCAAATTTATTTGAAAGCGATGAAGAAGCCGAGACTGAAGAAACAAACGGGTTAAGAACCATTTCTATTGATCAGGCTATTCAATTATTCGGCGATCATAAACCTTTAATCAAGCCGACAACCGAGTTGCCAAGTTTGGATCTGTTAGATAAACGCACTTCTCATGTGCAGGAAATTACGCCGGAAGAAATTCATGAAACTTCTCAACGCATTGAGCAACAACTGCGTAATTTTAATGTAAAAGCAACCGTAAAAGATGTGTTGGTAGGGCCTGTCGTTACCCGCTATGAACTGGAATTACAGCCGGGAGTAAAAGCCTCAAAAGTGACGAATATTGATACGGACTTAGCTCGGGCATTAATGTTTAAATCTATTCGGGTGGCGGAAACTATTCCCGGCAAGCCTTATATCGGTATTGAAACGCCGAATGCCTATCGTCAGATTGTTTCGTTGCGCGAAGTATTGGATAGCGACGAATTCCGTCATTCAAAAGCGTTGTTGCCGATGGCGTTAGGCAAGGATATCAGCGGTAAACCGATTATTATTGATTTGGCTAAAACCCCGCATTTATTGGTGGCGGGCTCAACCGGTTCCGGTAAATCCGTGGGAATCAACACCATGATTTTAAGTTTACTTTATAAAGTGAAACCGGAAGAAGTGAAATTCATTATGATCGACCCGAAAGTGGTGGAATTATCGGTATATAACGATATTCCTCACTTGCTCACGGAAGTGGTTACCGACATGAAAAAAGCGGCAAATGCATTGCGTTGGTGTGTGGATGAAATGGAACGCCGCTATCAGTTATTAGCAAAATTACGGGTGCGCAATATTGAGGGCTTTAATGAGCGTATTGATGAATATCGGGCGGAAAATATCGCTATTCCGGATCCTCTTTGGAAACCGGGTGATACGCTGGACAGTGTACCGCCGATTTTAGAAAAACTAAGCTATATTGTGGTTATTGTTGATGAATTTGCCGATTTAATGATGGTTGCCGGTAAACAAGTCGAAGAATTGATCGCCCGTTTAACGCAAAAAGCACGGGCGGTGGGGATTCATGTAATTCTTGCGACCCAGCGTCCATCGGTAGATGTGATCACAGGTTTAATTAAGTCAAATATCCCGAGCCGTATTGCCTTTACTGTTGTCCAACGTAATGACTCTCGCACTATTTTAGACCAAAACGGTGCGGAAGCCTTGTTGGGACGAGGCGATATGCTATATCTCGGCAACGGTACGACGGATCTTGTGCGCGTACACGGCGCATTTATGTCTGATGACGAAGTGGTGCGGGTAGCCGACGATTGGCGGGCAAGAGGCAAACCGAATTATATTTCCGAGATTTTAGAAAGTACGGGAGACGATGACGATGATAACGGATTATCCGGAGAGGGCTCGGAAGATTTAGACGACCTTTTTGACGAAGTGATGGAGTTTGTTATTCGAACCGGTACAACATCGGCATCATCAATTCAGCGTCGTTTCCGAGTCGGTTTCAACCGGGCGGCACGCATTATGGATCAGCTGGAAGAACAGGGTATCGTGTCGGAAATGCGTAACGGTAAGCGTGAAATTCTGGCTAGAAATCCCGATTATTAAAAATTTATACCGTTTAATAAGGAAAGTAGATGAAAAAAATTGCTTTAAAAATGACCGCACTTTTCGCATTGGCATTAAGTTCGACCGCCTGGGCGGATGCGGCAGGTGAATTGCAGCAACGTTTGGCACAGGTGAATTATTTCAGCGCAGACTTCAATCAAAATGTCAGCTCGGCAAACGGCAAAAATGTACAGACCGGCAGCGGCAAATTGCAGATTAAGCGCCCGAATTTATTCCGTATGGATAATAAAGCGCCGCAAGAAACCCAGATTATTTCCGACGGCAAAACCCTTTGGTTCTATGATCCTTTCGTTGAACAGGTTACAGCAAACTGGGTGGAAAATGCGGTGAATAATACGCCTTTTGTGCTTTTAACCAGCAACGATTCGGCGAACTGGAACCAATATACGGTTGTTCAAAACGGTGATACGTTTGTTTTAAAACCAAAAGCGAAAAACAGCAATATCAAACAATTCGATATCCGCATTGATAATCAAGGGGTATTAAAAGGGTTTAGCACTATTGAGAAAGACGGACAGACGAATCTTTATATTTTGCGTAATATTACCAATCAACCGCTCGCCGACAGCTTATTCAAATTTACCGTGCCGAAAGGTGCCGAGTTTGACGATCAACGCAATAAAAACAAAAAATAACCTTTTCTCGGGTGGGCATTTGCCCACCGTTTTCCTCTTCCGGAGTGATCTCCTATGTCTAATTTGAGTTTTGATTTTGTTGAAAATGATTTTAAGCCGCTTGCGGCAAGAATGCGTCCTACAACATTGGAACAATATTGCGGTCAGCAACATTTGCTGGGTAACGGCAAGCCGTTACGTAAGGCGATAGAAGCGGGGCATGCGCATTCAATGATCTTTTGGGGGCCGCCCGGCACCGGCAAAACCACCTTGGCGGAAATTATCGCACATAAAATTAATGCGGAAGTGGAGCGGATTTCCGCGGTCACCAGCGGTATTAAAGAAATCAGGGAAGCCATTGAACGCGCTAAACAAAATAGGCTGGCCGATCGCCGAACTATTCTTTTTGTAGACGAAGTTCATCGTTTTAACAAAAGTCAGCAAGACGCTTTTTTGCCCCATATTGAAGACGGCACCATTATTTTTATCGGCGCCACTACGGAAAACCCGTCTTTTGAACTTAATAGCGCCTTACTTTCCCGCGCTCGGGTTTACATTTTAAAATCGCTGACCAATCAGGATATTCTTCATGTTTTAGAACAGGCTTTGGCGGATAAAGAAAGAGGGCTTGGCAATGAAAATTTAGACCTTGAAGAAGGTATTCTCGAATTATTGGCGGATTATGTACACGGCGACGCCCGCCTCGCGCTGAATTGCCTTGAACTGATGGTTGATATGGCGGACGAAAGCGAAAAAGGTAAAAAAATTGACCGCACTTTGTTAACGGAAGTACTCGGCGAACGGCAAGCGCGCTTTGATAAGCAAGGAGATCGCTTTTACGATTTAATTTCCGCCGTGCATAAATCCATCCGCGGTTCCGCGCCCGATGCGGCCCTTTATTGGTATGCCAGAATAATTACCGCAGGCGGCGATCCTCTTTATGTTGCCCGTCGTTTGCTGGCAATTGCTTCGGAAGACGTCGGCAACGCGGATCCTCGAGCCATGCAGGTGGCGATTGCCGCTTGGGATTGTTTTACTCGTGTGGGGGCTGCCGAAGGTGAACGGGCGATTGCCCAGGCTATTGTGTATCTTGCGGTGGCGCCTAAAAGCAACGCGGTTTATAACGCCTTTAATCAGGCAAAACAGCTGGCAAAAGAAAGTGCGGATTTTGACGTACCTGTACATTTACGTAATGCGCCGACCAAGCTTATGAAGAATTTAGGTTATGGAGCGGAATACCGTTACGCTCATCATGAACCTAACGCCTATGCGGCAGGGGAAAATTATTTTCCGGAAGAATTAAAAGATACGGTTCTATATGAACCGACGAATCGGGGAATGGAAATCAAAATTCAGGAAAAATTAGCCTGGTTACGGGAGCTGGATAAACAAAGCTCGGTTAAGCGTTATAAATAAGATAAGCCGGTTGAAAAGCGGATTTTCAACTGGTTTATTTATTCAAATAGAGATAAAATGATCAGGTTTTTAATGAATTTAAACAGATAGGTACCAATATGATCGACCCGAATTTACTGCGTAATAATCTTGCGGAAGTTGCAGCGACATTAAAATTAAAACGTAACTTCATTTTAGATACAAAAGAATTAGCTGAATTAGAAGAACAACGTAAAGCCCTGCAGGTTGAAACCGAAACCCTGCAAGCCAAACGTAATGCGCGTTCAAAAGCGGTTGGTGCGGCAAAAGCGCGCGGCGAAAATATTGCGCCTTTATTAGCAGAAATGGACGATATGGGGCACGAGTTAGCGACAGTAAAAGCGGAACTGGACGAAATACTCGCCGAACTCAACACCATTGCGTTAACTATTCCTAATTTGCCGGCGGACGAAGTGCCGTTAGGTAAAGACGATTCGGAAAATAAAGAAATTTCACGCTGGGGAACACCGAGACAATTTGATTTTGAAATTAAAGATCACGTGACTTTAGGTGAAAATCTTGCCGGCGGTATAGATTTTGCCGCCGGTGCGAAATTAAGCGGTGCGCGTTTTGCGGTTATGAAAGGACAAGTGGCAAAAATGCACCGTGCGCTGGCCCAATTTATGTTGGACTTGCATACCGAGCAACATGGCTACACGGAAACTTATGTGCCTTATTTAGTTAACCATACTACTTTATACGGCACGGGTCAGTTACCGAAATTCGGTGAAGATTTATTCCACACTACGCCGTTAGAAGGCGAAGTGCCTTACGCATTAATTCCGACCGCCGAAGTGCCGGTCACCAATTTAGTGCGTGATGAAATCCTGAACACGGAAGATTTGCCGATTCGTATGACGGCGCATACGCCTTGTTTCCGTTCCGAAGCGGGTTCTTACGGTCGCGATACACGCGGTTTAATTCGTATGCATCAATTCGATAAAGTTGAAATGGTGCAAATTGTTGACCCGGATAAATCCATGGAAGCATTGGAAGAGCTAACCGCTCATGCGGAAAAAGTACTACAGCTGTTAGGTTTGCCATACCGTAAAATGTTGTTATGTACCGGCGATATGGGGTTCGGTTCATGCAAAACTTATGATTTAGAAGTTTGGGTACCGGCGCAGGATACTTACCGTGAGATTTCTTCCTGTTCTAATATGTGGGATTTCCAAGCCCGCCGTATGCAGGCTCGCTGCCGTTCCAAAACCGATAAAAAAACGCGTTTGGTGCATACTCTAAACGGTTCCGGTTTGGCGGTCGGTCGCACCTTGGTTGCGGTGTTGGAAAACTACCAAAATGAAGACGGCTCGGTAACCGTACCGGAAGTATTGCGTCCGTATATGGGCGGCTTAGAAGTGATTGGCAAATAATCGCTTTTCGGCAAAAAGTGCGGTCAATTTTGCAAAAGTTTTTATAAAATTTAAGCAAAATTGACCGCACTTTTATTTTGTCGCTATTATAAAATGCCCGCATCCAGACTTAATTGCCCTTTTTCAACCCGAATGCCTTTGGCGAATTTCTTAATCAGCATATCACGCGGTTTGCTTTCATCTAACGTATAAATAGGCATTGTCGCCATCAGCGCAGCGAGACTGCGGCTTAAAAACGGCATCATGGGTTCCAGTTTTTCCATATATTGTTGCGGAGAACCTGTCCAGTTGGTGATGCGTAAATCCCGCAGATAAACGGCGCCTTTTTCCGCATCGTAATAAGGAATAGTGTCGACGGTCAGATCAATTTTCCCCACATAGTCATTTTTTTGCAGGTTTAATAAGCCGTCGATTGTACCGCTAAGTTCCACCCTGCCGTCGTTATTTTGCCCGACTTTAGCCGTTAAATTCTGCACTTTATAATCCATGGCGAAAAGTCCGGGAAAACCGATTTTATCGGCGATTTCACCTTTTTTACTCAGATATTGATTAATTTCCGTTTCACTGACCGAAAACATATTGGCTTTTGCCGAGGGTGCGATAACCATAGCGATGATAAGCCCGCAGACTAAAGTGAAATAAAAAGAAATTCTGGATAGAAACATAACGTCCGCCTCTTAATTTGTTTAAAAAGATAAGAAAAAAGGCTAAAATATTTCCCTTTTTATTCGATTATTAGTCAGTTCGTAACGCAATAAGTTCGCGGGTTTAAAGAATCGTCGTTAATAAAAGTGCGGTCAAAATTTGAATTTTTTTGCGATTATTGGCGGCTAAGGATGTGGGGAAATGACAACAAAAAAACAGGCCGTTTTCAGTAGATTAGTGAATGAGTTAGTACAAAAGAATCAAGGTAAACGGATATTTAGTTTTGATTTTGAGAATCAGACTTACTGGGTAAAACAACCGGAAAAATTAACCGGCGTGTGGAAAATTCTCAAGCCGCATCCGAAACAATCCTTTCGGGAAGAACTGCATATTCTCAAAAATTTATATGAGCGGGGGGCGCCCGTTCCTCAGGTTATACTATCCGGCGAAGATTTTTTTGTATTAAAAGATGTGGGACCGACTTTAAATCATTGGATTGAAAATGCCGGGCTTAATTTAACTCCGGCGGAAAAAAATCAGATACTGGTCGATGCCATAAAAGCCTTGACTTCATTGCATAAAAAAGGGGTGACTCACGGACGCCCTGCAATCAGGGATATTGCCTGGCGGCAAGGTAAAGTGACCTTTATGGATTTTGAATCTCATTCCCGTAGCCTGAATTTGCAATGGCACAAAATTCGCGATGTATTGGTATTTATTCATAGCCTTTGCCGTTCTAAGCATCTTTCCGGTGAACAGATTCAATATTTGATAAACAAATATGAAGAATATTGCGAATCGGATTTATGGCAGGACGTATTAAATTTAGTAGCAAAATTCCGTTTTCTTTATTATATTTTATTGGTATTTAAGCCGGTTGCCAGAATGGATTTAATCGCCATTTATCGGCTTTTTCAGTATTTACTGCCTTTAACTGAGGAAAATAAATGAAAAAACGGCTTATTTTATTATGTACTTTGGTTTTACTCGGCGGTTGTACGGTCGGCGGCGGTTTCGGCGTGGGAAATAACGGCGCCGGTGTTGGTATCAGCACGGGAATAGGTTTCTAATCCCGTAAAAGTGCGGTTTATTTTAAATTATTTTTGTTAAAAACTTGATCTTCCGCATTATTCTCATTATAATGCTGCCATATTTCGGACGCGGGGTGGAGCAGCTTGGTAGCTCGTCGGGCTCATAACCCGAAGGTCGTTGGTTCAAATCCGGCCCCCGCAACCACTTCCTTATAAGGAAGAAAAATAAAGGTTCAGTGAAACCCAAATTTTTAGATTTGGGTTTTTTTGTACGTAAAATTTGGATATTTACACTGGGCTTTAAGCCCTTTTTTTATGTCCGAAATTTGTAGGGTGGGTTAAAAAACCCACGGATATTAACGATATCTTGGTGGGCTGTTCAGCTCATTTTACGAGGGTGAAATGGCAACATTAGAACAAAATTTACAACAAATGCTGCAAGGTTCGGTTGAAGATTTAGGCTGTGAACTTTGGGGGATTGAATGTCAACGTGCCGGTCGCTTTATGACGGTACGTTTATACATTGATAAAGAAGGCGGCGTTACCGTTGACGACTGCGCGGATGTAAGTCGTCAGGTGAGCGCTATATTAGACGTAGAAGATCCGATTGCCGATAAATACAATCTTGAAGTATCTTCGCCGGGATTGGATCGTCCGTTATTTACTTTGGAGCAGTTCCAACGTTATGTCGGGCAGGAAATTTCAGTACATTTACGTATTCCTATGTTAGACCGTCGTAAATGGCAAGGCAAATTAGAGCGGATTGAAGGCGATATGCTGACCTTGATTGTGGACGATCAAGAACAGTCTTTCGCATTAAGTAATATTCAAAAAGCGAACGTAATACCCAAATTTTAATAGAGGCATAAAAAGTGAGCAAAGAGATTTTATTAGCTGCGGAAGCAGTATCAAATGAAAAATTATTACCGCGTGAGAAGATTTTTGAAGCGTTAGAAAGTGCGATTGCCCTTTCAACAAAGAAAAAATACGAACAGGAAATTGATGTTCGCGTTGCGATTAACCAAAAAACCGGTGAGTTTGACACTTTCCGTCGCTGGTTGGTGGTTGATGAAGTGGTTAACCCGACAAAAGAAATTACTTTAGAAGCGGCGCAATTCGAAGATCCTGACATTCAGTTAGGCGATTATGTGGAAGATCAAATCGATTCCGTAGCCTTTGACCGTATTACCATGCAAACCGCCCGTCAGGTAATCAGTACTAAAATTCGTGAAGCGGAACGCAACAAAGTAGTTGAACAATTCCGTTCCGAAGAAGGAAAAATCGTAACAGGTACGGTAAAAAAAGTTACCCGCGATTCAATTATTCTGGACTTAACCGGTAACAAAGAAGATCCGGCGAAGGCGGAAGCGGTTATTACCCGCGAAGATATGTTGCCTCGTGAAAACTTCCGTCCGGGCGATCGCGTACGCGGTGTGCTTTATAAAGTTAATCCGGAAAGTAAAGGTGCGCAATTGTTTGTAACCCGCGCAAAACCGGTAATGCTTGAAGAGTTGTTCCGTTTGGAAGTACCGGAAATCGGTGAAGAATTAATCGAAATTAAAGGCGCTTCTCGCGATGCGGGATTGCGTGCAAAAATTGCGGTTAAAAGTAATGACAAACGTATTGACCCGGTTGGCGCTTGCGTCGGTATGCGCGGTTCACGCGTTCAGGCTATCACCAATGAATTAGGCGGTGAGCGTGTGGATATCGTACTTTGGGATGATAATCCGGCTCAATTCGTGATTAACGCCATGGCACCTGCGGATGTAAATTCAATTGTGGTTGATGAAGATAATCACTCGATGGATATTGCCGTTGAACAGGAAAATTTAGCACAAGCTATTGGTCGTAACGGTCAAAACGTGCGTTTAGCGACCCAGTTAACCGGCTGGACGTTAAATGTGATGACTACGGAAGAATTGCAGCAAAAACATCAGGCGGAAGATAATAAGGTATTAAATTTATTCATGACTTCTCTTGAGCTTGATGAAGACTTTGCACAGCTTCTCATTGATGAAGGGTTCTCAAGCCTTGAAGAATTAGCTTATGTGCCGGTAAGCGAATTAACGGCAATTGACGGTCTTGAAGACGAAGATTTGGTTGAAGAGTTGCAAAACCGTGCGAAAGATGCGTTAACCGCTAAAGCGGTGGCGGAAGAAGAAGCGTTAAAACAAGCCGAGGTTGAAGACAGATTATTAAATCTCGAAGGTATGGAACGTCATATTGCATTCAGATTAGCTGAGAAAAATATTAAAACTCTTGAGGAGTTAGCCGAACAAGGTGTTGATGATTTAGCGGATATTGAAGAGTTAAGTGCAGAAAAAGCGGCGGATTTAATTATGGCGGCTCGTAATATCTGTTGGTTTGGTGATGAATAAGGATTAAAAAGATTATGACAGATAAAGAAACACAAAACGAAAACGCACCAAAAAAACTAAGTTTACAGCGCAGAGTTAAAACAACGGTTGCCGGCGGTAAAGTTCAGGTTGAAGTGCGTAAATCCCGCAAAATTGATACCGAAGCGGCTAAGAAAGCTGCGGAAGAAGCAAAATTAAAAGCACAGGAAGCGGCTGAAAAAGCGGCTGCGGAAAAAGCGGAAAAAGAAGCTGCCGAGAAAGCTAAAAAAAATGCTGAAAAGGCACGTGTCGCGGCTGCAGTGAAAAAACCGGAACCGGTAAAAGTTGTGGATGCAGAAAAAGACCGTATTAAAGCGGAAGAAGCGGAATTACGCCGTAAAGCCGATGAGTTAGCCCGCCAAAAAGCGGAAGAACAGGCGCGTAAAGCGGCGGAAGAAGCAAAACGTTTGGCTGAATTAGCGGCGGATAGAGAAACAACGGAAGTTTCCGATGATTTTTCCGATTATCATTTGACTTCGACTTATGCCCGTGAAGCGGAAGATGAAGAAGAACGCCGTAAAGAAGGGCGTGGCCGCGGTAAAAATAAAGTCGGCAAAGCTAAAAAAGGCGGACGTGACGATAACGGTTCTAAAGACGAACGTAATGCGGATCGTCGTAACCAAAAAGACGTGAAAGGCAAAGGCAAACAAGGCAAGAAAGGCAGCAGTGCAATTCAACAAGCGTTTACCAAGCCTGCACAAGCGGTAAACCGTGACGTAGTTATCGGTGAAACTATTACCGTAGCGGAACTTGCTAATAAAATGGCGGTAAAAGCGACGGAAATCATCAAGACAATGATGAAAATGGGCGAAATGGTGACCATTAATCAGGTTATCGACCAAGAAACCGCTCAATTGGTTGCCGAAGAAATGGGCCACAAGGTGATTCTGCGTAAAGAAAACGAATTAGAAGAATCGGTATTGGAAGATCGCGACGTTAATGCTGAAAAAGTAACCCGTGCGCCGGTTGTGACTATTATGGGTCACGTTGACCACGGTAAAACCTCATTATTAGACTATATCCGCAAAGCGAAAGTTGCCGCGGGTGAGGCCGGCGGTATTACCCAACATATCGGTGCTTATCATGTTGAAACTAACGGCAAAATGATCACTTTCCTGGATACTCCGGGGCATGCGGCGTTTACCTCAATGCGCGCGCGCGGTGCGAAAGCGACGGATATCGTTGTCTTAGTGGTTGCCGCCGATGACGGCGTGATGCCGCAAACTATCGAAGCGATTCAACATGCCAGAGCGGCAAGCGTACCCTTGGTTGTTGCGGTAAATAAAATCGATAAACCTGAAGCGAATCCGGATCGTGTCGAACAGGAATTATTGCAATATGACGTAGTTTCTGAAAAATTCGGCGGTGACACGCAATTTGTTTATGTATCCGCCAAAAAAGGGACGGGTGTTGACGAATTATTAGATGCGATCTTATTACAATCGGAAGTGCTGGAATTAACGGCGGTTAAAGAAGGTATGGCGACCGGCGTTGTAATCGAATCTTATCTGGATAAAGGACGCGGTCCGGTTGCGACTATTCTTGTTCAATCCGGTACGCTGAATCGCGGTGATATTTTACTTTGCGGTTTCGAATACGGTCGCGTACGCGCAATGCGTGATGAGCTGGGCAAAGATGTCGAGTCTGCCGGTCCGTCGATTCCGGTTGAGGTATTGGGTCTTTCCGGCGTGCCTGCTGCGGGTGATGAAGCCACTGTGGTTCGTGATGAGAAAAAAGCCCGTGAAGTGGCGCTATATCGTCAAGGTAAATTCCGTGAAGTTAAATTAGCCCGTCAACAAAAAGCGAAACTTGAAAATATGTTCAGCAATATGGCGGAAGGCGATGTTGCCGAGTTAAATGTTATCGTTAAAGCGGATGTTCAGGGTTCTGTGGAAGCTATCGTTCAATCTTTACAAGAGCTTTCAACGGAAGAAGTAAAAGTGAAAGTAGTCGGTTCCGGTGTGGGCGGTATTACTGAAACCGATGCGACATTAGCCGCCGCTTCAAATGCGATTATTGTTGGTTTCAATGTGCGCGCGGATGCCTCAGCTCGTCGTATTATTGAAACTGAGAATATTGATTTACGTTATTATTCAATTATTTATGAATTATTAAACGAGATCAAAGCGGCAATGAGCGGTATGTTACAACCTGAATTCAAACAGGAAATTATCGGTCTTGCGGAAGTTCGCGACGTATTCCGTTCACCTAAATTCGGTGCTATCGCCGGTTGTATGGTAACCGAAGGTGTGATCAAACGTAACAACCCGATTCGCGTATTGCGTGATAATGTTGTTATTTTTGAAGGCGAATTGGAATCTCTGCGTCGTTTCAAAGATGACGTGAACGAAGTTCGCAACGGTATGGAATGCGGTATCGGCGTGAAGAATTACAATGACGTGAAAGTCGGCGACCAAATCGAGGTATTCGAAGTGGTTGAGATTAAACGCTCGATTTAATTCTTTATAAGCGAGTTTGAACTTCGTATAGGATTAGTGTCTGTTATATCTTTTATATAAACAGATACTAAAAAGTGCGGTTAAAATTTGAAAATTTTTGACCGCACTTTTAACCTGTTTGCTTGAATACAAACTTAAATTCAGATTTTAGGAAAATAACATGTCAAGAGAATTTAAACGTTCCGATCGCGTTGCACAAGAGCTACAAAAAGAAATTGCCGTGATCTTACAGCGTGAAGTGAAAGATCCGCGTATCGGTATGGTGACGGTTTCCGATGTAGAGGTTTCGCGGGATTTGGCTTATGCCAAAATTTTTGTGACTTTCTTGTTCAATAACGACGATGAAGCTATTAAACAAGGCATGAAAGCGCTGGAAAAAGCTGCGCCTTATATTCGTTCGTTAGTGGGTAAAGCAATGCGTTTGCGTATTGTGCCTGAATTGCGCTTTGAGTATGACCGGTCTTTAGTTGAAGGTATGCGGATGTCAAATCTGGTGACAAATGTCGTTCGCAGTGACAAAGAACGTCATATTGATGAGGAAAACGGAGAAGATTAATGTCGAGACCCCGTAAACGCGGTCGTGATATTCACGGCGTATTTTTACTTGATAAACCGCAGGGAATGTCGTCTAACGATATTTTGCAGAAGGTAAAACGTATTTATCAGGCAAATAAAGCAGGGCATACGGGCGCATTGGATCCATTGGCAACAGGAATGTTGCCGATTTGTTTAGGTGAGGCGACAAAATTTTCTCAGTTTTTATTGGATGCGGATAAACGTTATCAGGTGATTGCGAAATTAGGCGAACGTACGGATACTTCCGATGCGGAAGGGCAAGTTGTAGAAACCCGCTCCGTGAATGTAACGGAACAAAAAATCCTTGATTCTTTACCGCACTTTCGCGGTGATATTATGCAGGTTCCCACTATGTTTTCCGCCTTGAAACATAAGGGTAAACCTCTTTACGAATATGCCAGAGCGGGGATTGTTGTAGAGCGTGAAGCCCGCCCGATTAGCATTTTCGAGCTTAATTTTATTAGCTATGAAGCACCTTATTTAACACTTGAAGTGCATTGTTCAAAAGGTACGTATATTCGTACGTTAGTGGACGATTTAGGCGAATATCTAGGTTGCGGCGCTCATGTAAGTATGCTTAGACGTACCGCAGTATCCGATTATCCGGCGGATAAAATGCTGACTTGGGAACAATTGCAGCAATTTGCGCAAGACGAAGATCTAGCCGCATTAGATGCCCGTTTATTACCGGTGGACAGCGCCGTATCAAAATTACCTGTTTTAAGTTTGAGCGAAGAGCAAACAAAAGCCGTGGGTTTCGGTCAGCGGGTAAAGTTTGATAATCTTCAGCAACTGCAAGGGCAAGTTCGTTTGTTTTCGCCGCAAAATGTGTTTTTAGGGGTAGCGGAAATAGGTAAGGATAATGTAATTCGCCCCAGCCGAATGGTGAATTTATAAAGAAGTCAATTTTATTCATTTTAAATTAAAGGCTGATTTCCTGTTATACGGAAATCAGCCTTTTGTTTATCTTGTACTAAATAAGTTGATACAGGGCGATAATCAACGGCATAGAAAATACACACAACATAGTGGTAACGCCATAAATGGCACTGGCTTTATTGGCATTTTTTCCATAAATCAATGCCATTTGGGTTACCGTTGCCGCCGCCGGGCTCATGGTCGCCAGGAAGCTAATCATCGCAATGGTTTCACCGTTTTCCACCCAATTATCAAAGCCGCATAATTTAATAATGATAAGCAGGAAGATCGGGATTAAAATCAGCCGTAAAAAGGTGACCAAATAAATGCGTTTTGAGGTTATGATGTTGCGCAACGGTATGGAAGCGATAAGCATACCGGCAATCAACATGGCGTTCGGGCCGATAAATTGACCTAAGGAAGATAAGGTTCCCGAAATAAGCGGCGGCAATTTAATTTGAAAAGCAAATAAAAATACGCCCAGAAAAATAGATAATATATTGATATTTTTAAACATTTTTAATATTGAAATAGAACCTTTACCGCAAATAATGCTGCGGCAGTGAGTCCAGAATAAAAAGGTTTGTACCACAATAAAACAGGTGGCGTAAATAACCCATTGCTGTCCGAACATAGAAACCACCAGAGGAATAATTAAGTTGCCCGAATTGGAATAAATAGAAGCCGCATGTTCGATAGGATCCAGATTCAGCAGGCGTTTAAGAATAACGCCGGTGATAATCAGAATAATATGCAGAAAAACGGCCATAGTTAGGGATAACAGCAAGCCGTTTAGAATTTGCGGACTATAATCAATTTGAAACGCATTGATCATCACCGACGGGCTGATAAGATATAAACCGATAATGGATAAGGGGTAGCTGTCCTGAGATTTGAGCAATTTACTTTTTACCAACGCATAACCGAGTAATACGATAATGGTCAGTTCAATAATTTTGCCGGCGAGGAGAAATGCGATTTCCATAGTATCTGTCTTATTGTTATTGATGCTAATTTTTCATTTAACAAAGATTTTAGAACTAATTTAAAAATAAAGAAATAATTAACGCATAATTTGTTATAATCTTTGCAAAAAATTAAACCGCAGTTTTAGGAATCCAATATGTCTTTACAGGTCAATTCCGTTGCCATTATGCTTGTTGTGCTTATTTTGCTTGGCGTGTTGAGCAACAATAATTCAATTACCATATCCGCACTTATTTTGCTTCTAATGCATCAGACTTTTTTAGGTAAATATATTCCTTTTTTAGAAAAGAACGGATTAAAAGTCGGCATTATTATTTTAACCGTCGGCGTGCTGGCTCCGTTAGTTTCGGGGAAAGTTCAGTTGCCAGCCTTTAAAGAATTTTTGAACTGGCAGATGTTTTTGTCTATTGTTATTGGGATTGCGGTGGCTTGGTTTGCCGGCCGCGGCGTAAATTTAATGAGTAGCGAACCCATTGTGGTGACGGGTTTACTTATCGGCACCGTGCTCGGTGTTGCTTTTCTCGGCGGTATCCCGGTCGGTCCGCTTATTGCGGCGGGGATTTTAGCGGTAATATTAGGCAAATAAAAAATACCGTTAGTGATGATAAGCTAACGGTATTTTTGTTAGAGGAGGATTATTTTCCGTCCCAGGCTTTAATGGAATTTAAGCGAATATCCACTTTGTTTTTCACATCGCCTTTATAGTAATTGCTGTCTAGGCCGCCTTCCCAGTCTCCATAGTTAGGATTAGGCAGAACGATGTATTTTGTTCCGAATTGTTTTGCGTTTTGAGCGACGAAATCACGGCGTTCCGCGTTAGGTTTGCGATAGGTGGCGTCACCGAAGTCGTTTAAGTTGTCACCAACGTAAACCACAATATCATATCCTTGATCCGTAATGGTTTTATAACGTGCTGATTTAGCGGATTTACCGTCTTTTAGTATTAAGGTTTTTTCCGATACTCCAGGGAAACCTAAACGAGCCATATCGTCAATGGTGCCTTGGCGTTCACCGTTTTCCAACCGGTTTGACACATAGAACATTGTACCGCCATGATTATTTACATAATTGGCGAATTCCACCGCACCGGGAATTGCCGCAGTTTGGCGCGCATTCACCCATTTTGTCCATGTTTCCTGCGTGAAATCTTCACCGTTTTTAACCTGCCAACCGGCATAAGCGCTGTTGTCCATCATCGTTTCGTCTAAGTCCACAACAACCGCTTTTTTCTTACCTTTGGTTTTTTTAGCCTGATCAAAAGCCGTTTTAGCCGTGTTAAAGGCTTGATGGGCAAGAGCCTGATATTCGCCGGATTGCTGCATCCAAACAATCCCCAGCGCCGCTTGGTTCTGCAATTTAAGTTGTTCATGCTTTTCCGTAGCGTATTGACTAGTACAAGCTGACAGTAATGACGCCACGGCAATAGTGGCAATACTTAATTTAAGGTTTTTCATAAATTTTCCTTTTTATTTCAACGGGCGAGCTAATTTAGCATATAATTAGTGCGGTTTAGATTAAAAGAATTTCTGATTGTGATATAGATCACAAATAACTTAGCATTATGATGAAAATGAAAACACCGAAAAGAGAATTTAACGCATTACAAAAATCCTTAGCCGAACAGATCGAGGATGTGATGATTGTTGAACAGAGCCGTTTGCTGGCTCGAATCCGAGGCTTGGGGCAAATTAAAAAAGAGCAATCCCAACAAGCCGCCGCTCTTGACATTGAACAACAAATTCAACAGGCCAAACTGCGCCTTGAACTGCGAAAAAGTGCGGTCAAAAATCCGATCGTTTTTCCCGAAAATCTTCCCGTCAGCCAACGTAAAACGGAAATTCAAAAACTGATTGCGCAAAATCAGGTGGTGATTGTGGCGGGGGAAACGGGTTCGGGTAAAACCACGCAGTTGCCGAAAATGTGTCTGGAATTGGGGTTCGGGCAAAAAGGTTTAATCGGGCATACCCAGCCGCGGCGTATTGCCGCCCGTTCGGTGGCGGCACGCATTGCGGAAGAAATGCAAACGGAATTAGGCGGAATCGTCGGTTATAAAGTGCGCTTTAACGATCAGATCGGTGAGGATACCCAAATCAAATTGATGACCGACGGGATTTTACTGGCGGAAATTCAAACCGATCGTTTTCTCAACCGATATGATTGTCTGATTATCGACGAAGCCCACGAACGCAGCTTAAACAACGATTTTATTCTGGGTTATCTGAAACAGTTATTGCCGCGCCGTCCGGATTTAAAAGTGATTATCACCTCTGCGACCATTGATGTGGAGCGTTTTTCCAAGCATTTCAACAATGCGCCGATTATTGAGGTATCCGGCAGAACTTATCCGGTGGAAGTGCGTTATCGTCCCGTTGCGGAGACGGAAGAACAGGATCAGCTGCAAGGCATTTTGAATGCGGTGGACGAACTGCAGGCGGAGGGCAGAGGCGATATTTTAATTTTCTTAAGCGGCGAGCGGGAAATTCGCGATACCGCAGAGGCGTTGGAAAAGCAGAATCTGCGTCATACGGAAATTCTGCCGCTGTATGCCCGCCTGTCGGCGCAGGAGCAAAATAAGATCTTCCATCCCGGCGGACTGAACCGTATCGTGCTGGCTACCAACGTGGCGGAAACCTCGCTCACGGTGCCGGGCATTAAATATGTGATCGACCCGGGTACCGCGCGGATTTCCCGCTACAGCTACCGCACCAAAGTGCAACGTCTGCCTATCGAGCCGATTTCGCAGGCCTCCGCCAATCAGCGTAAAGGGCGCTGCGGGCGGGTTTCCGAGGGCGTTTGTATCCGCCTGTATTCGGAACAGGATTTCAATAACCGCCCGGAATTTACCGATCCGGAAATTCTGCGCACCAATTTGGCTTCCGTTATTTTACAGATGACGGCACTGGGATTGGACGACATTGAAGCTTTTCCTTTTGTGGATGCGCCGGATAAACGGCATATTCAGGACGGTATTAAATTATTGGAAGAGTTGGGTGCCTTTGAATGGCAAAAATCACCCCCCTCCGCCTTC
Organism: [Mannheimia] succiniciproducens MBEL55E; assembly: GCF_000007745.1. Lineage (GTDB taxonomy): Bacteria > Pseudomonadota > Gammaproteobacteria > Enterobacterales > Pasteurellaceae > Basfia > Basfia succiniciproducens. The sequence continues at coordinate 1,432,364 of NC_006300.1, read as the reverse complement.
GGCACCTCCCCCCGTAAACGAGGGGAGGGCAATTTAGCATCAAATTCTTCGCTCCCACCGTTTACGGGGGGAGCTGGGCATAGCCCTGAGGGGGGAAAACGTGTTTTGACTCAAACGGGTCGTCAATTAGCCCAATTACCTGTAGATCCCCGTCTGGCTAAAATGCTGCTAAGTGCGGTCGATTTAGGCTGCGTTTTGGAAGTGATGATTATTGTCGCCGCCCTTTCCATTCAGGATCCGCGCGAACGTCCGCAAGAGAAGCAACAATCCGCCGATGACAAACACCGTCGGTTTGCGGACAAAAAATCCGATTTTCTGGCGTTTCTGAATTTGTGGAACTATATTCAGGAGCAACAAAAAGTCTTGAGCAAAAACCAGTTCCGCCGCCTATGCCAAAAAGATTATCTGAATTATCTGCGGGTGCGGGAATGGCAGGATATTTATCATCAAATCCGTTTGACCGTGCGGGAAATGGGCTTGCCGATTAATTCCGAACCGGCGCAATATCCGCAAATTCACAGCGCACTGTTAAGCGGGCTGCTTTCTCATATCGGTATGAAAGAGGCGGAAAAACAGCAATATCTTGGCGCCCGTAACGCTCATTTTGCCATTTTCCCTAATTCCGTGCTTTTCAAAAAACAGCCGAAATGGGTGATGGCGGCGGAATTGGTGGAAACCTCTAAACTTTGGGGGCGTATGGTGGCGGAGATCGATCCCGAATGGGTTGAGCCGTTAGCCAAACATCTGATTAAAAGCAGCTATTCCGAGCCACGCTGGTCGAAATCCCGCGGGCAGGTGATCGCCAATGAAAAAGTCAGCCTGTACGGTGTGCCGATTGTGGCAAGCCGCCCGGTGAATTACGGTGCCATCGATCCGCAAACCAGCCGCGAGATCTTTATTCAATCCGCCTTAGTGGAAGGGGATTGGCATACCCGCCATAAATTCTTTTTTGAAAACCAAAAGCTGATTCGTGAAGTGGAAGATTTGGAACACAAATCCCGCCGCCGCGATATTCTGGTGGACGATCGCACCTTGTTCGAATTTTATGATTCCCGCATCGGGGCGGACGTGGTGTCGCAAAAACATTTTGACAGTTGGTGGAAGAAAGCCGCTCAACAAGATCCGGAATTGCTTAATTTTGAGAAGTCTTTCCTGATGAAGGAAGACGCGCAAAAAGTCAGCCAGTTGGATTTCCCGAATTTCTGGCACCAGGGTAATCTGAAGTTAAAACTCACTTACCAGTTTGAACCGGGTACGGATGCGGACGGCGTAACCGTGCACATTCCTCTGCCGTTGCTGAATCAGATTGAAATGCAGGGATTTGACTGGCAAATTCCGGGTTTACGCCATGAGCTGATCGTCAGTTTGATTAAGGCTCTGCCGAAATCTCTGCGCCGCAATTTTGTGCCGGCACCCAATTATGCGGAAGCTTTTTTAGCCCGCGTAGCTAACTTTGACAAACCGTTAACGGAAACCCTGAGTTACGAATTGCGTCGTATGACCGGCGTAAACGTGGAGGTGGAAGAATGGAAACTTGAGCAAATTCCACCGCACTTGCGTATGACATTTCGCGTGATTGATGAAAAGGGCAAAAAAATTGCGGAAAGCATGAATCTGGATGAACTCAAATTCGGCTTAAAAGATCAGGTACAGCAAAGTATTTCCGCGGTGGCGGACGACGGCATTGAACAATCGGGCATTCATATCTGGAATTTCGACAGCCTGCCGCAATGCTACGAACAGAAAAAACAGGGCTTTACCGTGAAGGCTTTCCCCGCCATAACCGATGAAAAAGAAGCGGTGGGCATTAAATTATTTGAAACGGAATACGAACAGTCCGTGGCCATGCAGCAAGGCTTGCGCCGCCTGATTTTGCTCAACGTGCCTTCGCCGATTAAATATCTGCACGAAAAACTGCCGAACAAATCCAAGCTGGGTTTATATTTCACCCCGTTCGGCAAAGTATTGGATTTGATCGATGACTGTATCGCCTGCGCTGTAGATAAACTGATTGCGGATTTCGGCGGTTTTGTGTGGAATGAAAGGGATTTTGAAAGACTGCGGGATTTCGTACGCGAAAATCTCAATGAAATCACCGTGGACATTGCTCAACAAGTGGAGCGGTTGCTCACCCTCACTTTTGAAATTAACAAACGCCTGAAAGGCAAAATGGATTTCACCATGGCGTTCGCTTTATCGGATATTAAATCCCAACTGGCCGGCTTGATTTATCCGGGCTTTGTGGAAAAAACCGGCTACGCCCGCCTACCGGATATTCAGCGTTACCTGCAAGCCATCGATAAACGTATGGACAAACTGGCACAAGACATCAACCGCGACCGCGCCGCCATGCTACGGGTGGAACAATGCCAACAAGCTTACCAACAACTACTCGCCAAACTCCCAAAATCCAAACCATTGAGTACGGAAGTGCTGGAAATTCGCTATATGATTGAGGAGTTACGGGTAAGTTTGTTTGCTCAGCAGTTGGGGACTAAGTACCCGGTTTCGGAGAAGAGGGTGTTGGGGGTAATTACTGAAATCTAAAAATGGCATATCAAACTACAAACTATAAGTTATATGCCATTCATAAGATAGTTATAGGCTATGGGCTAGTGTTGGATATACCTGTGGGTATATGTGTTTTGTTTTTTCAAATAATGTTTCAGGTTTAATTGGATTAGCTTTTTGTTGAAGATCTCGTAGATTTCCCACTTTTATCATTTGGAGTTGAGTTACTTGAACTTTCGTTGTTTGCATTACTTGTTTCATTTTGTTCATCCTCTAAATATTCAACATATAAATCACTACCAATGATGTTCGGATTTGACTCTGTTGCATTATGAATAGTTTGATAGCGATGGATTATATCTTCATTTGCTGCGGTAACGCAAGAAAAAAGCGTTCTTGCTTCTTTTCTATCAATGACGAAACCGTGTGAAGGATACCCTCTAATTAACTTATCTAAAGATTGCATATCATCTTTTAAGCACTTAGATGTTTGGTTTAGTCTATTTCCATATTCAATGGCAATATCTGTTGCCCTTTGATGTTCACCAATTTTCATGGGGTCTATCTGTTCTGCTATTGGTTTTATTATTGTATCAACTAGCCTTGTAGCTATTTCTACAGACATTTTTGTGCTGAGACCTTGTCCAAATCTAACTGCTCTGAGATACTTATTGAATGCTGTATTTGCTCTATCTTCTAATGTATCTAATGTTTTAAAGATGTCTAGACCTGAATTACTTGCTCCTAGCTCATCTGTTTTTCTTAATTGAACATCTAAGGGACCGAGCTCACCTTTATTATCCATAATAATGTGTTTAGCTGCTATAGTAGTTAATGTTCCTGCGCTTTTGCATACATTTGGTATATAAATTGTTACCTCACCATTGTAGTGATGTTGTAATGCTCGTCCGATTCTAAATCCCGCATCAGGATCTCCGCCATATGTTACAAGGCAAAGTAATACTTTATCTTTATTTTTATGTTTTGATATTTCTTTACAGAGTCGATAATATCCAACCATATTTATAGGACCTACATAAAAGTAATGGTCATAGTCATCAATTGTGAAATTGCTCGTTGAGTCCGACATATAAAGATTTCTCCATAGGTTTTGGTTAAATTATATAATATGCATAATATTGAGGCTTATATAAATAAGCAATTGAACATTATAAATATAGACATTTTATATTTTCTTGATAATTCTTATGGTAGCGTATGTTCTCAACGTGTGCTTATAATTTATCAATAAGAATATACTCTAAGAAAGTTTGTATAAGTACCAAATATTGTATACGTAGAGTTCTTTCTAATTATCGCAAATAGCTATGCTTATTACAAAACCCAAAGTGCGATAAAAATTTTCAAAATTTCCACCGCACTTTTCCGTTTTATCGACGTTCTGCCGTAACGGATTCAACTTAGTGAGAATGGGTGTCCATACTGAATTCTTCGCCGTCACTACGCAGAGCGGTAATCGCTTGTTTGATTACGGATAAGCCGCTGCGCAATACCAGAGCACTTAAAATGACGCTGGCGACTACGTCCACCCATTGCCAGTCAAGCAGCCAAGCGCTGAGACCTGCGATAATCGCTACCACGGAACCGAATAAATCAGCCAATACATGAAGATAAGCGGCTTTGATATTCAGGTTTTCCTGATCGCTTTTTAACATAATCCATGCCACGAGAATATTCACCAACAAGCCGATTATCGCCACCGTCATCATGGGTAATGCCGCCATTTCAGTTGGTGCCTGCCAGCGTTTGAAGGCTTCAATTAAAATCATAACCGCTACAAATACCAGTGAGGTGCCGTTGAGCAGAGCGAACCATTTTTGTGCTTTGGCGCTGAGAAATAAGGCAACCAGAGCAAGGAACAGCGATAAACTATCGTTGGCCATATGCCCGGCATCCGCCATCAGAGTCAGACTGTTAAACAAATAACCGCCGATAAATTCCACCACCATATAGCAGGAGATAATGGCGAGGCTGATCCCCAAAATCATTTTGTTTTTTGGAACCTGAGAATGTTCATGCTCCGTATGGACTTGGGAATGAGCATGATGCTCGTGATGAGCTTGTTTATCTTTCTTTGCTTGCGCATTCATACATAATCCTTGTTAGCAAATTAAGTTTGATTAATTTCGATTAATAAGAATCATAAACTCCGTAGCTACTACAGACTCAAGCGTTTTTTACGGAAATTTGCTAAAATAAACAAAATTTTTTATCGATTAGAGAATGATGATGAAGATCAATGAGTTAAGCAAAAAGAGCGGGATTAATCTGGAAACCATCCGTTATTATGAAAAAACCGGTCTGTTGCCGGAGCCGAAACGTGCGGCGAACGGCTATCGCGTTTACGATCAGCAAAGTTTAAGCCAGTTGAATTTTATTAAATCCTGTCGTTGGCTCGGTTTTTCCATTGATGAAATCAAACAACTGAACGAATTGAAGAATACGCCGAAACATCATTGTGTCGCCGACGAAATGATTCTTTCTCATCTGAAACAGGTGGAAGAAAAAATTGCCCGCTTGCTGGAAATCCAAACCTTTCTGCAAAACCTGGTGAATCACGAAGAACACAGCGTGGAAGAATGCCGGGCGATTTCAGGACTGAGCCAGGAAAGATAATACTGCGATCGGTTCTTGCAAAATTTTGTCAAAACCGACCGCACTTTTGACCCTATTTCCCCTCAAATTCCGCCATGTCGGTTGCGATCATATTAGGCTCAAATTCACGGATTTCATAATTCGCAAGATTAGGGCAGTAGCAATCCTCCGTTAAAATTTGCTGTAATTCCTCAAGGTTTTCGGTTACCGCAAGATTACAGATGAGCATTGGATCACCAAGAAAATCATCGATTTGTCCGAACCTATCGTGGCAACCCCCGCATTGATTAAACGTATGGGTAAGCCGAAAGATGTGTTTGATTTGGCGGCAAACTTTCCCGTCGGTTATATTCTCAATCCGCAGACAGGCAAGGTGTGGGACTGGATGCTGGGCAGATAGCCGGTACCGTTATTGAACCCGACGGTGGTGGTGAGCAACATCAAAACGCTGCTGCTGGCAGTGTTATCCGGCAGAATTTTTGCTCCGGTTATGCAACATGATTGTCAGCCTTATCTCGACAGCGGTGAGTTAGAAATAGTTTTTCCAAACCTTGAAAGCCAAATGTGGGGGATTTATCTCTATCGCCCTTACCAAACCATTACCCCAAAACGGGTGTTGGTGGTGTTTGAGATTTTAGAACGGCTCTTAAAAATGCATTCGGAACAATAAAAAATCGGGTAAACGCCCGATTTGAGATTATCGAAAAAGTATCGCCGTAGGGTGCGTGTAAACGTACCAATAAAATCAATATTTATAAAAATGGTGCGTTTACCACGCACCCTACAATTTTAATTACTTAGATTGGAATACGCCTTTAGTTACCAATGTTTTTCCTTGCAATTCCACAACGCCTTTACTTTCAATCATCCCATTTGTTCCTTTTAAATACGCTTGAAAATGCGGCGTTTGGCGGTGTTGTGCGTAAGCCGCTTGGTCGGCATAAATCTCAAAAAAACGCCATTCGTTCGGTTGTTCTTTCAGTGTAGCCGCATACATTAAAAGCACACCGCTTTCTTTTGCCATTGCTTGCTTCATTTCATCTACTACAATTGCTTTGAATGCGTCATTTTGTGCCGATTTAACGCGAACAGTGGCTAAGTTAATCAGATAATTGCCGTTTTCAAAATCTGCAAGCGGTCGTTTTTCGGCTAAAAATTGCGAATTTAACGCTTCTGCTTTACGTTCGATTACCGCTGTTTTGGCTACTTCGACAAATTGCTTAAAATGCTCGGCTTGCGAGTGAACCTGATAGGCTTGGTCGTCTTGATACACTTCCAAAATCACGTTTTTACTCGGCTCGTCTTTTTTGACGGTGTGAAACATCGCCAGCGTTCCCGCTTCGGTTTGAATCGAGGTGCCGAGATTATGCTTGCCGATAGCTTCAATCGCTTGCTGGTTCTCGGGTTTGACCGTTAGTTCAAACAGGCTCATTCGGTATTCGGCTTGTGCCATTGTTGTCACTCCTAATAAAAGTGCGATTAATAATTTTTTCATTTTTTCTCTCTGCTATATAAGTTTCATCTATCTCACGCCTTGCCACCATTGCTCGGCAGGCAAGTCGCCTTGGGTATGAAAGATTTGCCCGATTTTTGGTGTTGCAACAGAAATTTCAGGCTGGCTAGCTACGTCTTTCATCAATCGGTTAATCGGATCCGTCCAAACGTGGTTTGCCATATCAAACTTACCCCAATGTATCGGCAACACTTTCGTGGCACCAATATCTTTCAAGGCTTGCAAGGCTTCTTCGGGTGTTTCGTGTATCAATGCCCATTTTTTATCGTACGCCCCATTTTCTATCATCACAAAATCAAAGGGGGCGTGTTTGGCAATGGTTTCGCGGTAATGTTTGCCGTAACCGCTGTCTGCACTGTAATAATATTTGAGTTCAGGCGATTGAATAATGTAGCCGCCCCACAACGTCGGGTCTTTAATATTGAGCGTGCGTCCGCTGAAATGACGTGCAGGAACAAGCGTGATGGCTAATGTGCCGATTTTGGTTTGTTCGTCCCAATCCATTTCGGTAATTTTGTCATCCGCCACGCCCCAGCGTTGCAAATGCGCTTTTACCCCCAACGGCACAATAAAATGCTTGGTTTTACTGTCCAACTCTTGAATCGCGCGATAATCCAAGTGGTCGTAATGATCGTGGGAAAGCAGCACAATATCCAATTCGGGCAAGCTCTCCACGCTATACGAATGCTCGGTTTTAAAAGGGCTGATACCGATATAAGGAATCGGCGAAGCATTGTGAAAAACAGGGTCGGTAATCACATTCAGCCCGCCCAATTTAAACAATACCGTAGAATGCCCGAACCAAACCATTTCGCCGTCTTTCAGCACATTTTTATCAAATGCCGCACTTGGAAGCGGCTCGCTCGGATTTTTGCCTTCATCGGCAGCCATCAGACGCGTAATCCAAGTGGTAATGGACGGTTTTTCATCGGTCGTCAGCAGTTGTGTCGGCTCTTGATTTTCAAATTTGCCGAGTGTCGCGTTATAGGCTTTGGAAGCACGGATTCGTGCCATACTGCCCTCATCAGGCGTGCCGCCCCATACGGGGTGATAGGTCATAAACGCCCAAACCGCACCGGTAAGCAGAACGATAACGGCAAGTAAGATTTTCAATATCATCACAATTTTTTTGTTCATATTCAATTTTTAGATTATGTAGATGTTGGATTTAGCCTAATCCAAACAATTTTTCCGCATTTTTATAGGCAATCAGTTCTTTCTCTGCTTGCGAAATCGGCAGGTTTTCGATAAAGGCACGGGCGCCATCTAATGTTTGATATGGGTAATCAATTGAATAAAGAATACGATCAGCACCTACCAATTCATAGATAAAATTAAAATGTGGCAAGGTCAGCATACCGCTTGGGGTAACAAAAACCTGTTCTTTGAATGTTTGCGTAATACTTCGCTTTAAGCCTGTTGCCGCTTGCGGGATACTGTCGTCCAACCGTTGCAGGTAGAAAGGCAGCATTTCGCCCCAGTGTCCGCTGATCACTTGCAAGTTGGGATAGCGATCAAATTTCCGGCGAGAAACCGCCGTAATACGCTTGTTGCACTGCTTGTACAGGCACTCCGGGGTGCAAATATAACGGCACGTTTAATTCGTGAAACGCTGCCAATAATGGCTCATAATCAGAGTGGTCGATGAAATGTTCGGACGGTCTGCCGTTGAGCAATGCGCCTTTCAAGCCTAATTCGTTTACCGCACGTTTCAGTTCTTTCACAGCTTCTTGCGGTTGCCCCCAAGGCAAGGTGGCAAAGCCTGCAAAACGGTCTGGGTGTTTTGCCACGGCTTCTGCCAAACGGTCGTTAGCAGCACGGTTCAGCGCAGCAGATTGTTCTTTCAACGCAAATTGTGGAAAACCACCGTACGATAACACCTGCATATCAATACCAGCCAAATCCATCTCTTTCAGACGGCCTTCGCCCATATCAAAACCTTTCGGATTAATCAGGGCGTTTTGCTCGATTTGCGGACGGCTGCGATCGAGGTTGTAACCGTCTTGCACGGTTTTACCCCAGTCGGGCAGATAGGGGGCTTGCGCCAGTGCGGCAGGCATAGAGGCTTTGCCCAAATCGGCGTCCAGTACATGTTCTTCAACGGCAATAATTTTCATGGGTCTTCTCCTTTGGAGCAGTGTTTCGGATTTGCAAATTTTCGGTAAAAACAGACCGCTTGCCATTAAACCTGAAGCAGTTAGAAAGGTTCTTCGTGTCATCATAATTTCATTTATGCGCTGTCAGCTATAAACGGCAAGATATGTGAAGTCCCATTTAATCTTTGTTTTTAGCCAAAATAAATTAAAAAGTGCGGTTAAATTCGCCGTTGTTTTCATTTGCAAAAAAATAAACGAAATTTAACCGCTTGTGAGCTTATTCGTAGGCTTTTGCTACATGTGGAATTGCCGGCACGATATACGGTGTGCCTGCGTAGAATGCAAGGTGCGCAAGCAGTTCTTGCATTTCTTCTTTGCTGATACCGACTGCTTTTGCCCGTAGGCTGTAAACCGTGACGAAATCATATAAGCCTTGGGCAATCAATGCCGTTACGCTGATTAAATTGCGATCGCGCGGGTTTAAATCAGGGCGCAACCACACTTGGTGGTAAAGCACGTCGGTGCTGTTGTCAGCCAATTTCGGCACAAACGAACGAATGTTTTGGTCAATCAAGCCCATAAAGAAATCATTGTCCGGCAAGGCTTGCGACATCGGTAACATTTCAGGCTCAAGTGTAGGCAGTTGATCCGGGCTAATACCGCGCTCGGCAAAAATATCTTTCAAAATATCCACCGCCGCAAAAGCGTTTGACCAGCCAGCGTAAAACGCCATGTGCAATACCACTTCCGACATTTCTTTTGCGCTTACGCCTAAATCCATCGCCAAATTGAAATAATGTTTCATGCCCATGGTTTGCTGACGGGCAATCAGTGCCGCCACCGTAATCATTGCACGATCGTGTTTGCTTAAAATGGGGCGGTTCCACATATCGTCTGAAATAAGCGTTTTGGTGTAGGTTGCCAAGGTTGGCGACACGCTGTAAATTTGCTCAGGGCTTAATGCTGATTTGTGTGACATAACCGCTCCTTATTTCTCTAATAATACTTTTGCAAGCGCAGCGCCTACGCCTTTTGCCGAGGCCGGGTTTTGGCCTGTAACAAGCTGACCGTCTACAATCACGTTTTCCGCCCAATTCGGGGCTGCGTGATGAATGGCTCCTTGCTTTTCAAGCTCGGTTTGAAGCATATAAGGCACTAATTTATCACCCTCTACTTCCACCTCTTCAGCATTCGTAAATGCAGCGATGTTTTTGCCGTTTACCACAAATTCACCGTTTGGTAATTTCGCGCCAACCAATGCGGCAGGTCCGTGACACACCGCTGAAACCACGCCGCCTGAAGTATAAACCTCGCTCACAATACGGTGAACTTCCGCACTTTGTGCAAAATCCCACATGGTGCCGTGACCGCCTGCGAAGAATACGGCTGAATAATCTGCGCCGTTTAATTCAGAAAGTGCAGGCGTGTTTGCCAAGCGTTCATATAAATCGCCTTCGTTCCAGTATTTTGCGTTTACCGGATCGGTTAAATCGAAGCCGTCAATCGGCGGCTGACCGCCACGCACAGAGGCAATCACGGTTTTTAAACCGGCTTTTTCGATTTCATCTAATGCGTGAGTCAGTTCCGCTAAATAAAAACCGGTCGGAATGCCGCTTTTGCCTTTAATGGGTGCGCTGGTTACTACACATAAAACAGGTTTAATTGAAGTTGTCATAATATTTTTCCTTTAAGTGAATTTAAATTACATCAAACACCCTTGTATCGTTTTGATGTGTGCTATTTTACTGAAGTTGTTTAGAAAAAAAGACTAACAAATCCTAATTATTTGTTAGTTTTTATCTAATAATCAACGACTCCACACCTGTTTTACATCTTTGGTTTTATAGCTGTTCTGCGCCATAATCCCGACCAAATTATGCGGTTGGTAACACGCTTCCAAGTAAACCAAATCTTCAGCCGAAAGGGTAAGATTGACCGCACCGACGGCGCCGTCGATGTGCGATTTTTTCGTTGCTCCTGCAATGGGTGCGTCCACTTTGGTGAGCAACCAAGCGAGAGAAATTTCGGTCATGGATACGCCGTATTTTTCGGCAAGCTCCGCCACACGGTTGATAATCACGCTGTCTTGCTCGGCTGTGGCATCGTATTTGCCTTTGGCGTAGGTATCTTCCACCGCGCGTTTGCTGGTTTCGTTCGGTAAACGGGAAAGACGACCGCTTGCCAAGGCGCTGTAAGGCGTAAGGGCGATATTGTCTTCCGCACACAAGCCGAACAGTTCGCGTTCGTCTTCACGCATAATTAAGTTGTAGTGGTTTTGCACGGAAATAAATTTGCTCCAGCCTTCACGTTCCGCCAGCGCATTGGCTTTGGCCAGCTGCCACGCATACACGTTTGCAATACCGATTTCACGCACTTTACCTGATTGTTTCGCTTTATGCAGGGTTTGTAATACTTCTTCGATTGGCGTGTTGTAATCCCAAATGTGGTAGATATAAAGGTCGATATAATCCATGCCGAGATTTTGCAGGCTTTGATCCAGCGAGCTTAGAATCGCTTGCTCGCCGCTCACGCCGTCGGCAAGTTGTTGCTGTGTGCGCGGCAGGAATTTGGTCGCCACCACGACATCTTCGCGTTTTGTCATATCCCGCAACGCCTTGCCGACAAAGCGTTCGCTCGAACCAAGCTGATAAGCGATCGCCGTGTCGAAGAAATTGATGCCGTTTTCCAGCGCATATTGGATAATCTCACGGGTGTCGGGTTCGCCGATGGTCCAAGAATGCTGCCCCGTTGCCGCATCGCCAAAGCCCATGCAGCCCAGACAAATGCGGGAAACGTTTAAATCGCTATTGCCAAGTTTGGTGTATTTCATCTTTTTCTCCTTATTTGCAAGAATTATTCAAAATCCGACCGCTTGTTAAGCACTATTGATTGAGCTGCTTGAAAATTAGATTCCAAACCCACCGTCTACGCCATAATGTGCGCCCGTAGCATAACGTGCGTCGTCTGATGCCAAAAATACTACGGCTGGCGCGATTTCATCAGGTTCGGCAAATCTGCCGAGCGGCACAATGTGTTCCACCGTAGCTTCATAATCTTTCGCTTCGGTTTCGCTTAAGCCCAAACCGTCATACAACGGGGTTTTGGTTGCGCCTGCCGCTACGCTGTTCACACGAATGCCGTATGGCGCGAGTTCTTTTGCCCAAGTGCGGGTCATACTTAATACAGCCGCTTTGCTGGCGGTGTAAATTGAGTTCATCGGCATCGGGTTGTTCACCAAACCTGATGTGATGTTGATGATGTTGCCTTGGGTCGATTTTAAATACGGAATCGCTTGGCTGGTTACGTCGATCACCGCGCGTACGTTGAGCGCAAAAGTGCGGTCAAAATCCGCCAAGTTTACGTTTTCGATTGGCGTTACCGGCGCAATACCGGCGTTGTTTACCACCACATCAAGTTTGCCGAAACGCTGTTGGATTTCATTCAGCGTACGGGTGATGTCGTCTGAATTTAGCACGTCCGCCACAATGTAATGGATATTAGCGTGTTGGCGGGCGCTTTCTTGCAGTTGGGCCTCACGGCGACCAATGATTATCACGGTTGCACCGGCTTCTGCCATTTGCTTGGCAATCGCCCGACCGATTCCCGTACCGCCACCCGTAACCAATGCCACTTTATTTTGTAATTTCATTTCACTTTCCTTTTATTTGTAAAAAACGGATGAAATTCAACCGCTTGTTAAGCATTATTTGCTATTGTTATCCGGCAAGCCTTCAACAATATAAGTACGGGAATTTCCTGAACGCTGGCGGATTGGAATAATTTTTTGGTAGGCAGATGAGTTATACCATTCCTGCGCCTGCTTCAGACTATCGAATTTAATAATAACCAACCGCCCCTGCACACCAAAACCCTCTTTTACATCTGCTTCGCCGCCACGCACAATAAAGCGTCCGCTGTAAGGTTTGAACGTGCTTTCCACTTGCGCACTGTAGGCTTTAATACCTTCTCGGTCGGTGGGCTGAAATTCAGCCACATAATAGGCAGGGCGGACGGTTTCGGCGTAAGCCATGGTTGCCACAAACAGCATAGCGGTGATAAACATTTGCTTTAACATGATGACTCCTCAAATTATCGGGTTAAACGGATGATCTGAAATAAGTGCTATTTCACAGGATGGCTGAACATCTCTTGAATCGCTTGGTTGCGGGATTGTTCATATTCTTTCGTCTGCTTACCGTCTTTATTAAATGCCTCGAAGGCATGAAAAAGCCCCGGGAATACTTGCAATTCGGTCGGCACGGCGGCTTGGATTAAGCGGCTGGCGTAGTTTAAGTCTTCCGCCACGAATAGGTCTAAATCACCCACCATCATATAAGTGCGGGGCAAGCCTGACAGTTTTTTCGCAAATGCCGGCGAGAAGTACGGCAGCTGTTCATCGCTGATGGTTTGATTGCCGCGTAAGGTTGCCCAACCTAGGCGGTTCGCACTTTCCGTCCACAAAAATTCGCCTAAATTTTTCGTATCATACGGCGATTCCGGTGTGCCTGTGCGGTAATCGAGCATTGGGTAAATGAGCACTTGACCTTCAGGCGTAAATTCGCCTTTGTCACGGGTAAACAACGCTAAACGGGCAGCCAAACCGCCGCCTGCACTTTCCCCCATTAACACCACTTTTTCCTTGTCTAAACCGAGCTTTCCAGCGTTTTTATAAACATAGCTCAAACCGTGGTAGGCATCGTTTAAATCCGCGGGGAACGGGGCAACTGTCGCTAAGCGGTATTCCACGCTGATCACCGCGGCCTTATTCGCCTCCGCTATCGCTTGCAGGTTATCGCCGGCCGCTTTGGCGTTACCCAGAATATAACCGCCGCCGTGGATATAATAGATTACCGGCAATTTGCCCGCGACACTTTTAGGCTTATAGACATAAAGTTCTACCGCCGGCTGGCTGCCCTGTGCCGGTACAGTCCAATGCGCTGTTGGCTGGTAGCTTTCGTTGGCGCGCTGAATATTTTGTTTTTGCGCGTTTTCACGCACGTTTGGATCGGCAAAATCCATTTTCAACATTTTCGCCGCTTCTTGGTAAGCGGGCGATACTTGATCAAGCGTGCGGTAAGATTCTGCCAAACTCGGCAAACAGAAAGCCAAGAGCAGCGGAGCAAGTAATAATTTTTTCATATTGGCGTTTCCTGTGCAGACATTAAAAAGCGCGGTTGATTTTTGCAGATTTTTTGCAAAATTCAACCGCTTGTATCGTTACGCCATCGGCTCTTCCCAAGCGCCTTTGGTGTCTACGCCCGTTGCTTTCGCCAACTCTTCCAGTTCCGTCACTTCATCGGCGCTGAGCGCAATTGTCATCGCTTTCGCTGCGTCGGTGATGTGGTGCGGTTTGGTTGCGCCCAAAATCGGCAAAGTGCCTTTGGCAATGGCATAGGCTACGGCGATTTGCGCCACGCTTGCACCTTGTTTTTCGCCGATTTCACGCATTTTGTCGGTCAGTTTTACCAATTGAGGTAACACCTTATTATAAGTTTCGCCACGGCCTGAACCTGCCGGCATTGGATTTTCCGGCGAGTATTTACCGCTTAATGCGCCTTGCTCTAAAGTCATATAGGCGAAGAAAGTGATGCCGTTTTGTTTGCAGTAATCCAAAATGCCCGCCTCTTCCGAAGCGCGGTAAAGCAGGCTGAAATGGTTTTGAACGGCGTCGAGTTTGTAGCCTTCTGCGCCTAAAATCTCGTTTACGCGTTTGATTTGGGCAAGATTATGGTTGGATATGCCCACCGCTTTGACTTTGCCTGCTTTGAGCAGCGGAATCAAACCGCTTGTCCAGCGTTCCACGTCCGTCGGGTTGTGAATCCAGTAAATATCAATGTAATCGGTGTTGAAGCGTTTTGCGCTGGCGTCAAACATTTTTTGTACGGAATTGTCGTACATCTCCGCCAATTGCGGGGTAAATTTAGTCGAAATAATCAGTTCTTCACGTTGATAAGCGCTCATCAGCTCGCCTAAGATTTCTTCCGACGCACCCAAGCCGTATGCCGTGGCGGTGTCGAATGCGTTTAAGCCGTTTTTTACCGCCAAGTCAAACACTTCTTTCACGTCTTTGGCTTCAATGCTGTTGCCGAATACTTGGTCGCCGCCATACATACCGGCGCCCCAAGACCAAGTGCCGAGCATAATTTTCGGTAAATTTAAGTTTTTCATGGTTGATTCCTTATGCTTTTTCAATTAATGCCACCAAGCGTTGTGCGTGTTTTTTTGCTTCCGCTTTTTGGGCGTTGATTTTCTCTTCGTTTTCACGGCTGGTGTAGCCGATACCGTTGGTGTAGATTAAGCCTTGATAATCAAGGTTGCAGAGCTGCGCCATTATTTCAAATTGCGCGGCGAACTCTTCCATTGTGTATTTGAAGAAACCGTCTTTTTGATACACTTCCGCCGGTGCGCCGGTGGTGGTGGAGAAGATGATTTTTTTGCCTGCCAATTGGGCGGTTGAACCATGGGCAAAGCCGTGTTCAAACACTTCATCCAACCAGATTTTCATCACGCCCGGCAAGCTGAACCACGAGAACGGAAACTGAAACACCAGCACATCGGCTTTTAATACTGCCGCTTGTTCCGCCGCAATGTCGAATGTGCCGTTGTGGAATAATTCATCTAATTTGCGGATTTCGGCATTTGGCAAGGCTTTGGCCGTTTCGTCTAAAATCACTTGGTTGGCGATGGATGTTTTTAAATTCGGGTGTCCCGATACGATAAGTACGTTTTTCATGATGGTTTCCTTATTTGCCTGTAAACTCGGCGATATTGCTTGCAATTAATTTGGGTTCAAATTCACGGATTTCATAGCTTGCCAAGTTCGGGTAGTAGCAGTCTTCCGCTAAAATCCGATCGAGTTCCGCGCGGCTTTCGGTAACGGCAAAAATCACACCCGCATTGGCTTGGTCTTTAAACGGGCCGAGCATTAAAAATGTACCGGCTTGAAAGTATTTTTTAAACCATTCCGCGTGTTCCGCAAAAAGCTTGTCGTGCTGTTCTGCGCTTACGTGGTCATTTACCGCGATATTGATGATGTACATATTGCTTCCTTTGTGGGTTGTTCGTTGACAGTGAGGTCATTATAGCGAAATGATTTGTAATGATAAGATAGCGAATTTATAATTCACTATTAGGTAAAAACGAAGAATAGAGGTTGTATGCACAGTTCAATTTACGGTTATCTCACCGTATTCCATACCATTGCGGCGGAAGGCTCGATTGCGGGTGCGGCGCGCAAATTACAGATGGCGTCGCCGTCCATCAGTCAATCGCTCAAACTGCTGGAACAGCACATCGGCTTGCCGCTGTTTAATCGGACGACACGCAAAATGGAATTAACCGAAGCGGGACATCATTTGCTGGCAAGCACCCAAGATGCGATTGCGCAGCTTTCGGTAGCGGTGGAAAGCGTGCAGGATTTAAGCGGCGTGCCGAAAGGCGTGGTGCGAATGACAGTGCCGCACGTGGGTTATTGGCTGATTATCGAGCCGCATTTAGCCGAATTCTGCGAGCGTTATCCCGATATTCAGCTGGAAATTTCGATTAACGACGGCACGGTGGATATTCTCAAAGAGGGCTTTGATTTAGGGATTCGCTTTGGCGATAAAGTCGATGAACAAATGGTGGCGAAAAAACTGACCGCCCCTTTCCGTTTAGGGCTGTACGCCTCAAGCGCTTATCAACAACAATTCGGTTTGCCGAAAAAAATTGCCGAGCTAAAAAACCACCGCTTAGTCGGCTTCCGTTTTGCCACCAGTAACCGCATATTTCCGCTTTCGCTTAACGATAAAGGCGAAGAAGTCAGCGTTGAAATGCCGACGCCGATTGTGGCGAATAGCCTTATCGTAGCGAAAGATGTGATTAAAAGCGGCATTGCGCTCGGGCGTTTTTTTGAACCGCTGATGAGCAAACAAGCCGATCGAGCAGCGTTCATTCCGGTGCTGGAAAAACACTGGAAAACATTCGGTGCACTTTATTTGTACTATATGCAACATAGCCAGAAAGCGGGAAGAGTACGAGCGGTGATTGAGTTTTTTACCGAGAAAGCGCAAGTTGAAAAAAAGTAATGCTTTGAAAGCGTTGGAATAGACGGATAATAAGTGGGATCTTTGGTAAAATGTTATTGTCCTTTAGAATAAACGTCGCATTAAGGCGGTGTAAGCGGTAAAATTCGAATGATTTTTAAATAATGCAAGGAGATGGATATGAAACTTGGAATTGTTGGAACCGGGATGATCGTAGCAGATCTTATGCAAACTCTACATAAAGTGACGCTAGAAAAATTAGCGATTTGGGGACGGGATCAGGTAAAAACAACACAATTTGCCAGTGAAAATGGTATTTCACAGGTTTTTGCTGATTACGAGGCAATGTTAAATTCCGATTTGGATACGATCTATATCGCCCTACCGAATCATCTTCATTTTTCTTTTGCCAAGCAGGCGCTGGAAGCGGGCAAAAACGTGATTATGGAAAAACCGATCACCTCAAATACGGGTGAATTTAATCAATTAAGACAACTGGCCCAAACCCAAGGCGTGATTTTAATTGAAGCGGTTACGGTGCATTATCTGCCTGCTTATCTTGCAATTCGGGAAAAAGTGGCGGAACTGGGCGAGATTAAAATCGTCAGTCTGAATTACAGCCAGTATTCCAGCCGTTACGACCGTTTCAAAGCGGGCGAAACGTTACCGGCGTTTGACCCGCAAAAATCGGGCGGAGCATTGATGGATCTCAATGTTTATAACGTGCATTTTGCGGTGGGGCTGTTCGGCAAACCGCAAAGTTGTGCCTACGCCGCCAATATTCAGCGCGGTATTGATACCAGCGGTATTTTGCTGTTGGATTATCCGCAATTTAAAGCGGTTTGTATCGGCGCAAAAGACTGCGCCGCACCGGTTATGCTCTCTATTCAAGGCGATAAAGGCAATATCACCGTACCAATGCCGGCGAATGCCATGAACCGTTTCACTTATACCCCGAATCAAGGCGAAGCGCAACATTTTGAGTTCGGCGACGCACACCGTATGCTCCCTGAATTCGAACGGTTTGTGGAAATTATCGACCGTAAAGACTTTGCCCAAGCGGAAAAAATGCTGGATATTTCGGCGGCGGTCAGCGAAGTGCTTGAACAAGCGAGAAAAGGAGCAGGCATTAAATTTGCCGGGGAATAACGGTCGGAAATTTGCAAAAAATCGACCGCACTTTTCAGGCGGATTGCGAACTGAGCAAAGCTGGCGGAAGCACCGTTTAGATGCCGTTTCACACTGTCCGGTTTCATAATACCGGACAGTGTGAAATAACCTTATAAAGTAACTATCTTATAATTTTATCCGCCATTTTTGCAAAATTTTAGGCGAAACCGGACATTAATAAGTTTATTCGCAGACTAGGGTAAATATTCGATCAAAAACGGTAATGCCGCCCCGATAGCACTGGTATATTTTTGCTGAGTTGCGATACGGATAAAATCCCCTTCTAATGGAAAAGTGGACAGTTTGAGAATTTTTTCCTGTAATATTTTTAAGTCTTCCGGAATAAGGTAAAAAGCTATTTCACCGCCTAAAATAATATCCCGTTCCAACAGTAAATAAACCGTATTTAATCCCTTTGCCAAATGTTCTAAAAAAGCATCCCAACGCATCAAAACAAGCTCATCTTTGTTTCTCAACGCTTTAAAAAATGCCTCAATGGTTTCATTAGGTGACAGTAGAGCGGAAAGCGAACAATAGGTCTCCAGGCAGCCGCGCTGTCCGCAATAACAAAGATTACCTTCGCTGTGAATTTGCAAATGTTCCAATGCGCCCGAATACCCTTTTTTACCCAAATCAATTTGATTATTAATAATAATAGCGCCCCCCAGATGTTCGCTTATTGATATGTAAACGGCGTTATCAATCTGCTCGGAAAACCATAGTTCGGTTAAAGCGGCACATTTTACGTCGTGAAACAGTTTAACCGGAACATCAAAATAAGGTTGTAGTTCCTTAACATCAAAATGTTCGCCGGGCAATACGCGACTATACAGCATAGACTGTCCGTCTTTACTGACAATACCTTGAATCGAAAAACCTATACCTAAAATCTGCGTGTAGAGGCAACCCAATGAGCGGATAAAGGTATGGATAATGTTGCATAAACTCTCGATATACTGCGGTTCGTTTTCAAAATAAAGAGCGGTGTCTTTTTGGGCTAAAATATTTCCTTGTAAATTTAATGCCAGGCAGCGTACATTTTTCTTTTGAATTTCAACACCGATGCTTATAAAAGCGTTTTCGACCAATTGATAGGCGATAGCCGGTCTACCGCCTTGAGGTTGAAAAAATCCGCCTTCCCGTATTTTCCCTTCCGCTTCCAATTCACCGATGTTATTGGATACGGTCGGCAGGCTTAGATTAAGTAATTTGACAATTTGAGGTTTTGATAAGCCGTTATATTGGAAAAACAAACGATAAATATTACGGTAATTCGTGTGTTTTATATCTAAAGCCTCTTCATTCCTAGTCATATTTTTTCCTTCATTACTGACTTCAAAAATTTTGTGAAATTGATCACAAATTTACCAAAAAGTACCACTTTAATAAAAGTATTTTAACAAAGTATCTTGAAAAGTGGAATTAAAAAGGCTAAGTTGAATTTACTTAATTAAATCCACTTTAATAAAGTTGGTTTAATTAATTTATGTTATCAACCTTTTCAAGGAGTTCGTTATGAGCATTTTAGAAAAAATGAAATTGACCGGTAAAACCGCATTTGTTACCGGCGGTGCACGCGGTATCGGAAAAAGTGTCGCTATTGCCTTTGCACAAGCGGGAGCCAATGTTGTAATTGCAGATTTCGATATTGCCGAAGCGGAAAAAACCGCCGCTGAAATTGCGAAAGAGGAAGGCGTAAAATCTATCGCGGTACAGACGGATGTTACAGACCAAGCAAGCGTTAACCACTTAATGGATGTGATTAAACAACAATTCGGCAAACTGGATATTGCTTTCTGTAATGCCGGTATTTGTATTAACGTACCCGCGGAAGAAATGAGCTATGAACAATGGTTGAAAGTCATTAACGTCAACCTGAACGGTGTTTTTCTGACTGCACAGGCGGCCGGCAAACTGATGATAGAACAGGGAACCGGCGGTTCGATTATCAATACCGCATCCATGTCCGCCCATATCGTCAATGTGCCTCAACCGCAGTGCGCTTATAACGCATCCAAGGCGGGCGTGATCCAATTAACCAAATCGCTGGCGATTGAATGGGCAAAACACAATATCCGCGTAAACAGCCTTAGCCCGGGTTATATCGGCACCGAACTCACGCTCAATTCTAAAGATCTGCAACCGCTGATTAAAGAATGGAATGCCATGGCGCCGCTACATCGTTTGGGTAAACCGGAAGAGCTGCAATCCATCTGTGTCTATCTTGCCGGCGACACAAGTTCCTTCACGACAGGGGCCGATTTTATCGTGGACGGTGCCTTTACCTGTTTCTAATTCTCCTGAATACCCGTTATCGGGCGGGTATTCCCGTTTTAAGGCACAGTCATTGAGTAGCTGTGTCCCCAATAATATAGGGAGAAATTTATGCATACCAATGTAAAAAAACTAATTGAAAGCGGACAAGCCTGTCTAGGTATTGAATTAGGCTCGACCCGAATCAAATCGGTACTCATCGACACAAGCGGAAATATTTTGGCTAAAGGCGGCTTTGAATGGGAAAACCATTTTGTCGACGGTATTTGGACCTATCCGCTGGATGAAGTATGGGCGGGGATCGCACAAAGTTATCGGGATCTCTGTCAAGACGTACAAGCTAAATATGCGGTAAAACTCAACCGTCTTGCCGCAATGGGAGTGAGTGCCATGATGCACGGTTATCTGCCCTTTGATGCACAGGATAACCAGCTCGCCGAATTTCGCACCTGGCGTAATAACACCACTGCAACCGCAGCCGATCAATTAACCGAATTACTGCAATACAACATTCCGCAACGCTGGAGTGTCGCCCATCTTTACCAGGCGGTTTTAAATCAAGAACCTCATACAAAGGAAGTGGCATATATCACCACCCTGGCAGGTTACGTACACTGGCAGTTAACCGGACAAAAAGTATTGGGTATCGGTGATGCCTCCGGCATGTTTCCTATTGATTCGACAACCAAAGATTATGATGCCGCAATGGTCGAAACTTTCGATCGACTGATTGCGGATAAAAACCTCAACTGGAAATTAAGCGGTTTATTACCGAAAGTGTTGGTAGCCGGTGAAAATGCCGGTGTGCTGACGGAAAAAGGTGCAAAACTGCTCGATCCAAGCGGCAATTTGCAGGCGGGTTGCGTGCTTTGTCCGCCGGAAGGCGATGCCGGAACGGGCATGATGGCAACGAACAGTATTAAAGTGAAAACCGGTAATGTTTCCGCCGGCACTTCCGCATTTGCCATGGTGGTGTTGGAAAAACCGCTATCTAAAGTCTATCGCGATCTGGATATGGTCACTACACCGGCAGGCGATCCGGTCGCCATGGCTCACTCACAAAACTGTAGCTCGGATCTTAATGCCTGGTTTCAGCTTTTTGGTGAAGTCTTGCGTAGCTTTGATGTGAGTTTCACACAGGATCAACTGTACGGCAAATTATTTGATAAAGCATTGGATGCGGCCCCCGACGCTGGCGGATTGCTATCTTACTGCTTCTATTCGGGAGAACACGGTGTGGATTTAACCACCGGCTGCCCATTATTCCTACATCCCGCCAACGCAGAGTTTTCATTGGCGAACTTTGTTCTCGTCCAGCTTTACACCTCTTTCGGCGCGATGAAGCTTGGAATGGATACCCTGACTCAAAAAGAGCATGTGAAGATTGAAAAAATCTTTGCCCACGGCGGTTTATTCAAGAGTAAAGCGGTCGCACAACATGTATTGGCTGCGGCTTTAAATGTACCTGTTGCCGTGCTGGAAACCGCAAGTGAAGGCGGTGCCTGGGGTATCGCGTTATTGGCCGCTTATACCCGACAGGCGCCGCTTTCTCTGACCGAATATCTGGATCTGGTTGTCTTCGCCGACAGTGCGGACAATGTGGTAGAGCCGGAACCGGCGCGGGTGAAAGGTTATGCAAGTTTTATCCGACGTTATCAAGACGGTTTGTCGATTGAACGGGAAGCGGCGGATTTTGCAAATAAAAAATGACAGACATAGGACGTCACATCTTATGTTCGGTCTATTGCATGTATTTTCCGTCACTATGAGGTAGTGATGAAAAATAAACTATCCGAATAAAGTATGCGAAAAATTCGAAAATTTTGACCGCACTTTTCATGATTATTGCATTGGTTTTAACACGGAAAATTCATTTCCGCCCGTTACAAAACCATGAATAATATCCTTCGATTAAGGAGTTTCTATGAAACAACAAAATGTATGGCTCAAACGGATCGGTTACGGATTCGGTGATTTCGGTTGTAACCTGGTTTTCAGCACAATGGCGTCCTATTTGATGTTCTTTTATACGGACGTATTCGGTATCGAAGCCGCCGTGGTAGGGACCATGATGTTATCCACCCGTCTCCTGGATGCGGTTACCGATGTGTTAATGGGGCTGGTGGTAGACCGTACTAACACCCGCTGGGGTTCCGGTCGACCGTATTTCGTTATCGGCGCGATTCCGTTTGCGATTTTTACAACATTAACTTTCTATGTTCCGGATTTCGGTACGGCAGGTAAAATTATTTGGGCGTATTGTACCTACATTATGCTTTCTCTTGCTTATACTGTGGTGAATATCCCGCTCAATACCATTGTGCCGCGTTTGACTTCCGATATTAACGAACGAAATATTTTAGTTGCCAGCCGTATGATCTGCGCATTGCTGGGAACCACCGTAGTAATGGGTATTACCCAGCCGTTGGTGGATTTTTTCGGTCAGGGGGATTATAAACAGGGCTATTTCATTACCATGACCTTATACGGTATTCTGGCGATGCTGATCTTTTTCTTTACCTTCACCCAAACCGAAGAAGTGGTGCCGCCGACAGTGGTACGTACCGAAAACTCCTCGGTGCTGGATGACTTTAAAGGATTAACCTCCCAAACCTGGATTCTGGTGTTAGTCAATTTCTTCTATTTCGGTTTGTTTGTGGTGCGTAATACCTCCGTTATTTACTACTTCACCTATAATCTTAACAGTACAAGCTGGCTGACGTTCGTCGGGTTCTTCGGTATTTTATCGGGGTTGCCGATTTTACTTCTGCTGCCTCGGTTACAGAAAATATTTCCTCAACGTACATTGATTATCGCTTGCTGTCTGCTTTATATAATCGGTGATGCCATCGCCTATATCGGTAAAGACTCATTGACATTACAACTTGTCAGCCTGGCGGTAACGGGTCTTGGTATGTACGGCATTTTCGGCGTGACCTTTGCGATTCAACCGGATGTAATCGACTACTCCGAATATGAGAAAAACCGCAGCATTCCGGGCATGATTGCTTCTATGCAGGGCTTCTTCGTCAAATTCGGTATGGGTGTCGCCGGTCTTTCAATCGGCTGGATATTAGAAGGCGGCGGTTATCAACCGAACGTTGTGCAAACAGAATCAGCCCTGTTTAGTATCGAAGTTTGTTATATCTGGATCCCGGTTATTATTTGTTTGAGTATCATTGCCTTAATGTATTTCTACAAATTGGACGGACTACGCAGTGAAATGACACGCGTACTGGATTTACGCAGAAAACAAATGGAATATGCCCATCAACATTAGGAGAAGATTATGTCAGATAAAAACTTTATTATGCCGATGTCGGGAGAACTTCTTTCACTGGAACAGGTTCCTGACTCAAACTTTTCACAAAAACTGCTTGGCGACGGCTTTGCCGTTCGTCTGAGCGGCGAAGTGGTCGTCAGCCCGTTTTCCGGCGTCGTTATCGCCGCATTTCCGACGGGGCATGCATTTATTATTCGCCGAGAAGACGGTTTGGAAGTTTTAATTCATATCGGATTGAATTCGGCCGGAAAAGCGGATGCTTTTCGTATGCAAATAAATAAATATGACGAAGTTAAACAGGGCGATGTCTTGGTTTATGTAGATACGAACAAATTGTCCGATCAGCAAGAAGATCTTATTTCGCCGATTGTTTTTGCGAATCCTGATATTAAGATTTCTCTACATAAACTTAACCAAGCTGTTATGGTCGGTGACGATTCCGCTGTTACATTAGACTAAGTTGCAATAAACTAAGCGGTCGGTACTTACAAAATTCTGTAAAAATCGACCGCACTTTTCAGGCGGATCTTGGTCGTTGCCCCCACCCAATTACCGCACAGAGCCCCACAAATAAGGCAATAATCCAAGCCATGGTGTGCGGCGTACCGTCGGAAAAGTAAGCTAACAACAGTGAGGAAAGGATACCGCTGCCGTATTGCAGTGAACCGAGTAGTGCAGCGGCGGAGCCGGCAATTTCCGGTTGCACGCTGTCCAGTGCCATGGCGTTGGTACAGGCAGCGATAATCCCGTTCATACTGAACATAATAAATATCGGTACGGCAACACTCAGAATCCCTGCAATTCCGTCTAGGTCCATAAACACCAAAACCACTAAAATTAAGACAGCACATAACGCAATCATAGTGGAAACGCGCAGCAATGATTCTAACGGATAATGGCGCACCAATCGGCGATTTACCGCACTCAGCAACGCAACCCCCACAATATTCACGCCGAACAGAAAACCGTAGTATTGCGGATCGACTTTAAAATAATCGATATAAACAAAGGGTGAACCGGTGATAAAGGCGTAAGCGGCGACATAGAAAAATGTCACGCACAGGGTATAGCGCATAAAAGCGCGGTTTTTCAACAGTATCCGATAGTTACCAAAAGCCGACCAAAAGGAACCCGCGGCGCGTTTTGCCGGCGGTAAGGTTTCGGGCAGTTTGATGATTGAGAGGAAAAGTAAGATGCCGATAACCACCAACAGCCAGAAAATTGCCTGCCAAGAACTGATTTTCAATAACAGACCACCGAGCAACGGACCGATAATCGGCGCCGCCGCCATAATGATAGTCAGTGTGGAAAGCATTTGCGCCGCTTGCGAACGATCGTATAAATCACGGATCATCGCACGGGAAAGCATCGGACCCACACAGGCGCCGACGGCTTGAAACACTCGCCAGAATACGATTTCCGCCATGCTTTGAGATAATGCACAGCCGACGGAACCGACGGCAAACAACGCCATACCGATAAACAGCGGGATTTTTCGCCCGATACGGTCGCTGATTGGTCCCCAGATTAACTGCGCAATGGCGAAACCGATTAAGAATCCGGTAATGGTAAGCTCCGTATTGCCCTGTAGCTCTTTCGCCATCGTCGGCATGGCGGGCAGATAAATATCCGTAGAAAGGGAAGTGCATGCCATCAACGCGCCGAGAATAAGTAAAAGCGTCAGATTGGGTCTTGAAGAAGTCATCAATTTGCCTTATCCGTTATTGTTTAAACATACCGAACGGTGATTCTGACGGGGTATTCCAACTAAAAGTGCGGTCAGTTTTTGCATAGTTTTTTCCTCGTATCAACATATAAAATAGAATTATGAGAAAGATTATTGAGATTGTTAACAAAGTCTTTCGTAGGGACAGGTTTTATACCTGTCCCCTGACAATTTTGGACAGACATAAACCCTGTCCATACGAATTTTAAATAAATTCTGAGGTTTATCCGCAGTTCGTAATCTTTTAGATTACGCCGGTTTTAACTCGCCATATTTATATGAAGCGGTAACGCCGCCGTCAATTAAAATATCGCTGCCGCTGATGTAACTTGAATTGAATAAGAATTCCGCCAAGGCACCGATTTCATCAGGCGTACCGCCACGTCCGGCGGGGGATTTTGCCAGCATATTGCGGTAGAACTCACCGCGTTCGCTACTGGTTAATTCATCATAGGCAAGTGGAGTATAAATAATGCCTGCGCTGATACAGTTAATTCTAGCCCCGCGTTTGCCCCATTTAACCGCTTCCGCCTGAACCCGCAACGCATTGCCTCGTTTGGAAATTTGGTAAGCGCGCAGGCTGTCATTAATTTCTTGGACAAGCGGCAATTCGAGTAGTTTTTCCGGCTCAAGGGTGGCAAGTTCGTCCGCTTGTGCTTGGCTGATTTCATCAATGGCTAAACGATGGCTGGATTGCGAGCCGATAACCACCGCAGAACCGCCTGCGGCGATGACTTTACCGAATTCTTCAAACACTACTGCCGTACCGTAAAGATCCACTTTTAAAATTGCCTCGGGGCTGGCTTGTGACGGCGAAAGCCCTGCGGTGTGAATAACACCTTTTACCGCGCCTAAATCAACGGCGGTTTGCACCAATGCTTGTACGGATGCGCGAGAACTGACATCAACCACCGTGGTGCTGACCTCAAAACCCGCCTCACGCAAGGTTTTTGCAGCCGCTTCCGCGTTTTCTAATTTAATATCGGCAAGTAAAACCTGTTTGCCGATACTGACTCGGCGTGCAATAGCTTGTGCGATTGAACCGCTACCGATGGCGACAATAACTTCTTTTTGTTTCATTTTCTTACTCCTTTGCAATTCCCACACTTTGCTTAATTTCTAGCTCTGGGTGCTGTACTAACTTCAATACAAAATCCGCAATACTTTTACGCGAAACGGAATGTCCTTTAAAATTTTCGCCTTTATGCGTTAGTTGATAGTCAATTTCCTGACCATTGGTAAACCAACCCGGGCGCAAAATGGTGTAATCCAGCCCCGATTGTTCGATGATTTGTGCAGAACGGCGGTAAGGATCAAGAATTGCCCCGTGATCTTCACCGGTTTCCCCATAAATCCCCATTGAACTGACCCAAATTAAGCGTTTAACCTGTGCGCTTTTCATTGCGGTTACCAGATTTTTCGCCATCGGCTCAAGATTTCCCGCCAAGCCTGCATAGACCATATCTTTGCCCTTTAATGCTTCGCTAAGTTGCTCAATATTCATCATATCCCCTTGCACAATTTGCACACGTTCGCTTTTAAATTGTGCTAATCGGCTGGGATTACGTGCAAATAGGGTTAAGTTATCATCGGTTTCAGCTAATAAAGTCGGGATAATTTGCGCAGCAAGGCTGCCGGTTGCGCCTAAGATTAAGATGTTTTGCATAGTATGTTTCCTATTGTGCTTTGAAAGTGACGTTATTATAGGACTGATATTTTTATGGATAAATGGGGTTTTGTTTCTAGAAGTTATGAGTTTTATTCATTAATAAAAAATGGATAAAGAGATAAAATCTTGCAAAACAAAAAAGTCATCTGAGTTTTCCCAAATGACTTTTATCTCTTAAAGTAACTTGCAAAATATTTGTGAAATCAGACCGCTTGTAAGCGTTAAAACTTCATTCCTCGCAATTTAGTAACTCGTCTTATTCTTCGCACTATTTGCCAGACCGACTAACCAAGCCTGATGTCCGTTGATCATTGGGTTAGGCAAGGTTTGAGCAAGCTGTTGCGGTAATTTACCGATTTGGCTTTCTTCCGTCAGAATGCGTACACGATTATTCGGCAAGTTTTCAATTAACCAAGCGTGATACACATCGCTAAATTCATCACCTTCCCCAAAAGTGCCAGACCACGCTAAACGAGCTAGGTTGCCGTCATTGCTTAACTCAAATTCTTCTACTTTGGATGAAACGTGGAAACCAAAAGTATCGAACACAAATGTGGCGTTTGCGGCAAGTTTGGTTTGGCTACCGTCACCAACTACAATATTTTCCGCATTGTTGTAGTAGGTTGGCCACGCTTTGGTGTCAATTAAATATTCCCAAACGTCTAAAACGCTAAGATCTTTGATGATCACTTCATTTGAGGCGTAGTTATCGGTTTCCCCTGGAGTATATTTTTCAGGCCAAATAATTGCAGGTTGTGAGTAAGTTGTCATAGTTAAATTCCTTCATTTAAAGTTGAAATAAAATGCGTTCTTAACGCTACGGGAAGCATTATAGAAATGTTCAGTTATATTGACTAATTGTTTAAATAAATATTTAATATCAGCAAAACTAATATCTGAAAACAGCTATGCGAGAATTACGAAACTTAGATTTAAATCTACTGAAAGCCTTTGATGTATTAATGGATGAGAAAAGTGTGAGCAAAGCGGCACAACGCTTATCGGTTACACAGCCCGCAATGAGCGGTATTCTACAACGTCTGCGAGATAGCTTTAATGATCCGCTGTTTGTGCGAGTACAGCGTGGCATTGTCCCGACCAACCGTGCATTAGAACTTCGCCAGCCGATTAAACAACTGCTGCAAAGTGCTGAACAGCTATTGCAACCTAAAATCTTTGATCCGCAAACCGCAGAACTTACCCTAACCATTGCTTGTACGGACTATGCACTACGGGCGGTGATTTCGCCGTTTTTAGCGGTGTTAAAACAGCGTGCGCCCAAAATTAAAGTGGCGATTTTGGCGATCAATGAGCAGAATTTACAATCTCAATTGGAGCAAGGTGTTGTGGACTTTGGCTTAGTTACCCCTGATTTCTCAGCCCCTGATATTCATTCAAAAGATCTCTATCAAGAGCAATATGTCTGTGCGCTAAGAAAGGATCACCCTGTGGCTCAACAGGGTAGTATCAGCTTGGAACAGTTTTGCCGGCTTGAGCAAGCATTAGTCTCTTATCAAGGGGGAAGTTTTAGTGGGGCAACGGATAAAGCTTTAGCAAAATTGGGGCTGACGAGGAATGTTACGGTGTCCGTCCAAAATTTTATTGTCATGCCGGAGTTTCTCGCCAATAGCGATTTATTAGCGGTTGTGCCTAAGCGGTTAGTGGAAAATCTCGCCAATATTCATTATTTTGAACCGCCGTTACAAATAGACGGATTTACTAAAACGCTCGTTTGGCACGAGCGCACGCACCGAGATCCTGCGTATCGTTGGTTAAGAGAGCTAATGGCTGAAGTTTGTTAAAAAATAAATAAAAATTATTCAACTTGTGGGATGCAGATCAAAAGGTTATTAACTTTTAAAGGTGCGGTGCAAAAAATAGAAATTATCTGACCGCTTGCGATATAATTCATCCTTTCAAATTACACTAAGCAGACAAATGAACAAACCAAACATTACCATTCAACCTATTCAAGCAAGCCACTACGCCGATTATGTTGCCTTAATCGGTAAGCAACTCGGCGAGGGCTATTTTAAACAGGCGGATTTTGAAGCGTTAGCCAATAACCCACAGGCAATCTGCTTTGAGGCGGTCGATGAGCAAAATCAAGTGGTGGGGGTGATTACATCGGTCACGTTAGATAGAGAAAGCGCGTTAGCTTTGTTAAAAATCCAAGCGCAAAATACCCCCGATTATGTTTTGCAAAGCGATAGAATCGGGATTTTCAAAACCATTGCAATTGATGAAAACAGAAAAGGCTGTGGAATTGGTTCGGCATTAGTGCGTAAATTGCTAGAGAGTTTTAAGCAGGCAGGGCTGAATAGCATTGCTTGTGTGGCGTGGCAATATGGCGAAACGGAAAATATCCGAGGTATTATGCAAGCCTTTGATTTTACTTGCTATGAGAAAATTGCGAACTATTGGCTAGATGATCCTGAGCCATTTATCTGCCCAGCCTGTGGCGAACCGCCTTGTCGTTGTCAGGCGAATATCTATTTTAGACAGATTTAGGTTGGTTGAGAAAAGACTTGTAGGGACAAGGTTTATCCTTGTCCATAGCATATTGAATTATAAAGGACGGGGATAAACCCCGTCCCTTGTATCTCAATACCCAATAAAATAGTAATATCAGGGTAAGACATTGTCCTGTCCCTAAGTGCTTAGACACTGTGTCGTAGATTAACTTATCCTGATTTTCATATTGTAATCTGAACAAGGTATCATAGTGCAATCACAGGTTGGTTAGACACTGCATTCACAAGGATAGACACAATGAGCGTTTTACATTTTATCGGTATTGATGTTGCTAAAAAGAAATTTGACGTGGCTTATTTAAAAGATAAAGAACGCCAAATGGTTAAAACCAAAGTATTGGACAATAAGCCTGCTGGCTTTAACCAACTACTTGATTGGATTAAGAAAAATGTCAGCAATGACTTTTCTACAATCCATATTACTCTCGAACCCACTGGTGTGTATCACGAAGCTTTAGCTTACTTCTTACACGATAATGGTTTCGTTGTGAATTTAATCAATCCTGCTCGTTTGCCCAAATTCGCCGAATATAAAGGCTTTGTGCATAAAAACGACCGTGGTGATTGCAAATTATTAGCTCTACTTGGTGCGGAAAACCCACACGAGTATTGGCAACCTGAGCCGTTGAGTATTCGCCAATTAAAAGCGAAACTCTCTCGTTTAGAAGCGTTAAAAAGCGATTTACTACGAGAAAACAACCGCTTAGAACAAGCGGAATCAGGTAACTTACCTGATGAAGTTTTGCAGTCCATTCATCATATTCGCAAGGCATTGCAGGACTCAATTAAAGCCTTATCTCAAGATATTGATGACCATATCAATGGTAATCCTGAGCTTAAGAAAGACAAGGCTTTACTGAAAAGCATACCTGGCGTAGGCGATGTGATTACTAAACAAATGCTCGTGGTTTACCACAGCAAACACTTCCAAAAAGCCGCTGATATGGCAGCTTTTTTAGGACTTATTCCCAAAGAACGTACATCAGGGACAATGAAAGGCAAAATTATGCTGAGTAAACGGGGCTCGCCACAAATTCGAGCATTACTCTTTTTGCCAGCCGTTGCAGCTAAAAGCTATAACCCTGATATTAAAGCGCATTACGAGCGATTACTTGCTAAGGGTAAAACCAAAATGCAAGCTATTGGTGCGGCAATGCGTCGTTTAGTACATATCTGCTTTGGGGTGTTAAAGAACAAATCTGTTTATCAACCACAAACTATTTTAGCTTAATGCAAAAACAATTTGACTTTGGGGTTGAGAGACAGTATCTACAGATCTTAAATAAATTTTTATGTTTGTCAGCAGTCTGATTATTGCCTTTTGCAAGTGATGCAGTCAGATAAATTGCAAAATTTTGCTTAAAACTCACCACTTGCAGTTATTTAAAAAGCCTTGGGTATAAATATCCTAGGCTATGTATAGAGTATTCTTTATGGAATTAATCTTTTGAAAATTTCCATTTACCCCAATTCTCTGAATTTTTGGGGTGTTATGCCGGCTTCTCGTTTAAAGAATTTCACAAAATGGGTGGCTTCATTGAAGCCTAATTGCAGACTGATACTTGCGATGCTTTGATTGCTTTGTACGAGTAGGCGTTTAGCTTCAAGCAGCAGGCGATTGTTGATCACTGTTTTCGCTGGCTGTTGAGTGATTTCTAAGCATGCCCGACTGAGTGTTTTTTCACTACATGCCAACGCAGTGGCATATTGGTGTACGTGATGCCATTCGTGAAAATAGCTTTCTAACAAGCTTTGGAAGCTATCAAAACGACTACGCAAGCGTGGAGAATAAAGTATAGTTTGATTGGGAGTAAGGCTAATCAATCTCCATAAAAAAGCATAAAACTGATGATGAATCAGTTGCTTATGTACAATACTGTAAGGCTTTTCGCTATCTTGTTTAAGCTGCTTTAAGCTCTGTTCTACGTTTTCCAGTTCATTTTCACTTAGCCATAATGTATTGATCTGATAGTCAAATTCAGATAGTAACGGTTTGTTTTTAATCATCAGTACCCAACCGTCCCAATGCTTATCATTGCCAAAACTACAGGCTTGCCCTTGTTTGATCCAAAGTACCGAACCTTGCATACAAGCCACAGGCTCAAAATCCTGCCACAGCGTACCACTGCCTTGGGTTACCACAATAATCATATCGCATTGATAGAGATAATTTTTCTCCATCACTACTTCCGCCGAACGTGCACGTAGGCTTGCCACGGTAAAAAGTTCAATGCCGTAAGGGTGATGTTTGTGCGGTTGGTAATGCAGTTCGCTGATAGATTGATTTTGTCTGATATTTGCCATAATTATGGGGTTTTATTGCCTTTTTAACGCTATTTTATTCTTTATAATATCACTCACTGAATCAGTGTTTCAAGTAAAGGAATAAAAAATGAACAGCGAGCAAACTCAATTAGTCGAACATATTATCAGTCTTGAAAAGCAAGCGTTGGATAAATGGTTTAAGGGTGACACATCGGGCTATCGTGAATTGTGGTCAAAGCAGAATTTTAGCTATTTCGATATTGTTCACCCTGAAAGAATCGACAGCTATGACAATATTTCGGCATTTTTAGACAGCATTGAAGGCAAGTTATTTGCCGACAGTTATGAATTCAAAATGCCGCGAGTGCAACTTAGCCAAGATATGGCAATTTTAACTTATCAAATCTTTGCAAAAACAAATCTGATCGATATGCGTTACAACTGTATTGAAGTGTTCCAAAAAGAAGGGGATGAGTGGAAAGTGGTGCATTCGACTTGGTCGGCGATCCGTCCGATGGACTGGGATTTTAGTACGATGAAAGCGGCAATTTAACCTTAAGTGCGGTCAAAATACTTTAATTTTTGACCGCACTTTTACGATGGAAATCTATGAAGCAAACTTCTCTTTTTTCGCAAAATAATACACAAAATCAACCGCTTGCGAGCCGATTGCGCCCAACTTCACTAGATGAATTTGTTGGACAGAAACATTTGCTTGAGCCGGGCAAAGTGCTACAACAGATGATCGTTCAAGATGAGCTTTCATCAATGATTTTCTGGGGACCGTCAGGTGTGGGCAAAACCACCTTGGCACAGATTATCGCGCATCAAACTAATGCAAAATTTATTACTTTCAGTGCAGTGGTTAGTGGCATTAAAGACATCAAAAAAATTATGGAAGAAGCGGAAACCGATCGTGAAATGGGCGAGAAAACGATTGTGTTTATCGATGAAATTCACCGTTTTAATAAGGCACAGCAAGACGCTTTTCTGCCTTATGTGGAAAAAGGCAGTATTATTCTGATTGGTGCAACTACGGAAAATCCGTCCTTTGAAATCAATTCAGCGCTTCTTTCTCGTTGTAAAGTATTTGTGCTAGAAGCTTTAAGCAATAATGATATTGTGCTGTTGCTCAAACAAGCTTTGAACCATCCACAAGCTTTTATACCGTTAGAAGTCAATGCGGATGAAAAGCTGCTTCAAGCCATTGCTGAATTTGCTAATGGTGATGCGCGTATTGCTTTAAATACCCTTGAACTTGCGGTTAAAAATGTTGAAAAACAAGGAAATAGCGTTCATCTTAGTGAAAATTTATTAGCGGATATTCTTAATAATCGCCAAATCGTGTACGACAAAACCGGTGAAGAACATTACAACATCATCTCAGCCTTGCACAAAGCTATGCGCAATAGCGATCCTGATGCAGCAATTTACTGGCTTTCTCGAATGTTGGAAGGTGGTGAAGATCCCGTTTATATTGCACGCCGTTTAATTCGTTTTGCCGGTGAAGATATTGGGCTTGCTGACACTAATGCACTTACGCTTACCACCAATGTGTTCCAAGCCTGTCGCTTTATTGGAATGCCCGAATGTGATGTACATTTGACCGAAGCTGTGGTTTATCTCTCACTTGCCCCGAAATCTAATGCCATTTATCAGGCAAGATGCAAAGTGCGTGAAGATGTAAAAAACACCCGTAATGATCCAGTACCGTTACACTTGCGCAATGCCCCGACTAAGCTGATGAAAAACCTCGGCTATGGTAAAGGCTACAAACTTGCTCACCATTATGAAGATAAGCTAACCACCATGCAAACCATGCCTGATAATCTCCTTGGTAAGCAGTATTATTTCCCAACCGAAGAAGGCAATGAACAGCGATTTAAAGCAAGATTAGCACAAATCAAACAATGGAAAGCAGAGCATAAATAACTTAACCTAGGGTAACTTGTTATTCTAGGTAAAACTAAAATTGGAAACAAACTTCCAAAATCACTAAAAATAAAAGAAATTGGAAATGTACTTCCAATTTTGTTAAAAACTTCTTATTGCAAGCAAAACAAGCTCTAAAACCAAGCGGTCGAATTTCGCAAAAAATTTGCAAAATCCAACCGTTTGTATTACTTATCCAACTCTTTCTGTTTCAACCAATCCGCCATTAAATCGGCTAATTGTTGGTTATTTTTCTCGCCCATTAAGAAGTGAGAGTTTCCTTTAATGCCGATTTCGGGTAAATGGACTAGGGTGGCGTCGCCGCCGTGTTTGTTGATGGTTGCCACAAACTGTTTTGCCATTGCAAGTTCAGTTCCCCATTTGTCTTCGCCGACATTGTCAGATCCAACTTGGATATAATCGCCGTAATACAGCACAATCGGGATTTTGGTCAGCTTCAGAAATTCATTCATCGGTACGCCCATTGCCGCGCCGCTTAACGCTTCAAAGCGGGCTTTGGTGATTTTTGGCATTTCATTTTCCGGGAAGATAAACGGTGTGCCACCCGGTTCCCAAGCGACAATCGCTTTCACGTTATCCGTACGTAATGCGGTACGCCAGCCGATGGTGCCGCCCATAGAGTGAGTAACTAAGATCGCCCCTTTGGTTTGATCGACTAGCTGAGTTAATACATCGGCGTTTAAATCGTTATCCAAGGGTCCGGAACCAATCGTCCAAGCCTGTTGGAACGCTTGATAAGCGGCTTCGCCTGCAGGGAATTGGGCATTAGCGACAGGTTGGTTATGGCTGTCGTAATGTCCCATTCGCGATAAAATCCAGAAGGTTTTATCCGCATACATTGGATTGCTTGCCCAAGGTGTGTCCGGCGTAATCGCTTTGGTGGAAAGATTGGATTTACCGCTGCGAGGCTGATCGACTAAATAGGTGCTGTAGCCTTTACGCAAAAACAGCGTATCAAAGCCTTCACGCCCGTCCACCGTGCTTTCCCAAGTACGGGAAGATTGCGCGCCGCCGTGTTGGAAGACTAACGGATATTTTTTCGCATTAGTCGGGGTTTGATATTTCACATAAGCGAAATCACCGTAAGCCCGTTGTCCTTCAGGGGCGATAAAGTTTTCCTGTTTGAAGGTGCCTTTGTGGGTGACATAGCTGCCGCCCACAGTAAAACTGCCTTGTTTTTCAATCTGTAAGGCTTGCGAGCCGACATTTTGACAACCGGTTAGTATCGCAAGCGAAAGTGCGGTCAAAAATAACGATTTTTTCATCATTGCTCCTAAATTAAGCCGTTACACCAAGTTCACGATTTTCACTAATCATAAAATTTGCAATACGTTTGGCGATTAACCATTTGCCGTCAATTTTGGTATAAGTATCGTTGTAGCGAACGTAGTGGCTTAATAACATTTCCTTGCCGTCTTGTTTGCTGACCAAGGCGACCTGACAATAGTTGATTGCGGTTGCGTTGGTTTCATCTTGGAAAGTCACCGTATGCTGACCGTTTAAGTGGTAAACCGCATGGAATGGCGCAAGGTAGTCGCTAAACACTTGTTCGATCTGCGCACGTCCAGCCATTTCAAATACCAATTCGCCGCCGATATAAGTATTTACGATTGCATCTTCGGTAAATAACGGCATTTGTGCCGCCACGTTTTTTTCATCGGCAAGATTGGAAAAAGTGTCCACTAAATCCTTTAATGCTTGGCGTTCGATAAGTTGTTCGATGTTTGTCATAAGCTGTTCCTTATATTGTTGATTGGCTTTCAATGAGGGCATTATAGGACGTTGAATGTAAGGGATAAATAGGGTTTTGTTTCTAGTGGTTATGAGATTTATTCATTAATAAGCTTGTATATAAAATAACATATAGATAAAATTTATTGATGATTTTTGTAGGGACAGGCTTTATGCCTGTCCTATGATAATTAAGGACAGACATAAAGCCTGTCCCTACGAAAGAGACTGGATTTGCAGGTACTGATATGAAAGAAAACCTTAATGATTTACGCGCCTTTCTTGTCGTGGCGCGTACGGGGAGTTTTACTAAGGCGGGGGCGCAGATGGGCGTGTCGCAATCGGCGTTAAGTCATAGCATTCGCGGCATTGAAGAACGCTTGAATATCAAGCTGTTTCACCGTACCACCCGCAGTATTTCTACTACCGAAGCGGGCGAGCAACTCTATCAGCGCTTATCGCCGTTGTTTGATGATATAGATAATGAGCTTAATGAATTAAGCGAGTTTCGTAATGCGGTGACCGGCACGCTGCGCATTAACGGTAATGAACATGCCTTTTATTATGCGTTGGGGGACAAATTTGTCCGCTTTTCGCAGAAATATCCCGAAGTGAACCTTGAACTGGTGGCGGAAAACCGTTTTATCGATATTGTCGCCGAGCGTTTTGACGCCGGTATCCGCTTAGGTAGTGATGTAGCAAAGGATATGATCGCGGTGCGCTTAACCGATAAATTACCAATGTGCTGTGTGGCAAGCCCCGAATATCTTGCCAACTACGGCACACCGAAAACCCCGTATGATTTAACCGAACATCAATGTCTGTTACATCGTTTATCCAATGGCGGTGTCATGAATTGGGAATTCATCGATCCGAAATCCAAAGGGCGTATTCTGAAAGTGCAACCGCAAGGCACCATCAGCGCCAACGGCGGACGCGTGTTAGAAAATTATGCCCGTAGCGGTTTAGGCATTTTATGGTGTCCGCTTGATATGGTCGAAGAGGATATTCGTTCGGGCAAGCTAATCCGTATTTTGCAACAATGGGATATGGACTACGACGGTTACCATCTTTACTATCCGAACCGCCGCCAGAATTCGCCGTTGTTTAAGGCATTGGTGGAGGAGTTGAGGTTGGTGAAGTAGTAAAAGGGTGAGTTACAAATTTTTGTTAAAACCCACCGCTTGCAACAGCTTATCTTCTCCATCCTCGTAAGGACAGACTTTATGTCTGTCCCCAATTGGACACACAACGGACAGACATAAAGCCTGTCCTTACGGTTATATCTTATCCACAATCTCTTTCAACATCTTATAAGACAGCCGTTGTAGCTGTTCGTCAAAAATATAGCTAACCGCCATGATTTCATCAAAGTGGACTTGATCGCGTAAAGTATTCAGTTGATGTGTCACACTTGCAGAGCTGCCAATCAGAGAACAGGCAGTCATCTGTTCGACCACGGCGCGTTCTTGGTTATACAGCGGGATTTCTTGAAAATCTACCGGGCCGAAATGCGGCGGGAATTGTGCGCTCAGGTGCCGTTTCCACACATCATCGGCGGAAGCCAACGGCGGTTGCAGGTTTTGCTGGGCGTTGGTGACCACATTTAAGAAAAATTGGGTTTGAGTTGTGGCTAATTGCCGAGCTTGCTCATCGGTTTGCGCGACAATCGCGTTCACCCCTAATATCACATAAGGTGCCGCTAAATGTGGTGAGGGCTTGAATTGTTTGCGATAAATTTCTACCGCCATTTCCATCATTCTAGGAGCAAAATGCGAGGCAAAAGCATAAGGCAAACCCAGTTCGGCCGCCAAATAAGCGCTTTCGGTGCTGGAACCGAGAATATAAAACGGCACCTTCAAGCCCGCCGCAGGATAGGCTGATACCGGATTCGTATTTTCAAAGTATCCGCGCAATTCGGCAATTTCCGTCGGGAAATCTGAATGTTCACGCCCTTTACGCAGTGCATAAGCAGTGCGCATATCCGTACCGGGTGCGCGCCCTAAGCCAAGCTCTACGCGGTTCGGATAAAGAGTTTCCAGCGTGCCGTACTGTTCCGCCACAATATAGGGGCTGTGATTTGGCAACATCACCCCGCCGGAACCGACCCGCAAGGTTTCGGTATGCGCCAGCGTATGCTGAATCAGTAAAGCGGTGGCGGAACTGGCAAGATTTTTGGTGTTGTGATGTTCGGCAATCCAGTAACGTTCGATACCGATTTGCTCCGCATATTGCGCAAGGGTCACCATTGACGCCATTGCCTGTTGATAATTTTGCCCTTCACGAACGGGGACTAAGTTGAGAATGGATAGTTTCATAAATTATTCCGAATAATAAAAATTAGGCATAGTATAAAGGTTAGAGATAACTCTAAAACAAGCGTTTTTTTCAGAAATTAGCCTCCTTGCCGAATTCTTTCGGAGCAATCCGCTTATTAAAATAAGCTTTATTCTCTTTCCTGATAAAAGTGCGGTCGAAAAATGAAGTGTTTTTACAAGCGGTCGGTTTCGGCAGAAATTTTGCAAATGGTACCTTGTTATACACACCCAATAATATATTAGAAAAAATGTGATTATTTATAGATTTTCCAATGGGAAAGTGTAATGCTTGTCTAAAATGGCAGCAAAAATCCTTTTGGATAAACTGCCATACAATGGCTGAAAGACAGCGGTTTGGTGTATTGCGTACCGCGCGTGAAAAAAAACATCTGCCGCTTTCTGCCTATCAAGCCCCTCGTTTTCTACTAGGAAACAGAAACAGGCACGGCGGAAGTGGATTTTGTGCTGCAACGCAAGCAAGCCG
The DNA here is from genome assembly GCF_000007745.1 of [Mannheimia] succiniciproducens MBEL55E. Lineage (GTDB taxonomy): Bacteria > Pseudomonadota > Gammaproteobacteria > Enterobacterales > Pasteurellaceae > Basfia > Basfia succiniciproducens. The sequence continues at coordinate 1,394,197 of NC_006300.1, read as the reverse complement.
TGATTCCGATTGAAGTGAAAGCGGAAGAAAATCTCAAAGCCAAAAGTTTGAAAGTCTATGTGGAACAGTTTCAGTCGGAAAAGGCTATCCGGTTTTCTATGGCGGATTATCGGGAACAGGATTGGTTGGTGAATGTACCGTTGTATGCTTGCTTAAATTTTAATTACTAAGGGACAAAACTATGGAATTTCCATTATCTATTACAGCTAATATTAATAGCCATGAAGGCAATTTTTCTCGCGAACTAGAACTAAGATCCGCACTGACTTTTATCGTTGGTCCTAATGGCTCAGGGAAAACACATTTACTAAAAGGATTAAAAGAAAGCTTTTCAGGTTTCACAGAAAAGAAAGTGCGCTTCCTTTCTGCTGGCCGATTAGGCCCATTAGAACAATATCGTTCAAATTACGATCAATTTGACCGAAGTAACGAGAGTGATAATGCTCGGCATGGTAACAAAAATGAAAGAGAATATCGTCATAAAATTGAAAATATTAATGGCGACCTTCATACATTATCTGCCCGTCCAGATATTCTCATCAAGGTAAGAGAACGCTTACAAAAATTGTTCAAACGTAATATTGATGTAGATTGGGATGCAGGTAGTTTAAAAATTTCTTTTTCCAGATTAGGTGCTACAAATACTTATTATTCATCTGGACGAGAAGCATCAGGCTTATTGCATTTGGTAGGAATTTTATCCGCTCTCTATGATGATGAAGTTGGTGTATTACTCATTGATGAGCCAGAAGTTTCATTACATCCGCAGCTACAAGCATTTTTATTGAAGGAAATTCAACGAGCCGCTGGAATTCCAAATGATGATGATTATAAAAAACTTATAATTATGGCTACACACTCAACAGAAATGCTAAAAATATCAAACTCTAATAGTCTGTTAAATTTCATTTTCTGCAATGATTTAAAAGAAAATCCTATTCAAATTGCTCAAAATGCAGGAGAACTAAACAACAAGAAAGTAAAAGGGCTAATCGCGCGTTTGGGACAAGAACATAAATTGGCATTATTTTCCAAAACACCATTATTGGTTGAGGGTCCGTCAGATGTTATTATTTGTAATGCCCTATCAGATAAATTGTATCTAAATCTTGAAGCAGCGGGCTCCCAGATTCTACCTATTAATGGCAAAGAAGCTATGCCGGAAACCGTAAAATTACTAAGATTAATGGGGAAAAATCCAACTGTTTTAGTTGATGCTGATGCTTTTGCAGATGGACTTAATTTAGTTAATGCATATTTCAATAATACAGAAATAAAAGAGAAAGCTAATGAGTTGGCAAGCAAGCAAGGAAATGCAGATATATTATCTTGGGCGAAACAAGTTTATGATGATTTTTGTAACGCTGTAACGAATAATTGGAATGAAATTTCCGAACAAGCCCAATCTCATCCTTATTTTTCACTTTCAGATGATGTTGATAAGAAAGATGATATTGATAAGAAAAATAAACGATCTGCGTTATGCACTTTATTTGTAAGTGAAAATTTAGCAAAGGAATGGACAAATATAAAAAATCGCTTAGATGTATTATTTAGCATTTTTCAAGAATGTGGATTATTTATTTTGAAAAAAGGTGCTATTGAATCCTATTATTCAACTGCACAATTTGAATCAGACGATAAAGTAGATAAATCTGTTGCTGAAAGTGAAAATATTGATTCTTTACCTAGTGATAAAATTGATTCCTTACGCGAGGAATATAAGGATGTTATCGATTGTTTAATGTATGCTTCCAATAGTGAGAAAATTGATGAGTCTAGAGCAATTCGGGATGAATTGCTATCCTTCATAACTCCTATTCACGCACGATATTCAGAAGGAGAAACTAGTTTTAATAAGCCATCAACGATTTTTTCTTATGGGATTAATAATAGGGATGAATTAGAAATTTCAATGAGCAGCAAAGTTCTGGATGTGAAAGGTTTTCCTATAATTTTAAGAAAAAATGACAATGTTACGACAGTTGTCAATTCTGCTTTGGGACTAAAATAGCTAAAAATGCAGTCTGACAGTGAACTTTCAGACGGCATTTCCACTTTCACAACCCCCCCACTTTCACCAAAATTTTTGCAAAAACCTTTGGGTAAGCGGTAGAATCAGAGTGATTGTTAAATAATGCAAGGAGATGGGGATGAAACTTGGAATTGTCGGTACGGGAATGATTGTGCGGGATTTAATGCAAACTTTGCACAAGGTTCGGCTGGAGCAGCTGGCTATTTGGGGGCGGGATCAGGCAAAAACCGCGCAGTTTGCCGCCGAACAGGGCATTTTGCAGGTGTTTAGTGATTATGCTGCAATGCTAAATTCCGATTTGGATACGATCTATATCGCCCTACCGAATCATCTTCATTTTTCTTTTGCCAAGCAGGCGCTGGAAGCGGGCAAAAACGTGATTATGGAAAAGCCAATCACCTCAAATACGGATGAATTTAATCAACTAAGACAACTGGCTCAAACCCAAGGCGTGATCTTAATTGAAGCGGTTACGGTGCATTATCTGCCTGCTTATCTTGCGATTCGGGAAAAAGTGGCGGAGCTGGGCGAGATTAAAATCGTCAGTCTGAATTACAGCCAGTATTCCAGCCGTTACGACCGTTTCAAAGCGGGCGAAACGTTACCGGTGTTTGACCCGCAAAAATCGGGCGGGGCATTGATGGATCTCAATGTCTATAACGTGCATTTTGCGGTGGGGCTGTTCGGCAAACCGCAAAGCTGTACCTACGCCGCCAATATTCAGCGCGGCATTGATACCAGCGGTATTTTGCTGTTGGATTATCCGCAATTTAAAGCGGTTTGTATCGGCGCAAAAGACTGCGCCGCACCGGTTATGCTCTCTATTCAAGGCGATAAAGGCAATATCACCGTACCAATGCCGGCGAATGCCATGAACCGTTTCACTTACACCCCGAATCAAGGCGAAGCGCAGCATTTTGAGTTCGGCGACGTACACCGTATGCTCCCTGAATTTGAGCGGTTTGTGGACATTGTTGACCGCAAGGATTTTGCCCAAGCGGAAAAAATGCTGGATATTTCGGCGGCGGTCAGCGAAGTGATTGAACAAGCGAGAAAAGGAGCGGGAATCAGGTTTGCCGGGGAGTGAAATAACCATAAAACTATGCTTATTTTGTAATTAGTAGAGGCGGGTCCTGTGCCCGCCCTTTAAAATCACAGGTATTTCGGGCGGGCACAGGACCCGCCCCTACATCTGGCTTTGTTATAATCAGAGAGGCAAAGCCTCTGAATCTTGATACAACGCTTTGGCGTGGAAAGCGATATGCTCGCCGATAAAAGTGGCAATGAAGTAGTAGCTGTGATCGTAGCCTTGGCGTAAATAATATTCACAAGCCACATGATGTGCCCGGCAAGCGTCTAAAAACAGTTCCGGACGCAGTTGTTCCGTTAAGAAACTGTCTTTATCTCCTTGATCAATACGGATCGGCAAACGCGTTTCCGCGTTCACTAATGCGGTCGCATCATATTGTGTCCACTGCGTTTGATTATCGCCTAAATAGTGTTGAAAGGCTTTTTGCCCCCAAGGTACCTGAGTAGGCGCAACAATTGGGGCAAATGCGGATACACTGCTATAGCGTTGCGGATTTTTTAGCGCAATGGTTAATGCGCCGTGTCCGCCCATTGAATGTCCGCTAATTGCCTGTTTACCATTAACAGGGAAATGTTCCGCGATTAACGCAGGCAATTCATTCACAATATAATCATACATTTGATAATGTTTTGCCCAAGGCTGTTGGGTAGCATTGAGATAAAACCCTGCGCCTTTGCCAAGATCGTAACTTTCATTGTCCGCCACATCATCGCCGCGCGGGCTGGTGTCCGGTGCGACAATAATCACTTTATGTTGCGCCGCATAGCGTTGTGCGCCTGCTTTGGTAATAAAATTTTGCTCGGTACAGGTTAAACCGGAAAGCCAGTAGAGCACCGGCAATTTTTCTGTTTTTGCCTGCTTAGGTAAAAAGATGGCAAAGTTCATTGTGCAATTCAGTGTGGCAGACTGATGTTGCCACACTTGTTGCTCGCCGCCGAAAATACGGACGTTTTCTAACTGTTTCATTAGTAGTGCACCACTGTACGAATTGATTTACCTTCATGCATTAAATCGAAAGCTTCGTTAATGCGTTCAATCGGCATGGTGTGAGTGACAAACGGACGTAAACGAATAATGCCTTTCATCGCATCTTCAACCATGCCCGGCAACTGTGTTCTGCCTTTCACGCCGCCGAATGCCGAACCTTTCCAGGTTCTGCCGGTAACCAATTGGAACGGACGGGTTGAAATCTCTTGTCCCGCACCTGCCACACCGATAATGATTGATTGGCCCCAGCCACGATGCGCCGATTCCAAGGCTGCGCGCATCACATTCACATTACCGATACATTCAAAAGTATGATCCACCCCCCATTTGGTCATTTCGATAATTACCTGTTGGATCGGTTTGTCGAAATCATTCGGGTTTAAACATTCGGTTGCACCAAATTCCCGCGCCAGCTCAAATTTTGCCGGGTTGGTATCTATGGCAATAATACGTCCCGCTTTTGCCTGTTTCGCTCCTTGGATTACCGCCAAGCCGATACCGCCCAAACCGAACACCGCTACTGAATCGCCTTCTTGTACTTTTGCCGTATTGTGTACCGCACCGATACCCGTGGTTACACCACAACCCAGTAAGCACACTTCTTCCGGATTTGCTTGCGGATTGATTTTTGCTAATGAAACATCCGCTACTACAGTATATTCACTGAAGGTTGAACAACCCATATAGTGGAAAATCGGCTGGCCGTTGTAAGAGAAACGGGTTGTGCCATCCGGCATTAAGCCTTTACCCTGTGTTTCACGCACTGATACACACAGGTTACTTTTGCCTGATTTACAGAATTCACATTCGCGACATTCCGCGGTATAGAGCGGAATTACATGATCGCCCACCGCAACACTGGTCACGCCTTCGCCCACTTCTACAACAACTCCGGCACCTTCGTGACCAAGAACCACAGGGAATACGCCTTCCGGATCAGCGCCCGATAAAGTGAAAGCGTCCGTATGGCATACGCCGGTATGAGTGATTTTTACTAATACTTCGCCTTTTTTCGGGCGTTCTACATCAATTTCTACCATTTTAAGTGGTTCGTTCGGTGCAAATGCCACCGCCGCACGGGATTTAATTGTATTGCTCATAATTTTTCCTTATCACAGTAAAAAGTAGGCATAGTATAAAAGTTAGAGTAAACTCTAAGGCAAGTCTTTTTTGAGGGTTTTTGTATGAACAGCCAAAAAAAATTTTATACCATTAGCCAATTAGCCGAAAAATTAGCGATTACAACACATACGTTACGCTTTTATGAGAAAGAGGGTTTATTGCCATCCGTTCAGCGTGATCAAAATGGCAACCGTCTGTTCATTCAAGCGGACGTAGAGTGGTTAGAATTATTGATATGCCTAAAAAATACCGGAATGCCGCTTAAAGAAATTAAGCGGTTTGTGGAGTGGTTAAATTATGGCGACAGCACCATTGAACAGCGTTTGCAATTATTCCAAGCGCAAGTCACCAAAGTGGAGCAACAAATTGCCGAACTACAACGCCATTTGGAAATTCTGAAATACAAACGCCAGTTCTATCAATGCGCTAAAGAATTGGGTTCGGTGCAAGCGGTGTTGGATACCCAACTCCAGCAACAATTTGCCGAACAGAATATCTTACTGCCGGTATCACCGTTGAGTATGGCGGAGAATGAATAAAGTTACAGAGATGTTTAAAAGCAATCCGTATTTTGTACAAATTAAGGTTTTCTATGATTATCAACACCGGCGGGCGCACCGATACCGTCCATTATTACAGTAAATGGCTGTTAAAACGCTTTGAAGAAGGCTATGTGCTGTCGCGCAATCCGCTGTTTCCGAATAAAGTTACACGTTATGAACTGACGCCTGAAACGGTGGATTGTGTGGTGTTTTGTTCAAAGAATTACCGTCTGATTTTGCCGGATCTACACAAAATCACCGATCGTTTTAACACTTATTTTCATTACACCATCACCGCCTACGGCAAGGATATTGAGCCGGGCGTGCCAACGGCGTGAATTTTAAATCGCTTAAACATAAAGGCGACCGACACATTGCGGTTGTGTGGAAAGTCGTGACATTGGTGCTTACGACAGTTGTCCCAGCGGTTGCAAATATTGTTATGCCAATAAAAGTTCCGCCAAAGCCCGTGCATGCAGCAATATCACGATCCGGATTCGCCCTTATTGCTCGGGTATTTGCGTGAAACGGATGTTGTCACTCAAAGCCCGCAAAAAAGCTTTTTAGCTACTCGGCAGATGGATTTGATTATACTGCGGAAGGATTAATAGCAGCATCTATCGTATCCATTACCTTTAGGTATTAAAAAATAATCAAAAAAACGGTGAGTTTTAAAATTTCATTAAAATTCACCGCACTTTTATATGATTAGTTTTTCATGGACTGCACCGGCGCCGGAATGCGTCCGCCACGGTTGACAAACACTTCGCAGGATCCTTCTTTCACCGGCATAATCGGCGCATAACCGAGCAATCCGCCGAATTCCACGCTTTCGCCTACGTTTTTGCCGCTAACCGGAATAATGCGCACGGCGGTGGTTTTGCTGTTGATCATACCGATTGCCGCTTCGTCTGCGATAATGCCTGAAATGGTATGGGCCGGTGTCGAGCCGGGCACCGCAATCATATCCAAACCGACGGAACAAACCGCCGTCATGGCTTCCAGTTTATCCAGGGTTAAAATACCGCTTTCCGCTGCGGCGATCATACCTTCGTCTTCCGATACCGGAATAAAGGCGCCGCTTAAACCGCCTACCGCACTGGATGCCATCATACCGCCTTTTTTCACAGCGTCGTTTAACAACGCAAGGGCGGCGGTCGTACCGTGGGTACCGCAAACCGTTAAGCCCATGGTTTCAAGAATTCGCGCCACCGAATCGCCCACCGCCGGTGTAGGGGCGAGGGATAAATCCAGGATACCGAATGGAATATTCAGCATTTTTGACGCTTCCTGACCGATTAATTCACCCACGCGGGTAATTTTAAAGGCGGTTTTTTTCACCACTTCCGCCACTTCGGTTAAGCTGGTGGCATTGGAATTCGCCAAGGCTTCTTTCACCACGCCCGGACCGGAAACTCCCACGTTAATTACCGCATCCGCTTCGCCCGAACCGTGAAAAGCGCCCGCCATAAACGGATTATCTTCCACCGCATTGCAGAACACCACGATTTTGGCGCAACCAAAGCCTTCCGGCGTGATATCCGCCGTGCGTTTAATGGTTTCGCCCGCCAGTTTTACCGCATTCATATTGATACCCGCACGGGTTGAACCGATATTGATGGAGCTGCATACGATATCCGTGCTTTTCATGGCTTCCGGAATTGAACGGATTAACACTTCGTCGGAAGGCGACATGCCTTTTTGTACCAGCGCGGAAAAGCCGCCGATAAAGGATACGCCGATCGCTTTCGCCGCACGATCCAAGGTTTGTGCAATAGATACGTAAGAATCCGCTTTGGTTGCCGCGGCAATTTGTGCGATAGGGGTGACGGAAATCCGTTGATTTACAATAGGTACGCCGTATTTCGCGGAAAGGATTTTGGCGGTTTCCACTAAATCTTTGCCGATAGTGGTAATTTTGTTGTAAATATTTTGATTTAACTGATCAATATCGTTGGTGATACAGTCGTGTAAATCAATACCGATGGTGATGGTTCGCACGTCAAAGTTTTGATCCGCCACCATTCGAATGGTTTCTAAAATTTCGCTAGATTGAATTGTCATCATTCACTCCGTTAGATCCGGTGCATTGCTTTAAAGATTTCTTCGTTTTGCAAACGAATATCTAAGGCAAGGTTTTTACTTTCTTGAGTGAAGAATTCCGCTAATTCGGGGAATGATTTGGAACATTTTGATGTGTCTACCAAGATAATCATGGTGAAGTAATCATCCATTAATTGTTGGGTGATATTCACGATATTGATTTGGTTTTCCGCAAGTATTTTTGATACGTCGTAAACGATACCGACACGGTCTTTACCGATAACGGTAATTACTGAGTTTGCCATATTTTTTCCTGTTATAAGTGAGTTAAATCGTTGAAAGTGAATTATAGCAGTTTTTGCGGCGATTGGATGAAAGTAAAAGTGCGGTAAAAAAATCTTAAATTTTTCACCGCACTTTTGATTGTCGGAATAAAGTTTACAGCCAGAATAAATAACCGATAGCCGAAACGATAATGATACAGCTTAGGTTTATTTTATATGACCGCAACATATCGCGCTGTTTGACCATTCCGGTACTGAACACAATGGCATTCGGCGGCGTCCCCACCGGCATCATAAAGGCGCAGGAAGCGCCCAAACCGATAATTAATGCAAAACCGAGCGGCGACATATTGAGTGATTCGGCAATGGAAATAAAAATCGGTACTAATAACGCCGCACTGGCGGTATTTGAAGTGAATTCCGTGAGTAACACGATAAAGGAGGCGATAATTAAGCAGATAATGTAGTAATGTTTGCCTTCAATAATGGCGACAATGCCGTCCGCCATAATTTTACTCGCACCGGTATGGGTTAATACGGCGCTTAGGGTCAAACCGCCGCCGAAGAGATATAATACGCCCCATTCGGTGTGATGCTGAATTTGTTCCCAGTTCACAACCCGGCAGATACAAAGTAATAATGCGGCAGAAACGCCGACGATACTGTCAAAGCTTGCAATTTTACCGCCTAATCCTAGCAAGCTTGCTATGTAAGGGTTAATTTCCGATCCTAAAACCCATAATAAGGCGACAAGAACGAAAATACTCAGGGTGATAATTCGCGGAGTAGTTAATTGGATTTGCTCGAATTGGTAATCAAAGGTTTGATTAAATTTCGGTCTGAAATTAAAGTAAAGCAAGCCGATCACAATCGGGAACAGCAATAACATGACCGGTACGCCGTATTTTACCCAGTCTGCAAAAGTTAAATTTACTTGTGAGGCGGCAATCGCATTCGGCGGACTGCCGACTAAGGTTCCCATACCGCCGATACTTGCACTGTAAGCAATACCTAATAGCACGAACACATAAGTGTTATGCTCTTTTTCTCTGTCCATATTACTCATAATCCCCATGGCGAGCGGAATCATCATGGCGGCAGTGGCGGTATTGCTCATCCACATAGATAAAAAAGCGGTAGCAAAGAATAAAAATAAGACGGCGACGCACAGATTGCCTTTTGCCATCGTCATAATTTTATTGGCGATCAAGCGATCAATTTTTTGAATGTGTAACGCAGCGGCTAAGGCAAATCCACCGAAAAACAGAAAGATGGTAGGGTCGGCGAAAGCCACTAACGCTTCTTTGGTGGAGAACAATCCCAAGCCGATAGTTAAAATAGGAACAAAAAGAGCGGTGATGGTAACGTGTAAGGCTTCGGTGAGCCAAAGAACAGCAACAAAAGCTAACAGGGAAAGTCCTTTTCTTGGCGCTTCATCAAAGGGGAGAACATTTAATAAAATAAAAAATAACCCAATATCTGCAATAAGAATAATCATATTGCGGCGGTTTTTACTTGATTCGTTTTCTTGCGTATCCGTACTCATTTTGTACCTCTGTGTATTAATGAAAAGCCTTCTCCTATAAGGTCAGAAGAAGACTTAATTTATGATAAAAATCATGGAAAAGTATCTGCAATCCGTATAACGGATCGTTTTTCTTTTCGGGAATGTCGGCATAGCCAAGGTTCAAAAAAACTATTTTTTTGACCGCACTTTTGATTAAACATCGTAAGTACCCATAATTTCCGCTTTTGCTAAAATGTGTCCCTGCATAGCAAAGTGCAACTCATTAAATTTAAAACCCGGCTGTAAGTCTAATTTCGTATCTAAAGCATAAACAAAAAGCTCGTAGCGATGCAGGCAGTTTGGCGGTGCCATGCCGCCGTAAGCCGAAGCCTCGGTAATATCAAGTTTAGCTAAAACACTGGACCAGGAATTGGCACCCTGAATGAAATCCGTCGCCGTTTGGCTTTCGTTTTCCAAAACGGAGGTGCGTTCTAAATTAGCGATTAACCAATGGATCCAAACAAATCCGCTGGCGGTAACGGCATCTTTATCTTCTAATACCACGGCAAAAGATTTAGTGCCTTCCGGCGCCCCTGTAATTTCAAAAGGAATGGAATAACTCGGCATACCGTTCGGTGTAAACTGTGAGCCCCGTTTACCGTATTTATCTTCAAAAGCGCCGTTTTTAATGGCGGAACTGGTTACTTTCATAGATACCTCCGTTAAAATGAAATGATGTTTTAAATTGCCACAGTTAAATCATAATGGCAAGTTAAAGAGGATTAAAAAGGACAAAAATATGCCTGTTGTTGATAAGTTCCATCATAACAGAGATTTTGTTAGATTATTATTCAATAAAAGAGGAAATTAAAAAATAAAACAAAGCCTTTTATATCGTAAAGCGGGCTAAACTTTGTTATTATCAGCCAACATTTTCATCTCTTAGGAGAAAAAGCTTATGCATTGCCCATTTTGTTCAACAGAAGAAACCAAGGTTATTGACAGCCGTTTGGTTTCAGATGGCTATCAGGTTCGTCGTCGTCGTGAATGCACGAAATGTCATGAGCGTTTTACCACCTTTGAAACGGCTGAATTAGTGGTGCCTAAAATTATCAAAAATAACGGTATGCGTGAACCTTTTAATGAAGATAAATTACGCCGCGGCATCCAGCATGCGCTGGAAAAACGCCCGGTAAGCGCCGATGACGTAGAAAAGGCAATCAGTCATATTACTCATCAGTTACGGGCAACCGGCGAACGAGAAGTGCCGAGTAAATTAGTGGGCTCTTTGGTAATGGAAGAGCTGAAAAAACTGGATAAAGTGGCGTATATTCGTTTTGCTTCGGTTTATTTAAGTTTTGAAAATATTAACGAGTTCAGTAACGAAATTGAAAAGTTAAAGGATTAAACATGAGCGAATTTACCGAACAAGATCGCGCATTTATGCAACTAGCCATTGAATTAGCTGAAAAGGGGCAATTTACTACTACCCCTAATCCGTCCGTCGGTTGTGTTTTAGTGAAACAGGGTGAAATCGTCGGCAAAGGTTTTCATTTTAAAGCGGGCGAACCTCATGCGGAGGTTATGGCTATGCGCGAGGCGGGGAAAAACGCAAAAGGCGCCACCGCTTATGTAACTCTTGAGCCTTGTTCCCATTTCGGGCGTACGCCGCCGTGTGCGAAAGGGTTAATTGAAGCCGGCGTGGTTAAAGTGATTGCGGCAATGGAAGATCCGAATCCTTCTGTTGCCGGTCAAGGGCTGAAAATGTTACAACAGGCGGGGATTGAAACTGCGGTAGGGTTATTACAAGAACAAGCGGAGCGGTTAAATCGCGGTTTTTTAAAACGTATGCGAACCGGGCTCCCCTATGTGCAATTGAAAATGGCAATGACAATTGACGGCAGAACCGCCACATCGACTGGTGAAAGCCAGTGGATTACCGGTGAATCGGCACGCATTGACGTGCAACAGGAGCGAGCAAAGGCTTCCGCTATTTTATCGGCTAGCGGTACGGTGCTGGCTGATAACCCAAGTTTAAATGTGCGCTGGGAGCAATTTCCCGAACAGTTAAAAGCAGATTATAAAAAAGAAACGGTGCGCCAGCCGGTACGTGTGATTATTGATTCTAAACAGCAAATTTCATCTCAGCTTAATCTGTTTAAGATAGATTCGCCTGTTTGGTTGGCGGGTATACAACCGCGGGATCTTACGGATTTTCCTGCGAATTGCGAAATTATCTGTTTAATGCCTGAAAAGGAACAAAGCTTACTGCAAGCCTTGATGATAGAATTAGGCAAACGCCAAATTAATTCCGTTTGGGTAGAAGCGGGTGCTAAATTGGCGGGGGCATTAATCGAGCAGAATTTAGTGGATGAATTGGTGTTATATATAGCGCCTAAATTATTGGGTGACGAAGCAAAAGGCCTATGTCATTTGCCGCATTTAACTAAATTAGCGGATGCGCCTTTATGGCGGCTCCAATCCATGGAAAAAGTAGGTGATGATATTAAAATGATTTACATGAGGAAGTAATCAATAATGCTAAAGAAAATTATTCAGTCCGCTGTTATCGGTTTAGCTTGTGCGGGTTTTATATTAGCGGTTTTACCTCGTTTTTCTTCAACCGGACAACCGTTTTATTCCGGCGAAGACGTGGTTTTATCTTTTAAAAATGCGGTACGTGCCGCCTCGCCTGCAGTGGTGAATGTTTATAATCAATCATTATCTTCTTCCAGTGTCGATGAGAAATTTCAAGTCAATAATCTGGGATCGGGTGTGATTATGTCGAAAGACGGCTATATTCTGACTAATATGCACGTTATTCAAAATGCCGATCAAATTGTAGTGGCTTTACAAAACGGCGCTTTATTTGAAGCCACATTGATTGGTACGGATAAATTGACTGATCTCGCAGTATTAAAAATTCGTGCGGATAACCTGACCACCATTCCGCAAAATCCGGATCGTTCGATTCATGTGGGCGATGTTGTGCTGGCTATCGGTAATCCTTACAACTTGGGACAAAGTGTTTCCCAGGGTATTATCAGCGCCACTGGTCGCAATGCTATTGGAGATTCGGTAGGACGCCAAAACTTTATCCAAACCGATGCTTCGATTAACCGGGGAAATTCGGGGGGCGCTTTAATTAACTCAGTGGGTGAATTAGTGGGTATCAGCACATTAAGTTTCGGCAAGGATCCTTCGGATGTCGCAGAAGGATTAAATTTTGCCATTCCGATGAATATCGCCAATGACGTGTTGCAAAAGATTATCCGTGACGGTCGTGTTATCCGCGGTTTTTTTGGTGTGCAAAGCGATATTATCTTTAACGACGGTTCCGATTCCGAGCCGGGAGTTAAAGTAAAAAGTGTGGTAAGCAACGGTCCTGCGGCGAAAGCCGGTATTCAGCCGAATGACGTTATTTTGGAATTCAACGGTGAAAAAGCGAATTCGCCGGCGCAAATGATGCAGGTTATCAGCAACGTTCGTCCGGGAAGTGTGGTGAAGGTGTTGATTGAACGTGCCGGTAACCAGTTAGAATTGCCGGTAAAAATTGAAGAATTCCCCGATACTCTGCCGCAATAACCCAAAAAATTGAGCGACATTTATGTCGCTCAATTTTTATCAAAAGTGCGGTAAAAAATTCGCAAATTTATACCGCAGTTTGAAATAAGTATAGGTTGTAGACGATATAACAGACAAAAAACAATAAACCTTCAAATCGGTTGATTTTCCCCGCTTTTTTGCTTCTGCCGAAACCTAATCCGAAGATTAATAAGGCGACTGTCAGTGCGGACATTACCAGCATATCTCGGTTAAAGACTTCAGGCCCTATTTGCATCGGCGAAATCACACCGGCAATTCCTACAACCGCAAGTGTGTTAAATAAATTAGAACCGATGATATTGCCGACGGCTAAATCTACCTGATCCTTTTTTGCCGCTGCTAAAGAGGAGGCGAGCTCCGGCAATGATGTGCCGACCGCGACAATAGTTAAACCGATAACTAAGTCGCTGACACCGAAATAATGGGCGAATTCAACGGCTCCCCAAACTAATAACTGAGAACTGGTCATTAATAATACCAGACCTACGAGTAACCACATAAGCGCCTGTTTTAAGCTCATCTCTTCCTGTTCGGCCAATTCTTCCGTAATTTCTCGAGCCAGACTGTCATTTTTGTTTTTTAACCCGTTTATGATCGACCAACTCATATAAATAAAGAAAATAAATAATAAAACAAAGGCATCTAATCGGGAAACTTCGTTATCATAGATTAACAGGGCGGAAATTGCGGTAATGAAAATAAGCATTGGCAATTCCTGTTTTAACGCTTGTGAATTTACCGCTAAAGGTGAAATGAGGGCGGTTAACCCCAGAATTAACGCAATATTGGTAATATTTGAGCCGTAAGCATTTCCCAGCGCAATGCCCGGATTGCCGTTTAATGCGGAAAGCGCGGAGACAATCATTTCCGGCGCGGAAGTACCAAAACCGATAATAACGATACCGATTAAAAGTTGAGGCATACCGAAAGCGCGCGCCGTGGCGGTGGCTCCGTCAACAAAACGATCCGCCGACCAGATTAACAGAATTAAACCGCCGATAATGGCAAGAGAAGGAAGATACATAAGAGATCCTAAATCAATAAAACGAACGGGAATTATATATAGAATGATAAAAATTGAATAGGGTTGCGAAGAAATAAAAGCGGGACGTTAAAAAAACAAAAGCCCGCAAAAAGGGCGGGCAAAAAAATCTTTTGGCTGATACACTACACTTTTATAAAAGGAGACAAATAAAAGTAACCAAAAGAGAATTTGGCTCCTCCTGCTGGACTTGAACCAGCGACATACGGATTAACAGTCCGCCGTTCTACCGACTGAACTAAGGAGGAATTATTCTGTAACATTAAGGTCTGTTTATAAAAGATGGACAAACCTTGGGGTATCGAATTAAGTAGGTGGCGAATAATAAAGGGAAGTCCGCTTATTGTCAACTGTCAATTAGAAAAATTTTTTAAATTTCCGGCGAAAATTTTCTATCCACAAAATCTGTGGATAACTCTGTGAGTTATTCTTTAAGAAGTTGGCTAAACCCTGATGAAAACAGGGGTTTTACTATTTTAACAATAAATTGGTTGTAAAATGTCATTTCTTTATTTATCAATAAGTTATGAAAATTCCAGGAATTTTTTTAAAAAATTTTTCATTTTTGTGAAGCTTTCTTATTGACAAATGTAAGTCTGTGTAAAACTTACATTTTTACTCCCTGAATTTGTGATGAATTTATGTTAAACTAAGCCCGTCATTACGGTTCTTAATTCTTTAACTCGGCAGATTATTTATGTCACATAAAATCAATTCGAAACCCTTTATTCTGCATTCCGAATTTAAACCTTCGGGCGATCAGCCTCAAGCTATAGAAATATTGGCGGAAAATTTAAATGACGGGCTTGCTCATCAAACCTTGCTCGGTGTGACCGGTTCGGGAAAAACCTTTACCATCGCCAATGTGATCGCAAAGCTTAACCGCCCGGCGATGTTACTTGCTCCGAATAAAACTTTGGCGGCTCAGCTTTATGCGGAGATGAAAGCTTTCTTTCCGGAAAATGCCGTGGAATATTTTGTTTCTTATTATGATTATTACCAGCCTGAGGCTTATGTGCCGAGTAGCGATACATTTATCGAAAAAGACGCTTCCATTAATGATCAAATCGAACAAATGCGCCTGTCCGCTACAAAATCATTCCTTGAACGCCGTGACACTATTGTTGTGGCTTCCGTTTCCGCTATTTATGGTTTAGGTGATCCGGATTCCTATTTAAAAATGATGCTGCATTTGCAAACGGGGGCGATTATCGATCAGCGTCAAATTTTAGTCCGTTTAGCCGAATTGCAATATACCCGCAACGATCAGGCTTTTCAGCGCGGTACTTTTCGGGTGCGAGGTGAAATTATTGATATTTTCCCGGCCGAATCCGATGATCGGGCGGTACGAATCGAATTATTCGACGATGAAATTGAGCGCTTAAGCTTATTTGACCCGTTAACCGGTACCGGTTTTGGTGCAGTGCCGAGATTTACCGTTTACCCGAAAACTCATTATGTAACGCCGAGAGAACAAATTTTAGATGCCATTGAAAAAATCAAATCGGAGCTAGCGGATCGCCGGGAATATTTCATTAAAGAAAACAAATTATTGGAAGAACAGCGAATTACCCAGCGTACTCAGTTTGATATAGAAATGATGAACGAATTGGGTTATTGTTCCGGGATCGAAAATTATTCCCGCTACCTATCCGGTCGGAATGAGGGGGAGCCACCGCCTACCTTATTTGATTATATGCCTTCCGATGCTTTGCTGGTTATTGATGAGTCTCATGTCACGGTGCCGCAAATCGGCGGTATGTACCGCGGTGACCGTTCGCGTAAAGAAACGTTGGTGGAATACGGCTTTCGTTTGCCTTCCGCATTGGATAACCGACCGCTGCGTTTTGAAGAATTCGAACGCTTGGCGCCGCAGACTATTTATGTTTCGGCAACGCCCGGACCTTACGAATTGGAAAAATCAGGTACGGAAATTATCGACCAGGTGGTGCGCCCGACGGGCTTGCTTGATCCGGAAATTGAAATCCGTCCGGTTTCTATTCAGGTAGACGATTTGCTGTCCGAAGCCCGTCAGCGTGCGGATCGCAATGAGCGAGTACTGGTAACTACATTGACTAAGCGCATGGCGGAGGACCTTACCGATTATTTGGATGAACACGGCATAAGAGTGCGTTATTTGCATTCCGATATCGACACCGTGGAACGGGTGGAAATTATCCGCGATTTACGTTTAGGCGAATTTGACGTGTTGGTAGGAATCAACTTATTAAGGGAAGGACTGGATATTCCGGAAGTGTCGCTGGTTGCCATTCTTGACGCGGATAAAGAAGGTTTCTTGCGTTCCGAACGTTCGTTAATTCAAACTATCGGTCGGGCGGCGCGTAATTTAAAGGGCAAAGCCATTCTTTATGCGGATCGTATTACCAATTCCATGGAAAAGGCGATCACCGAAACTAACCGCCGTCGTGAAAAGCAAATGAAATATAATGAGGAACACGGCATTACGCCGCAAGGATTAAATAAAAAAGTGGGCGAGTTATTGGATATAGGTCAGGGTGGTTCGAATAAATCAAGAAACAAACCGCGTAGCCAAAAAGCGGCCGAGCCTGCGACAACTTATGCAATACCGATGACTGCGAAAGAATATCAGCAACAAATTAAGAAACTTGAACAGCAAATGTATAAATTTGCACAGGATTTGGAATTTGAAAAAGCGGCCGCAATTCGTGACCAATTGCATAAATTAAGGGAACAATTTGTCGAAAACGGTTAAAAAGTGCGGTTAAAATTTCCGGATTTTTGTATAAAAAGAAAACGGCATTCGATGATTTTGAATGCCGTTTTTTTGTTTATTGAGGCTGGTTACTTAAAATGCCGTTCACCCAGCGTTCAATCAGTCGTTTGCTTTGTTCGTTGGAACCGAAACGGATAAAGTCAATATCAATGATCTTAGGATTAGCCGGCACATGCATGCCCGGATAATATTGCGCATGAATATTTGCCGGCAGTTGATAGGAATCCGCTTCGCGCCAATGCACTTCCTGCGCTTCTGGCGTTAATGCCCAATCGGTGAATAATTTGGCGTTATCTAAATTGCGGGCGCCTTTAATAATGCTGGTTGCCCCTAAAGTATAAGCGGTTCCTTCGCAAGGATAAACGCCTTCAACCGGAGCGCCTTTTTCTTTTTCCCGAACGTAAGTGTGGAAAAAACTGATGTCCACGGCGACTTCGCCGCTTGCCAGATTGCTGGTCGCCAGCCCGCTTTTAGTATATTGCGCAATGTTTTTATTTAATTTGGCTAAGAAATCAAAGGCTTTTTCTTCCCCCCAAAGGGAAACCAAGGCAATTAAGAAAGAATAACCGGTACCGGATACACGGGGATCTGCATATTGAATTTGGTTCTTGAAGCGGGGATCGAGCAAATCGGCAAAACATTTGGGCGGCTCGATATTGAGCGAGGCTAATTTCTTACTGTTTATGCCCATACTGAGTTCCATTAGATAAATAACGGAAGTGTATTCGCCACGTTTTTCAGTGAGATCTTTAAATATCGGCAAAATATCTTTTTGGTTAGGCGAACGGTATTTTTCCAGCAAACCTAAATCCGCCGCCTGCAAATGCGGTTCGAGGGTTCCGCCATACCAAACGTCTCCTTGCGGATTATCTTTTTCCGTTTTAATTTTGCCTAATACCGTACCCGTACTGTTACGTACAAACTGGGTTTTCACATTATATTTTTTTGAAAAAGCTTGCGCGACTTTTTCGCAGGTCGTGTTTTGCACGCTGCAATAAATATTGAGTTTGCCTTCAGCCTGTGCGCCGGAGGGAAGAAATAAGGATAATCCGCATAAAAGTGCGGTCGATTTTATCAAAGTTTTGAGAGGATGTGATGATAGTAAAGTTGTCATTGATCTGCTCCTTGACTAGTGAAAACAAAACAACCAACACTTAAACGAAAGAGTTCTCAATAGATTGATTAGTTTCCTACGCCAGTGTTAACTGTATCAGGTTCACGGGTATTTTCTCAGCTAATTTAAGCACCCCGACTAACGGCGATAACTATAAAAGGTTTCCTTTTATTTGTAAATGAGGTCGGAGGATTGCATTGACAAATGCCATACAGACAATATAATCCCCTGTAAAAATAAACAGATAAAACGGTAAATTGATGGATATTTCAGAATTACTCGACGGATTAAACGATAAACAACGTGAAGCTGTAGCGGCGCCGCTTGGAAATTATCTTGTGTTGGCCGGTGCCGGCAGCGGTAAAACCAGAGTGCTAACGCACCGAATCGCTTGGTTAATTGCCGTTGAAGGGATTTCTGAAGGCAGTATCATGGCGGTAACCTTTACCAATAAAGCGGCGGCGGAAATGCGCCAGCGTATTGAATCCACCCTTTCACAACATTCTTCCCGCCGTTTGTTCGGTATGTGGGTGGGCACTTTTCACAGTATTGCCCACCGATTATTGCGTGCTCATTATCTGGATGCGAATTTACCGCAGGATTTCCAAATTCTGGACAGCGAAGATCAGCTACGTTTACTGAAACGCCTGCTTAAACTACATAATTACGATGAAAAAATGTTTCCCGCAAAACAGGCTTGCTGGTATATCAATAATAAAAAAGATGACGGATTACGCCCTCACCAAATTGATGATAATAACGATAAACAAGAGCGTGAATGGATTAATATTTATCGCATTTATCAGGATACCTGCGATCGAGCCGGATTAGTGGATTTTGCGGAAATTTTATTGCGTGCCTACGAATTATTCCTCAAAAAACCGGTAATTCTGCAGCGTTATCGGCAACGTTTCCAGCAAATTTTAGTAGACGAATTTCAGGATACCAACAAAATTCAATATGCCTGGATTCGATTGCTGGCGGGCGAGACCGGCAATGTTATGATCGTGGGTGATGACGATCAATCCATTTATGGCTGGCGCGGTGCGCAAGTTGAAAATATTCAGCGTTTTTTAGATGATTTCCATAAAGCGAAAACCATTCGTTTAGAACAAAATTATCGTTCTACGGGCAATATTCTGCAATCGGCAAACCAGCTTATTTCCAATAACAGTAACCGTTTGGGAAAAGATCTTTGGACCGAGGGCGACAAAGGCGAGCCCGTCGGTATTTATGCCGCATTTAACGAATTGGATGAAGCTTTGTTTGTTTCTTCTCAAATTAAAATCTGGTGGGAAGACGGCGGCGAACTCAATGATTGTGCGGTGTTATATCGCAGTAACAGTCAGTCCCGCGTGATTGAAGAGGCTTTGATTCGCGCGCAAATTCCTTATCGGATTTATGGCGGTATGCGGTTCTTCGAGCGTCAGGAAATTAAAGATGCGTTGGCGTATTTGCGTTTGATTGCGAATCGGCAGGATGACGCCGCTTTTGAACGGGTTATCAATACGCCGACACGCGGTATTGGCGATCGCACTTTAGATGTGTTGCGTAATCTTACCCGCGAGCGGGAAATTACCTTATGGCAAGCCACTCAGTTAGCTATCGGTGAAAATAAACTGGCAGGACGTTCGGCAACGGCATTACTGCGCTTTTGCGAATTAATTAATTCCTTGGCGCAGGAAACGGAAGAAATGCCTTTATTTGCGCAAACGGATTTTGTCATTAAGCATTCCGGTTTATATGAAATGTATAAACAGGAAAAAGGCGAAAAAGGTGAGGTTCGTATTGAAAACCTGGAAGAACTGGTTTCCGCAACGCGGGAATTCATCAAACCTGATGATGCGGAAGATATGTCGGATCTAAGCGCCTTTTTAACGCATGCATCTCTTGAGGCCGGTGAAGAGCAGGCATCTCCTCATCAATCCTGTGTGCAAATGATGACTTTGCATTCGGCTAAAGGTCTGGAATTTCCGCGGGTGTTTATGGTCGGCGTAGAAGAAGGCTTATTCCCTAGTTTTATGTCTTTAGAAGAACCGGGGCGTTTGGAAGAAGAACGCCGTTTGGCTTATGTGGGGATCACCCGAGCAAAACAGAAATTGACTATTTGCTATGCGGAAAGTCGCCGATTATACGGCAAAGAAGAGCGTCATATTCCGTCCCGTTTTATCAATGAATTACCGCAGGAATGTATTCAGGCGGTTCGTTTGCGGGGTACGGTTACCCGCGCTTACAATCAAAGTGCGGTCGGTTCTGTGAAAATTTCACCGTTAAACGACAGCGGTTGGAAAACCGGGCAAAAAGTGAAACACGGCAAATTCGGCACGGGAACGGTGATTAATGTTGAAGGCTCGGATAATAACACCCGTTTGCAAATCGCGTTCCAGGGGCAGGGGATCAAATGGTTAATTGCGCATTTGGCAAATTTAGAAAAGCTTTAGGGATTATTTAAATCTTTTTTCTATATCCTCGGCTTCTTTTCTTCTCGGGGAGACTTTGCAATCAAGTTCTTATATGCTAATGTTTTGTTCGACGATTGCTGTTTTATTATTAATTATTGACATTGACGGCGCTGTCGGTTGAAGCGCCCGATAATTTAATTTCGCGGGGTATTTTCATTATTTAAGGTCTTTATGCTTTAAAACTTAGGTAAAGCAAACTCCTGCCAAACCCCTCCATACCCCCTAATAAGAAAATATGCTTATCTTTGGTGCGGGTATTGTCATAGAAACGAAAAAATCACCGCACTTTTCATAATTACAACCTAACGAGAAATTTTATGTTTAAGTTTATTCTCAAACGTATTTTGATGGTTATTCCTACTTTTTTAGCCATCACGTTGGTTACGTTTGCACTGGTTCATTTTATTCCCGGCGATCCTGTTGAAATCCGTATGGGAGAGCGTGGCGTTGATCCTATCGTTCATGCGCAAATGATGGAGCAAATGGGGTTGAACGATCCTTTACCCGAACAATATCTAAATTATATAAAAGGCGTTGTACAAGGAGATTTCGGTCGTTCATTCCGTAATAATGAACCGGTTTTGAAAGAATTCTTCACTCTTTTCCCCGCTACTGTAGAACTGGCGTTTTTTGCCTTGCTGTGGTCGTTAATTGCCGGGATTTTTCTTGGGGTTATTGCCGCGGTAAAAAAAGACAGCTGGATCTCCCACACGGTCACGGCGTTATCACTGACCGGTTATTCCATGCCTATTTTTTGGTGGGGGCTTATCCTTATTCTCTATGTTTCTAATTTCTTGGGATTGCCCGCCGGCGGACGTTTGCCCGATGAATACTGGATCGATTTCGATACCGGCTTTATGCTGATTGATACCTGGAATTCCGGCGAGCCGGGCGCATTTGTTGCGGCAATCAAATCCCTAATTCTGCCTGCTGTTGTGTTAGGCACAATCCCGCTTGCGGTAGTTACCCGGATGACGCGTTCCTCCATGCTGGAAGTGTTAGGGGAGGATTATATCCGCACCGCTAAAGCCAAAGGTTTAAGCACGACAAGAATTGTGATTGTGCATGCGTTACGTAACGCATTGATTCCCGTTATTACGGTGGTAGGGCTGATTGTGGGGCAGTTATTGTCCGGCGCGGTGCTTACGGAAAACATTTTCTCATGGCCGGGTATCGGCAAATGGATTATTGATGCTATTAACGCCCGCGATTATCCTGTATTACAGGGTTCCGTATTGATTATTTCAACGATTATTATCGTCGTTAATTTACTTGTTGATGTTATTTATGGCGTGGTGAACCCGCGTATTCGCCATAATTAGGAAATTTTAATGACTACTGAAATCACTTCATCTACACCTCAAACACCATTGCAAGAGTTTTGGTATTATTTCAGACAAAATAAAGGCGCCGTTATTGGTTTGACATTTATTGCGGCGGTCTTTTTTATCTGTATTTGTGCACCTTTTGTTTCGCCTTATGATCCTATTGTGCAACACCGTGATGCATTATTATTGCCGCCCGCCTGGATGGAAAACGGATCGCTTTCTTATTTCTTAGGCACGGACGATATCGGGCGCGATATTCTTTCCCGCATTATTTATGGAGCCCGATTATCGGTTTTTATCGGTTTATTGATTGTTATACTGTCCTGTATTTTCGGTGTAATTTTAGGCCTGCTGGCGGGCTATTACGGCGGATTATTAGATGTTATCGTCATGCGTTTGATGGATATTATGATGGCGATTCCAAGTTTGTTGCTAACCATCGCATTAGTAACTATTTTAGGGCCCTCGTTATTTAATGCCGCCATTGCTATCGCTATTGTGTCCGTACCGAGTTATGTGCGGTTAACGCGCGCTTCCGTATTAAACGAAAAAAACCGGGATTACGTAGTGGCTTCCCGTGTTGCGGGAGCCGGCGTTTTACGGCTTATGTTTATTGTTATTCTGCCAAATTGTTTAGCGCCATTAATTGTGCAAATGACTATGGGTATTTCCAATGCGATTCTTGAATTGGCGGCATTAGGCTTTTTAGGCATCGGCGCCCAACCCCCTACGCCGGAATTAGGAACAATGCTTGCAGAAGCCCGCAGTTTTATGCAGGCGGCAAGCTGGTTGGTGACTATTCCCGGGGTTGCCATTTTATTATTGGTTTTAGCGTTTAACTTAATGGGCGACGGTTTGCGCGACGCTCTTGATCCAAAATTAAAACAGTAAGGAGCGGACGATGTCATTATTAAATGTAAACCAACTTTCCGTTCATTTTGGTGATGGAAAAGCCCCTTTTAAAGCGGTAGATCGTATTAGTTATTCGGTCAATAAGGGCGAAGTGTTGGGCATTGTGGGGGAATCCGGTTCCGGTAAATCCGTCAGTTCTCTGGCAATTATGGGGTTGATTGATTATCCGGGGCGGGTATCCGCAGAAGCTTTATCTTTTGACGGCGTGGATTTGTTAAGTTTAAATGAAAAACAAAAACGAAAAATAGTAGGTGCCGATGTGTCGATGATTTTTCAGGATCCGATGACCAGCCTAAATCCTTGTTATACCGTGGGTTATCAGATTATGGAAGCGCTGAAGGCACATCAGGGCGGCAGCAAAAAAGAACGTCGAGAACGAACCGTCGAGTTATTAAAATTGGTCGGTATTCCCGCTCCCGAGTCCCGTTTAGATGTTTATCCGCACCAACTTTCCGGTGGAATGTCGCAACGGGTGATGATTGCCATGGCGATCGCCTGTAAACCTAGATTATTAATTGCCGACGAACCGACAACGGCACTGGACGTAACTATTCAGGCACAAATCGTCGATTTGTTGTTAACTTTGCAAAAGCAAGAAAATATGGCATTGATTCTGATCACTCATGATCTGGCGTTAGTAGCGGAAGCCGCCCATCGTATTATTGTGATGTATGCCGGACAGGTAGTCGAAGAAGGGCGGGCGGAAGAAATTTTCAAACGGCCGAAACATCCTTATACCCAGGCACTATTGCGTTCGTTGCCCGAATTTGCCGAAGGTAAATCCCGATTGCAGTCTTTACAGGGTGTCGTACCGGGAAAATACGACAGGCCACAAGGCTGTTTATTAAATCCTCGTTGCCCTTATGCAACGGAACATTGCCGTCGGGTTGAACCGGATTTGATTCAATTGGGTGAAGGCAAGGTAAAATGCCATACCCCGTTAAACGCACAAGGAGAACCGAGCAATGTCTGAATCGATAAAACAAGCGACACCATTGCTTGAGGCCGTAAATCTAAAAAAATATTATCCGGTCAAAAAAGGTCTGTTTGCTAAACCTCAACTGGTTAAAGCCTTAGACGGCGTATCTTTTTGTTTGGAAAAAGGGCAAACCTTGGCGGTGGTAGGCGAGTCCGGCTGCGGTAAATCCACCTTAGGGCGCCTGTTGACCATGATCGAAACGCCCACTGACGGCGAGCTTTATTATAACGGCCAAAACTTTTTGGAAAATGATAAAACTACACAAAAACTGCGCCGTCAAAAGATTCAGATTGTGTTCCAAAACCCTTATGGTTCTTTGAATCCGCGAAAAAAAATCGGTTCTATTTTAGAAGAACCGCTGGTGATTAATACGGACTTGACGGCGGCACAGCGCAAAGCCCGGGTACTGGAAATTATGGCAAAAGTAGGGCTGCGGGCGGAATTTTATCATCGTTATCCTCATATGTTTTCCGGCGGGCAACGTCAGCGTATCGCCATTGCCCGCGGGTTAATGTTGCAGCCTGATATTGTGGTTGCCGATGAACCTGTTTCCGCGTTAGATGTTTCGGTGCGCGCTCAAGTGCTGAATTTGATGATGGATTTACAGAAAGAAATGGGCTTGTCTTATGTGTTTATTTCTCACGATCTTTCCGTTGTAGAACATATTGCGGATCAGGTTATGGTGATGTATTTAGGGCGTTGTGTCGAACAGGGAAGGGTTGAGGCGATTTTTAAAAATCCCCGCCATCCTTATACGCAGGCGCTTCTTTCCGCCACACCTAGATTATCGCCAAAATTGAGTTCGGAACGAATCAAATTAGAAGGTGAATTGCCAAGTCCGCTCAATCCGCCAAAAGGTTGTGCTTTCCATACGCGTTGTCGTTTAGCGACAGAACGTTGTAAACAGGAACAACCTTTGTTGAAAGATTATTCCGACGGTACGCGAATTGCCTGTTTTATGGTGGAATAATCCGGCTGATTAAGTATGAAAAGCATATATTGTTAAACTATATGCTTTTTTAAAGTGCGGTTATTTTTTGGCAAATTTTAATACGGGTTCCGCTAATCTCATTTTTACGTAGTATAATTAGCACATCCGCCAGTTCTAATACATTTTCTGTTTTTATGAGCCGCTAATATGAAAACCGATTTTCTTTCGTCGCTGATATTTTCCGTCGGTGTTACCCTGCCTACAATTTTGCTGCTTATTCTTGGTATGCTGATTCGTAAAAAGAAAATGATCGATGATCGTTTTTGTGAGCAGTCAACAAAAGTCGTCTTTAATATTACTTTACCTGTCTTGTTATTTTTCAGTGTGTATGGAAAGCACGTGGATTATATTTCGCAAATGGCGGTATTGTCGGTGGGTATTATCGGGACTATCAGTTTGTTTTTATTAGCCGAACTGTTTGCCGCCAGATTTATTGCCGAAAAACGGGAGCGCGGTACCTTTGTTCAGGCGATTTACCGCGGAAACAGCGGGATTTTAGGTTTAGCTTTTTGTATCAGCGCATTCGGCGATAGCGCAGCGGTGCCGGCGTCCATTTATTCGGCGGCGGTGATTTTTTTATATAATATATTGGCTGTTATTACCTTAACCCGTTCACTTTCTACAGGCTCCGTCAGTGTCGTGAGCATTATGAAAGGGGTGATTAAAAATCCGTTAATTATTGCTATTTTGTTCGCCTTAATTGCAAATAGTATCTCTTTGCAATTACCGGCTCCGTTGCTTTCTACCGGCAATTATTTAGCTAATATGACTTTACCCTTAGCCTTGATTTGTACCGGAGCAACCATTGATTTGTCGGTATTTTCCAATAAAACCTCAAACGTTGTGCTAATGGGAAGCCTCGGGCGGTTAGTTGTTACGCCGGTTTTCATGATACTAATCGGCAAGGTTTTCGGGTTAGACGGTATGCTTTTAGGTGTGGTGGCATTAATGAATACGACTCCGGTGGCTTCTGCCGCTTATGCAATGGTTCGCGCAATGGGCGGTAATTCTGTGACGGTTGCCAATATTATCGGCATTACCACTGTCGGTTCAATGATAACTTCTTCGTTAATGCTATTAATATTATCTCAAGCAGGTTGGATTTAATGGGAAAAGTGCGATCACCAAATTCCCCTCTTCTTTAATAAAGCAAGGGGAATATGGGGAAGCTTCAACAATTTATCTCAGGCTAATTTTCACCCCTAACCGTTCACCTGAATTCAACCGTTTATTGATTCTCGCGCTTTCTACGCAAACCATTGTCTGATAACCCGTTTCACTCATACCGCCCGTCGGCTTATGCCATGGGTTCCAAACCACAATATCGCTTGCATTAATATGTTCTACATTGATTTTACGGTTTAATTGATTATCCTGAATTAAGGTTGCGCCAAGTTCGGCGGAATAAACGCAATCCACTAATTCGCCGATGGTTCTCGGCGAAGGAACATTTTCTTCCGTTTGAGTTAAGGAATTAAAAACGCGGGTTGGTAAGTTATATAATTCCAGCTGACGAATATCGCCCACCCGAAAGTAAGTATGTAAGGCTGCTTGGGCGTTTTCTTCCGCGTAATTCGTAAAGGTAATTTCGCATTCTCCGGTGAAGACGAATTGTATTTTGGCAATAATCAGCCGTTGTTCTGAAAATAATGAAAATTCCAACCGCACTTTTTCAGCGGAAACTTCATAATCGCTAAGTTGCCATAAACTGATTCGGGCAAATCCGTGTGAAGGCGTACCGGCATTATTAAACCAAGGATAACAAATAGGAATGCCGCCTCTGATTGCGGTACCGAGTTTGAACGGCTCGATTTCACTTAACCAAAGTACATCTTGTGGGCAGTAGGCGGGTTTCCAACTAAACAGATGTGCGCCTTGCAAGGCGATTTCCGCTTGTCCGACGGCGTGGTTGAGCTTAATTACCGGAATTTCATTATATTGATGTAAGCTTATAGCCGGCGTTATTTGTTTAATTAATTTAGATTCCATAAAATTTCCTTTTTGTTCATTGGGTTTGATACAATATAGCGCAAATTTTATAGGGAAAGATAATCGAATTACACAATGGCTAATATAGATCAAATTAAAGCGGCTTTTTCCGAGCGGGGGCAACTCAGCTCGAATATTAAGGATTTCCGCCCCCGTTCCGAGCAATTGGAAATGGCGGAAGCCGTGGGAAAAGCGATTGAGAATAAAGGCGTATTAGTTGTTGAAGCGGGAACCGGAACCGGCAAAACCTTTGCCTATTTAACGCCGGCTTTATTGTCAAAAAAGAAAACTATCGTTTCCACAGGCTCAAAAAACCTACAGGATCAATTATTCAAACGGGATCTTCCGACCATTCAAAAAGCCTTAAATTATTCCGGAAAAATAGCCTTGTTAAAAGGGCGGGCTAACTATCTGTGCCTTGAGCGTTTGGATCAGGTAATAGCCCAAGGTGTGCTTGGCGATAAATCCGTATTAGTGGATTTATCAAAAGTAAGAAAATGGAACAATGCTACCAAAACGGGCGATTTGTCGGAATGCGTCGAGCTTGCGGAAGACAGCCCTATTTTACCGCAACTGACAAGCACCACAGAAAGTTGTTTGGGGTCGGATTGCCCTAATTACGGCGATTGTTATGTCGCCGCCGCCAGAAAAAGAGCGTTGGCTGCGGATCTTGTGGTTGTGAATCACCATCTTTTTTGTGCCGATATGGCGGTAAAAGAAAACGGATTCGGCGAGCTTATTCCCAATGCGGAAGTGATTATTTTTGACGAGGCGCACCAATTGCCCGACATTGCCAGCCAATATTTCGGGCAATCTATTACTTCTCGCCAGTTATTTGATTTGTGCAAAGACATTAACATTGTTTATCGGACGGAAATTAAGGATATGCCGCAATTAGGCGTTGCTTCGGACCATTTGCTGAAAATGGTACAGGATTTTCGTTTATTGCTTGGCGAAGGAAATAATCGGGGTAATTGGCGCGAATGGTTGGTAAAGCCTGATGTGCAAAAAGGCTTTAAGGTGCTACAGGAAAAGCTGGATTTTATAGCGGATGTGGTGAAATTAGCGCTTGGCCGTTCGCAAACTTTAGACAGTATTTTTGAACGAATTTCCGCCTTAAAGGCACAACTTGTGCGCTTATCGGATACTTCCGTTACAGGATATTGCTATTGGTTCGAGACATTTAATCGTCAATTCGGTTTACATATTACGCCGTTAACGGTATCGGATAAATTCGGCGAGCAAATGAATAATCATGAGAGCGCTTGGATTTTTACCTCGGCAACCTTAGAAGTCGGCGGAAGTTTTAATCATTTTCGTCAGCGTTTAGGTATTCGGGCTACGGATGAAAAAGTTTTACAAAGCCCTTTTAATTATCCTGAACAGGCCCTATTATGCGTGCCGCGTTATCTACCCGGCAGCAATCAGAATCATACTATGACGAAACTGGCGGAAATGTTACTGCCGGTTATTGAAGCAAATAAAGGACGTTGCTTTGTGCTTTGTACTTCATATTTTATGATGAAAGGGTTTGCCGAATATTTTCGGGAACACAGCGGTTTGTCTATTTTACTGCAAGGCGAAATTTCAAAAACGAAATTACTGGAACAGTTTGTGAGTGAAGAACATTCCGTATTGGTGGCAACCTCCAGTTTTTGGGAGGGCATTGATGTGCGCGGTGACGCCTTATCTTTGGTGATAATCGATAAATTACCGTTTACTTCACCGGATGAGCCTTTATTAAAGGCGCGGGTTGAAGATTGCCAGTTACAGGGTGGAAACCCGTTTAATGATATTCAGATTCCGGAAGCCGTAATTGCCCTGAAACAAGGGGGCGGGCGGCTTATTCGGGATGTGACGGACAGCGGTGCGGTGATCATTTGTGACAGTCGCTTGGTTACCCGCCCTTATGGTGAAACATTTTTAAAA
This sequence comes from [Mannheimia] succiniciproducens MBEL55E, assembly GCF_000007745.1. GTDB lineage: Bacteria > Pseudomonadota > Gammaproteobacteria > Enterobacterales > Pasteurellaceae > Basfia > Basfia succiniciproducens. Next base: position 1,365,480 of record NC_006300.1, on the reverse strand, counting down.
AGTTTACCCAATGCAAAACGTACAAGGGATTTGAATAAAGTGGTAGAATTCCTGAAATCAATTCAGCAAAATAGAACTTAATTATATAAGAGAATTCAATGAGTTTAACATTATTAGCCTTAGATACTTCAACGGAAGCCTGTTCTGTGGCTTTATTACATCATGGGGAGAAAACCCATTTAGACGAAGTAGCGCAACGTTCCCATACAAAACGTATTTTGCCTATGGTTGATGAAATTTTAGCGCAGTCGGGCTTAAGGTTAAATCAGCTGGATGCCTTGGTTTTCGGGCGCGGCCCCGGCAGTTTCACCGGTGTGCGGGTCGGTACCGGAATCACTCAAGGATTAGCGCTCGGTGCGGATTTGCCCGTTATTCCCGTTTCGGATCTTGCCGCTATGGCACAAGCCGCTTATGAGCTGCATCAAGCGGAGCAAGTAATTACTGCCATTGATGCAAGAATGAACGAAGTCTATTTCGCCCAACTTATAGGTGAAAAAGTGCGGTCGGAATTCGGTGAATTTTTGCAATGGAATGAAGTGATTGCCGAACAGGTATGCAGCCCCGAACAGGCTATTGCTCAATTGCGGGCAAACCGAACTCAGGGTGACTGGTTGAATGTGGGAACCGGTTGGGCGGCTTATGAAGCACTGACAAAAACACCGTTTGGTAAAATTTCGGCAATTCAATTGCCTTCCGCTTTATATATGTTATCCCTTGCGGTACCTGCCTGGTATAATCGGCAATATGTTAAAGCGGTAGATGTTGAACCCGTGTATCTGCGTAATGAAGTTACCTGGAAAAAATTACCCGGTCGGGAGTAATTACCTCTTTGATTTATCAGATCATAAGTGAGGATAAAATGAAAAAATGGCTCATTTTTCCGTTAATCGTGTTGCTTAGCGCTTGTGTTCCCGCACCGGAAGGGCTGGAACGCGATGAATTTACCATTCAAAGTCTGCGACAAATTGAAGATTCGGATTATGTCTGTCAGTGCAGGAAAGTGCGGCTGGGCGGCAAGATTATTTCAGCGGAAGCATTAAAAAATCAGACTAAACTGGAAATATTAAGCTTACCGATAACAACTTATTCGGCAAAACCTGTCATTGAAAGCGCTACCGACGGGCGGTTTATCGCTTATCTTGACGGCTTTGCGGATCCGGCTTCGTTAAAAGATCAATATATAACCGTCGCCGGTATATTGAAAGAACAGTGGCGGGGTAAAATTGACGAAGCCGACTATCTATATCCGATTATAAAAGTAACGGCTTATAAACAATGGCGGTTAGCAAAAGAATATTACTATGAATATGATGATTGGCATGACTACCGATTCAGACGTTTTGGTCATTTCAGACATTGGGGCTGGGATCCGTTTTGGCGCCCTGAATTAAAACTACGGTATCGTTTATATTAATAAGAATTATTAGAGGAAAAAATGGAAAAGGGATGGTTTAAAAATTATCCGGAAGGGAGCCCAAGGGAAATTGATACGTCTGAATACCACAGTATTTTAGATATGTTTGATAAGGCGGTTCGGGAACATCCGGATCGTCCCGCCTATATTAATATGGGTAAAGTATTAACCTTTCGTAAGTTAGAAGAACGCAGCCGTGCCTTTGCCGCATATTTGCAAAATGAATTAAAACTGACGCGCGGAGAACGGGTAGCGTTGATGATGCCGAATTTATTGCAATATCCCATTGCTTTATTCGGTGTATTGAGAGCCGGTTTGGTGGTGGTGAATGTTAATCCGCTTTATACTCCCCGCGAATTAGAACACCAATTGCAGGATAGCGGCGCGAAAGCCATTGTAGTGGTATCTAATTTTGCTTCGACTGTAGAGCAAGTTGTGTTTAACACCGATGTAAAACACGTTATTTTGACCCGAATGGGCGATCAGTTGTCTTTCGGTAAGCGTACTTTAGTCAACTTTATCGTTAAATATGTCAAAAAATTAGTACCAAAATATAAATTGCCCCATGCGGTAACTTTTCGTGAAGTATTAAGTGTGGGCAAACACCGTCAATTCGTACGCCCGGATTTGGCGCGCGATGCGTTGGCTTTTTTGCAATACACCGGGGGAACAACAGGCATTGCAAAAGGCGCAATGCTTTCTCACGGTAATATTATTACGAATGTTTTTCAGGCAAAATGGATTGCGGAAAGCTTTATAGGTGATCGCAGAAGAGAACGTATTGCTATTATTCCGCTGCCTTTGTATCACGTATTCGCTCTGTCGGTAAATGCGTTGTTGTTTGTGGAATTAGGGATTACCGCGGTACTCATTACTAACCCTCGTGATGTGGACGGCATGGTAAAAGAGCTGAGAAAATATCCGTTTACGGCAATTACCGGAGTAAATACCTTATTTAACGCCTTGTTAAATAACGAGAATTTTAAAGAAGTGGATTTTTCTTCATTAAAACTTTCCGTAGGCGGCGGAATGGCGGTTCAACAATCCGTTGCTCAACGTTGGCATGACTTAACCGGCAATAATATTATTGAAGGTTATGGTATGACCGAATGTTCGCCGCTTATTGCCGCTTCAACGATTCTTACCGACAAACATGACGGCTCTATAGGCGTGCCGGTACCTAATACCGATATTCGCATTATGCGTGATGACGGCGATGAGGCGGAATTAGGCGAACCGGGCGAACTCTGGGTAAAAGGCGAGCAGGTTATGCAGGGTTATTGGCAGCGTCCGGAAGCTACCGCCGAAGTGTTAAAAGACGGTTGGATGGCAACGGGTGATATTGTGGTGATGGATAAAAATTATATCATGCGCATAGTGGATCGTAAGAAAGATATGATTTTAGTTTCCGGCTTTAATGTTTATCCGAATGAAATCGAAGATGTGGTGATGTTGAATCCAAAAGTGTTAGAGGTGGTGGCTATTGGTGTGCCTCATGAAGTGTCGGGCGAAACGATTAAAATTTTCGTAGTAAAGAAAGACGAAAGTTTAACCCGTGACGAATTACGAGCCCATTGCCGCAACTTACTCACGGGATATAAAGTGCCGAAAGAAATTGAATTTCGTGACGAATTACCGAAAACCAATGTGGGGAAAATTCTTCGCCGGGTATTGCGGGATGAAGAATTAGCCAAACGTAATGCGCAATAATCTATAGCTTCGGAAGCTTGTGGCAAGCTTCAAGCAGCACGTTCTTTTGGGCGTGCTTTATTTTTCTATTTATTTTCAGATTTAAAAATGACATATCAGATAAAAGAAATCCAAAATCCACCGCACTTTATGCTAATCACCGATGATGAAGCATTAGCGGACGTTTGTGCAAGAGCTTCTACAAAATCGGCCATTGCACTGGATACCGAATTTGTGCGAATCCGCAGTTATTATCCTAAATTAGGATTAATTCAACTTTACGACGGGGAACAGGTGAGTTTGATTGACCCGCAGGAAATTCAGGATTTCAGCCCGTTCAAACAACTTCTTGCGGATCCCAAAATATTAAAAGTATTACATGCCTGCCACGAAGATCTTGAGGTTTTTCAGCATTATTATCAGCAACTGCCTGCACCGATGTTAGATACGCAAATTATGGCAAATTTCTTAGGGTTTCAGAATTCTATGGGATTAGCCTCATTGATTAAACATTATTTTAATCTGGAAATCGACAAAGGTGCGTCGCGAACGGATTGGCTGGCGCGTCCGTTATCAAACAGGCAGCTCGCTTATGCAGCGGCTGATGTATGGTATCTATTGCCTTTATATTGCAAAATGCAGAATGCATTAGAACAAACCCGTTGGCAAAGTGCGGTAGAATTTGACTGTAATTTATTATTGGAAAAACATCGGATTGTAAAAAATATAGATAAGGCTTATTTGAGCATTTCCGGTGCATGGAAACTCAATTCGGAAGAATTAATGCGGCTGAAACTACTTGCCAGCTGGCGGCAAGAAGAAGCGGTTAAACGGGATCTGGCGTTAAATTTTGTAGTACGAGGCGAGAATCTCTGGTTATTAGCTCAAAATAATCCGAAACACACTTCTGAAATGCTCAAGTTAGGTTTGAATCCGCAGGAAGTTCGTATTCACGGTAAAAAAATGTTGCAAATTTTGGAGCGCGCCGAACGCATCGATGCCGAATATTACCCGCCTGAAATCAGCCGGTTAGCTGATGATATGCGTTATAAACAAGGTCTGAAAAATTTACAACAAAAGCTAAAAACTATTGCACCGCCGGATTTAAATGCGGAAGTAATTGCCGGCAAACGGAGTTTGGAAAGTTTGATGAAGTGGGTATGGCTAAAACATAAAGACCCGAATAAATTACCCGATCTTATGCGTGACTGGCGTGCGGAATTTGGTTCGGAACTAGCAAAATTACTTTAATTTATGCCGTCAGACGGTATGTATAAAATAATCCGCCGTTATTTTTTTAATAAAAGAAATAAATGTTATTTTTTTGTAAAAAAAGCTAGACAAATGCAGGGAAAATTTCTATTTTCATAAAGTATATACGGAATCCGAAAAGAAAGCTGCGTTCCGGTTTAATCTCTATGTATAATAGTTTGCGTTTTATATTTATAACCCTTGAATAAAAATAGTTAAAACAGGTGTTTTATGCAAAAGAATAGCCCATTAGAAGAATGGCTTGCTTCTACCGCATTAGGCGGAGCAAACCAATCCTATATAGAAGATCTCTATGAAGATTATCTTAGAGACCCTGCCGGTATCGAAGAAAGTTGGCGTAAAACTTTCGATTCTTTGCCAAAATCGACCGCAGTCGAGCAGCCTCATTCTCAAATTCGCAGTTATTTTCAACAATTAGCCCGAGACTCCAATTCTCAATCGGGGGCAAGTGTTATTGACCCGAATGTAAGCAAACGATTGGTTAAAGTTCTGCAATGGGTGAACGCTCATCGTAATCGCGGTCATTTGCATGCGAATTTAGATCCGTTGAACTTATGGCAACGGCTGGACGCGCCGACTTTAGATTACAAATTCTTCGGGTTTACCGATAATGATCTTGATGAAGTATTCGACATCGGTAACTATGTTTATAACAGAGATAAAATTACTTTAAGAGACCTTGCTTACGCTTTAAAAAATACCTATTGCAGTACAATAGGCTTAGAGTTTATGCACGTAAACGATTTAGAAGCGCGAACCTGGCTGCAACGTAAAGTTGAAAATCTATTAAATAAACCGCTGTTCAGCAAAGACGAACAAGTTAAATTTCTTGAAGAATTAACGGCGGCGGACGGTTTAGAGCGTTATCTTGGCGCTAAATTCCCCGGCGCAAAACGTTTTTCTCTTGAGGGTAGTGACGCCTTTATCCCGTTGATGAAAGAAATTATTCGCCACGGTGCGAGAAACGGTGTTAAAGAAATCGTGATGGGTATGGCTCACCGCGGGCGTTTAAATATGTTGGTGAACGTATTGGGTAAAAAGCCGGCGGAATTATTTGATGAATTTGCCGGCAAGCACCAGGGTAACGGCACCGGGGATGTAAAATACCATCAAGGCTATTCTTCCGATTTTATGACCGACGCCGGTTTAGTGCATTTAGCGTTGGCATTTAACCCTTCCCATTTGGAAATTGTCAGCCCGGTCGTTTCCGGTTCCGTTCGCGCCAGACAAAAACGCATCGGCGATGATCACTTCACAAAAGTTTTACCTATTACCGTACATGGTGATTCGGCGGTTATTGGTCAAGGGGTGGTGCAAGAAACTTTAAATATGTCTTCCACTCGGGGTTATACCGTTGGCGGTACTATTCGTATCGTAATTAACAACCAAATCGGGTTTACTACATCAAATACCCGCGATACCCGTTCGACCGAATACTGTACCGATATTGCGAAAATGATTGAAGCACCGGTGATTCATGTAAACGGTGATGATCCGGAAGCCGTAGCTTATGCGGCAAGAATGGCGGTGGAATACCGTACTTTATTCAAACGGGATATTTTTATCGACTTGGTTTCTTATCGTCGCCACGGACATAACGAAGCCGACGAGCCGTTAGCCACCCAACCTGTCATGTATAAACTCATCAAGCAACATCCGACTCCGCGCAAAGTCTATGCGGATCGCCTTGTAGCGGAAGGCGTGATTACCGAATCGAAAGCAACGGAACTGATGAATAATTATCGGGACGGCTTAGATCGCGGCGATTGCGTAGTACCCGAATGGCGCCCGTTAGATACGCAAAAAATGGACTGGACAAGTTTCTTAACGCAGGAATGGACTCCGTATAACGGCAAATTTGATCCGCAGCGTTTTAAAGATTTGGCACGCAAAGTTTGTGAGTATCCTGAAAATCATCCGATTCACCCGCGCGTGCAAAAAATCTATGCGGATCGTTTACTAATGGCAAACGGCGAGAAACTCTTTGATTGGGGCATGGCGGAAACTATGGCTTACGCTACCTTATTGGATGACGGACATCATATTCGTATTTCCGGCGAAGATTCCGGACGAGGCACGTTCTTCCACCGTTTAGCCGTATTGCACAATATGAACGAACGTAAAGCCTATATTCCGTTAATGAATTTGCATCAGGGGCAAGGGCATTTTGAAGTGTGGGATTCCGTACTTTCCGAAGAAGCCGTACTTGCCTTTGAATACGGTTATGCCACCGCCGCACCGAAAACATTAACTATCTGGGAAGCGCAGTTCGGTGATTTTGCCAACGGAGCGCAGGTAGTGATTGATCAATTTATCAGCTCCGGCGAACAAAAATGGGGCAGAATGTGCGGTTTAGTTATGTTATTGCCTCACGGTTATGAGGGAAAAGGTCCGGAGCATTCCTCCGCGCGTTTAGAACGCTATTTGCAACTTTGTGCGCAACAAAATATGCAGGTTTGTGTGCCTTCGACTCCGGCACAGATTTACCATTTATTGCGTCGCCAAATGCTACGTACCGTGCGCCGTCCGCTTGTGGTGATTTCGCCGAAATCCTTATTGCGTCATCCGTTAGCGGTTTCGACAACGGAAGAACTGGTTAACGGCACATTCCAAAATGTGATTCCGGAAATTGACGATTTAGATCCGAAACAGGTAAAACGCGTCGTGTTCTGTGCGGGTAAAGTATATTACGATTTATTGGAACAACGCCGCAAAAATAACCAGACCGACATAGCGATTATTCGGATTGAACAGCTTTATCCTTATCCTCATGAAGAAATGCGGGATATTTTAACCGCCTATTCCCACGTGAAGGATTATGTTTGGTGTCAAGAAGAGCCGTTAAACCAAGGCGCTTGGTATTGCAGCCAGCATAACTTTGTGGCGAATCTGCCGGCTGACGGCAAACTCCGTTATGTGGGGCGTCCGGCTTCGGCATCGCCTGCCGTCGGCTATCTTGCATTACATAATGAACAACAAAAAGCGCTGGTAGCGGAAGCTTTGGCGATTTAGCGAATACATAAATGAAAGGAATATAAAATGAGTAACTTTGATATTATCACCCCTGATTTACCGGAATCCGTGGCGGATGCAACCGTTGTAAAATGGCATAAAGCGGTTGGCGATAAAGTACGGCGCGACGAAGTATTGGTTGAAATTGAAACGGATAAAGTTGTACTGGAAGTACCGGCGCTAAATGACGGTATTATCGAATCTATCATAGAGCCCGAAGGGGCAACGGTTGTAAGCAAACAATTATTAGGCAAGGCGGCATTGCTTCCGGTAGGCGAAGTAACCGTACGGGCGGAAACACCGACGGTGGCGCCGCAAATTGAGGATTCAGCCGTTGCGTCCTCTGCCGATACCCTAGGGCCTGCCGCTCGCCGCTTAATTGCCGAGCATGATTTAAATGTTAATGAAATTAAAGGCAGTGGGGTGAGCGGTCGCATTACCCGTGAAGATGTGGAAGCGGTGATCGCACAAAAAGCCGCATCGGTTGCCGCGAAAAGTGCGGTGGAAAATACCGTAATTTCGTCGCCGGCAGCCGTTCGCACGGAAAAACGCGTGCCGATGACCCGTTTGCGTAAACGGGTGGCGGAGCGTTTGCTGGAAGTGAAAAACAGTACCGCAATGTTAACCACTTTCAACGAAGTGGATATGCAACCTATTATGCAGTTACGCAAAAAATATGCTGAAAAATTTGAAAAGCAGCATGACACCCGATTAGGTTTTATGTCCTTTTATGTGAAAGCGGTTGTGGAAGCATTGAAGCGTTATCCGGTAATCAATGCATCTATTGATGGTGACGACATTGTTTATCACAATTATTTTGATATCAGCATCGCCGTTTCCACCCCGCGCGGTTTGGTTACGCCGGTTATCCGTAATTGCGATAAATTGAGCATGGCTGAAATCGAACGCCAAATTAAAGCGCTGGCGGAAAAAGGCCGTGACGGTAAATTAACGGTGGATGATTTAACCGGCGGTAACTTTACCATTACAAACGGCGGCGTATTCGGTTCATTAATGTCTACGCCGATCATTAACCCGCCGCAAGCGGCTATTTTAGGTATGCACGCCATTAAAGACCGCCCGGTGGCTATTGACGGACAGGTAGCGATTCGCCCGATGATGTATTTAGCATTGTCTTACGACCACCGTCTTATTGACGGCAAAGATTCCGTCGGTTTTTTAGTTACGGTCAAAGAGCTTTTAGAGGATCCGACCAGATTATTGTTAGAAATTTAGCAAAAATCGACCGCACTTTTATGCTGAAAAAGCTATCTATAATAGATAGCTTTTTCTTTTGGAACCTTTTCAACCCCGACAATTTTCAAAAAATAATCTATTTTTTGAACAATAAAAATATTTCACCGAGATAATTCAGTTCTAACGTTTTAATTTTCTATTTTATGTGTAGAATAAAATGAAATAGGGTCTGTTTATCTTTTATAACCGGTTGCGTTGTGCCTAAAATAGCCACGGGCTAGGCGTAAAACGCCGTGAATAGCACTTGCCCTATTAACAATTTTTACAACGACGCATGTGGCTATTTTAGGTACAGCCCGAAAGGACGAGCTTACTTTTCGCCAACTCTGCGTTGAAAATCGTTTGTTTAGAATGACTAAACGGCACGTTTTTCGCCTTGATTTGACGAAAAATAAACTTCGTCGCAGCCGTTTATAAAAGATAAACAGACCCTAATGATTTAAGAAGGAAGTTAAATGAATTTACACGAATACCAGGCAAAACAGATTTTTGCGCAATATGGTTTACCGGTAAGTGAGGGGTGTGCCTGTCAAAGCCTAGAGGAGGCAATTCAAGCCGTTAAAAAATTAGGCGGCGGGCAATGGGTGGCAAAATGTCAGGTCCATGCCGGCGGACGAGGCAAAGCGGGCGGTGTGAAACTGGTAAAATCCGAAGAAGAAGTGCGGTCTTTTTTTGAGAAGTTTTTAGGTCAACGCTTGGTAACCTTTCAAACCGATGCAAAAGGGCAACCTGTTAATGCCATTTATATGGAAGCTTGCGCGAATGTGAAAAAAGAACTCTATTTGGGTGCCGTATTAGATCGCAGTTCGCAGCGCATTGTGTTTATGGTTTCTACCGAAGGCGGCGTGAATATAGAAGAAGTGGCGGAAAAAACACCGCACTTGTTACATAAAATGCCCATTGATCCTTTAGTCGGCGCCATGCCTTATCAAGGTCGCGAACTTGCTTTCAAACTTGGCTTACAGGGTAAACAAATTCAGCAATTTGCACAAATTTTCTGCCAACTGGGCAAAATGTTTGTGGAAAAAGATCTTTCTCTGTTGGAAATCAATCCGTTGGTTATTTTAGACAATGATCAATTACATTGTTTAGATGCCAAAATCGTGGTGGACGGCAACGCCCTATACCGCCAGCCGGAACTGAACGCAATGCGTGATCCGAGTCAGGAAGACGCCAGAGAAGCGGCTGCCGAACAATGGCATTTAAATTACGTGGCGCTTGAAGGTAATATCGGCTGTATGGTTAACGGCGCCGGGCTTGCCATGGGCACCATGGATATTGTGAAGTTGCACGGCGGACAGCCGGCTAACTTCCTTGATGTGGGCGGCGGCACCACAAAAGAGCGGGTAGCGGAAGCTTTTAAAATAATCCTTTCCGATCAATCTGTTAAAGCCATTTTAGTCAATATCTTCGGTGGCATTGTTCGTTGCGATCTTATCGCGGAAGGCATTGTGGCGGCGGTTAATGAAGTCGGCGTAAGCGTGCCGGTAGTTGTCCGTTTAGAGGGAAATAATGCGCCGTTAGGCCGTGAAATTTTAGCGCAAAGCGGTTTGAATATTATCGCCGCAACCAGTTTAACGGATGCCGCGGTACAAGTGGTAAACGCGGCAGAGGGAAAATAAAATGGCGATTTTAATTAATAAAGAAACAAAAGTAATTTGCCAGGGATTCACCGGCGGACAAGGTACCTTTCACAGCGAACAAGCCTTAGCATACGGTACAAAATTAGTCGGTGGCGTATCACCGGGAAAAGGCGGCAGCATCCATTTGGGTTTGCCCGTATTTAATACGGTTAAAGAAGCGGTAGAGCAAACGGGGGCGACAGCCACCGTCATTTATGTGCCTGCGCCGTTTTGTAAAGATGCCATTTTAGAAGCTATTGCCGCAGGCTTGAAACTCATTGTTTGTATCACCGAGGGCATCCCGACTTTGGATATGCTACAAGTGAAACAAAAATTAGATGAAAGCGGTGTAGTGATGATCGGGCCTAACTGTCCGGGCATTATTGTGCCGGATGAATGTAAAATCGGCATTATGCCCGGTTACATCCATAAAAAAGGACGTGTCGGCATTGTATCCCGTTCCGGTACGCTGACCTATGAAGCGGTAAAACAAACCACCGATGAAGGTTTTGGTCAATCCGCTTGCGTAGGTATCGGCGGCGATCCGATTCCAGGTTCTAATTTTATTGATATTTTAAAATTATATCAGGCAGACCCGAAAACCGAAGCGATTGTCATGATTGGCGAAATCGGCGGTTCAGCCGAAGAAGAAGCGGCGGAATTTATTAAAGCGCACGTGACCAAACCGGTCGTCAGCTATATTGCGGGCATTACCGCGCCAAAAGGTAAACGCATGGGACACGCGGGGGCGATTATCAGTGGTGGCAAAGGTACTGCCGATGATAAAATCGCCGCTCTGCAGTCCGCCGGCGTTATTTGTGTGAAAAGTCTTGCGGATATTGGCGCTGCATTAAAAACCGTATTAAAATAGCCCTATAAAAAAGTGCGGTGGAAATTTTAAAAATTTTCACCGCACTTTATTGATTTTTCAGCCCTTTAATAAGGAATAATATGTTAAATAAAGTTTTTTTATCCGGTGTCGCATTGTTGTTGGCCGGCTGCGCCGCCGAACAGGCACCGATTCCCGCTCAATTTGCCGGTGCGGATTACCAATTATCCGATAAAGATGCAAAACAATGGGTTGCGTTAGGCAAGCGGGCGGAAAGTTGCATTTATCCGAATCTGACCCGTATTCAGCAAGAGCATTTTGCCAAAGAAGATTCCTATATTTATTCGCAATATGTGTTTTTCTATCCGTTAGAAGATGTAATTGGCAGTGATGCGGTAAAGATTATTGAGGCGGATCAACAATCTATGGATTACGCCACTTATCAGTTTAAAAAATTTAAACAAAGTGATGAGTTACCAAAGCTTGACGAACTAACTACAGCCCAATGCAATACCTTAAGAATTAAAGCCCGCGAAGATCTGGCAGTGGTGAAAGGACAGCGTATTTCAGCCATGGTTGAGGATACGAATACTACGGGCGGAACATCCAATGCGAACAAAGTAGGCACGGAAGACAACAAATTCTTCTTTGATATTATCAAATGGGGTTCGGCATTGTTGCTGTAATCGGATCCGGAAAAAAGTGCGGTCAAAATTTTAAAAATTTTCACCGCACTTTATAGATTATTCAATCCACTCAATCACATCTTCCGCCGGTTTACGATATTTTTTCGTAATTTCTCTGGCGCGGTAACCGAATGTCACCATGCAAGACACGCCGTATTCATCGGCATCAAATAAGCCTTCTTCCGCTAAAATACGGTTTACTTCCGCATAATTAAAGCCTTCAATCGGGCAGGAATCAATGCCGATCATCGCCGCACCGGTCATCATATTGGCTAACGCGATATAGGTTTGTTTGCTGCACCAATCAAATAAAGCGCGGTCACTTTCGAGTACCTTTATGTCATCGGTTTGGAAGGATTTATAGCGGGCAAGGGTAGCTTCCATTTGCTCCGGCGTTAAACCGCGTTTTTCCAAAGACGTACGGAAAAAATCGGAATCGTAACGGGCGTTTTTCTTGGCGAGAATAACCACTAAATGGCTCATTTCATCCATCGGATGTTTAATGCCCCAGGTTACCGGTTTGATTTTTTCACGAATAACCGGATTTTGCAGTACCACGAATTTCCAAGGTTCGGAACCGACGGAACTTGGCGACAAGCGGGCTAATTCTAAAATATAGTCCATGTCTGCTTTGCTGATTTTTTTCGCAGGGTCGTAGTAGCGGCAGGCGGAACGAAATTTAAACGCTTCAAGTACGTCTTGTTTGCTGATTGTCATAATATCCTCTCTGTTATTTAATTTGATCAAATGCATTTTGTAAATCGGCTAATAAATCTTCCGGATTTTCAATGCCGATTGATAAACGGATAAATCCCGGGGTGATATTGGCGGCTCGCATTTCTTCATCGCTCAATTGGCGGTGGGTCGAAGTTGCCGGGTGCAATGCGCAGCTGCGAATATCGGCAACGTGCACCTCACGGGAAATAATTTGTAATGAGTCGAGCCATTTCATCGCCGTTTGTTTATCGCCTTTTAATTCGAAAGAAAGTACGCCGCAAAGTCCGTTCGGCGTATATTTTTGTTTTAGCTCATAATCTTTGGAGCTTGCCAAACCGGGATAATCCACGCGCTCAACCATCGGATGTCGTTCCAATCATTCCGCTACCGCTTGTGCATTGGCGTAGTGCTGTTTCATACGCAGCGGTAAGGTTTCCATGCCTAAATTAAGTAAAAAACTGTTTTGCGGAGCCGGTGTCGCACCCAGATCGCGCATAAGCTGTACACGCGCTTTCACCGCATAGGCCGCTTTGCCGAAAGTCCGGGTATAAACCAAACCGTGATAAGTGATGTCCGGTTGGCTGAATTGGCGGAATTTTTCCTGCTCCCAATTAAAATTACCGCCGTCTATAATTGCTCCGCCTAATGCAACGGCATGACCATCTAAATATTTCGACGTACTATGCACAACGATATTGGCGCCATATTTAAAAGGGCGACAGAAATAAGGTGTGGCAAAAGTATTGTCAATAATTAAAGGCGCATTTGCCGCCTGTGCAAGCGCGGCAAATTTTTCAATATCCAGCACCCGTAAAGTCGGGTTCGAAATGGTTTCGCCGAATACCGCTTTTGTATTCGGACGAATCGCTTTTCTTAATTCATCCAAGTTATCGTCTTGATTAACAAAGGTGACTTCAACGCCCATTTTACGGAAAGTATGAGCGAACAGATTATATGTTCCGCCGTAAATATTTGTGGTTGAGATGAAGTGATCACCGGATTCAACTAAATTCATTAGCGCATAAAAAGTTGCCGCTTGTCCGGATGCGGTACAAAGTGCCGCCACACCGCCTTCCAATGCGGCAAGTTTTTCTTCCGCCGCATTGGTAGTCGGATTTGCCAAACGGGTATAGAAAAAGCCCGCTTCCTGCAAATCAAATAATTTACCGATAGATTCGGCGCTGTCATAAGTATAAGTGGTACTTTGCACAATAGGTTGGACGCGCGGCTCACCGTTTTTAGGGCTGTAACCTGCGTGTAGACATTGGGTTTCAAATTTCATCGTTATTTTCCTTTGTTGTATGTGGAATAAGTCTGTTAGTGCTATCGGAATAGGCAAAATTTCGCTCCCCCACGAAGCTGGGGGAGCTGTCACGTAGTGACTGAGGGGGGCAAATGAAAAAACTTTTTAAATTCTAACCGCACTTTTATCAGATTGTCATTCGCTTTAACAGCAAATTCCCCAAACAGGCAATATGTTCCGGCGAATCATTGAGTGCCGGAATATAATGATAACTTTCGCCTCCATAGGCGAGAAAAATCCGTTTGTTTTCTTCTTTAATTTCCTCAAGGGTTTCCAGACAATCCGCTGAAAAACCGGGGCAAATTACCGCAAGTTTAGTTATGCCTTGCTGTGCCGCGGTTTCTAAAAATTTATCCGTATAAGGTTGCAACCATGGCTCGGAACCGAAACGGGATTGAAAACAAAGCCGCCATTGCTCTTTCTTAAGCCCTAATTTTTGCACCACCGCTTGAGCGGTTTGTTCGCATTGCGGACGATAAAAATCACCTTCTTGTTCATAACGTTTTGGAATGCCATGGAAAGAAAAAAGCAAAAATTCGTCATTTTTTAACCGCACTTTTATACTTTTGACTAAGGCCTCAATATAATTTTCATCCAAATGATAAGAATGAATAAATTCAAAAGGTACAATATGGCGGTGGCGTTTTAAAGCTTGAGCAAACACATCAAAAACCGGTGCTGTTGTCGTGCTACTATATTGCGGGTATAGCGGCAGAACGATAATCTTATCTACTTTTTGCTCAATTAAATTATCTATCGCATATTGCATTGACGGATTCCCGTAAGTCATGCCGATCTCGATTATCACATTTTGCTGTCGTTGCTGAAAAAATTCGGTTAATAATGCCTTTTGCTTTTGCGTAATAGCAAATAGGGGCGAGCCTTGTTCCGTCCAAATCGCACCATAATTTTTCGCAATACGTCTGGAACGGATCGGCAAAATAATCCCATTGAGCAACGGCAGCCATTTCCAGCGGGGCAGATCCACCACGCGGGGATCACTCAGAAATTCTTTTAAATAACGGCTGATTGCTTTAGGCGAAGGCGTATCGGGCGTACCTAAATTAGCCAGTAAAATACCGGTTTTGCTACTTTTCATTTTTATTAATCACAGAAAGAGTAAGTCGGGAAGTACAACAAACTTTATTTTGTTCGTTACGAATATCTATTTGCCATACCTGCAATGTTTTGCCTAATTTTACCGGCGTTGCTCTTGCCGTTACCAGCCCGGAAGTAGCGGGGCGCAGATGGCTTGCATTAATTTCGGCGCCTACTGCGGCTTGCCCTTCTTGCAGACATAAATTACCGGCAATAGATCCTAAGGTTTCCGCCAATGCCACGGAAAGTCCGCCGTTTAATAAGCCGAAAGGCTGTTTGGTGCGCTGATCTACCGGCATGGTGGCTTCAATCCAATTTTCTTCTATTGCCGAAATCCGAATAGCTAAATGGGCGACAGAGCAGTGTTCACCTATTTGGTTTAATTCGCTTAAGGTATAGTCTTTTGTCCAGATTCCCATTCTTTCCTCATAAAATTATAAGCTTGCCAATACGATTTGTTCGGGGTCGATATATAACCAGCGCTTTTGGTTAACAGCGACATCGACGGTTTTTTCAATGGTGGCGCAGAATTCCGGATTTTCGCCGATAGATAAAATAATTTCTTTTTCACCGCCTTTATCGGAAACGGATCGAACTTCGGCTAAAAATTGGTTTTCTTTATCGACGGGTTCTTCAAGTTGGGTTTTGATCCAAGGCGCTTTTATCATCAACATCACTTCTTTGCCCGGAACTAAGCCCAAACGTACCGCACTTTTTTCGGTAATTGACGCCACTAAAGGCCGGTTTAATCCTTCAATTTGAATTGACACCATGCAGTGGCCGTTTTTAAGTTCAAGCTTTGTGACCTTGCCGAAAAATTGGTTACGGGCGCTGCTTTGTAATGAAAACCGGGCGGTGGCGGAAAGCGGATTATTTAACGGAATGCTTTCATCCTGCAGAATCTGAAAGGCTTTTTCTTGTGTTTTTTCAAGCAAATCATAGAGTTGCAAAAGGCGCCGGGCGTAATTGGTTAGTTGTGTACCACCACCGTTTTTACCGCCGATATTGCGTTCCAGCAATGGCTTCGGGCTAATGGCGTTCATGGCTTCCAGATGATCCCAGGCACTTTTGTAGCTTACTTTGGCGTTTTTTGCCGCTTGATTGATGGAGCCGCAATGGGCGATTTCTTTTAATAAACGGATACGTTTCGGGTCAACAAATAATCGTTGGTGTAATTTTATAGTAAGCAGAATTTCTGTGTTATCCATCGTATTTTATTCCGTTTGACTGAACCTTTTTAGGTATTTTAATAGAAAGTGAAATTTTAATGTAGCTTTTATTTTTTTGTTCATTATATAATTGGATAAATAGCGAAAACACATAGGAGTTAATCATGTCTAAAATCAAAAATATCTTTATCGGCTTAACGTTAAGTTGCGCCGTTTCTTTATTTGCGGAAGCTAAAGTTACGGTATTTGCCGCCGCCTCAATGACCAACGCTCTGGAAGAAGTCGCCTCGGATTATAAAAAAGTAAATCCTAATGAAGACATTGTGTTTTCTTTTGCCTCGTCTTCCGTACTGGCTCGCCAAATTACGGAAGGTGCGCCGGCAGATATTTTTATTTCCGCAGATCAGAAATGGATGGATTTTCTGGCGGAAAAAGATGAAATTGTCAAAGATTCACGTGTGGATTTAGTGGGCAATAAATTAGTTATGATTGCTCCCAGAACAAGCAAAATAGAAAAAGTTGATCTCACTAACGACAAATGGCAAACGGCATTAGATAAAACCTATTTATCCGTTGGTGATCCCGATCACGTGCCGGCGGGAATTTATGCAAAAACCGCGTTTACCTATTTAAATCAATGGGCGGCACTGGAAAATAAATTAGCCCGGGCTAAAAATGTGCGTGATGCCCTGCGTTTAGTGGAACAGGGCGAATCGCCTCTAGGCGTGGTGTATGCCACTGATGCGGCAATCAGCCAAAAAGTGAGAGTGGTGGCGATTTTCCCGGCAGAATCTCACCCGCCGGTGGAATATCCTGCGGCAATTGTCAAAAATAAAGATAATAAGGAAAGCAAAGCATTTTTTAATTATCTGAAATCCGACAAGGCGAAAACCGTATTTGAGAAATTTGGTTTTTCAGCTAAATAGATTTATCCGGATAATGGCTTTATTATGCGGCGTAAATTTAACGCCGCTTATTTTATAAAAATATCTTTTATGTTGAGCTCATTAATTAATTATTTTCAATTTTCACCGAATGAAATTAATGCCATTCGGCTAAGCATTAAAGTTGCCGTGGTTGCGATCTGTTGTAGTTTGCCTTTTGCTATTTTTGTCGCCTGGTTGCTGGCGCGGAAGAATTTCTGGGGAAAATCGCTGGTCAACGGTATTATCCATCTTCCTTTAGTGCTGCCGCCTGTGGTAATCGGTTATTTGCTGCTGATAAGCATGGGGCGCAACGGCATTATCGGACGCTATTTATTGCAATGGTTCGATTTCAGTTTTGGCTTCAGTTGGTACGGCGCCGCATTAGCTTCGGCGATTGTGGCTTTCCCTCTGGTCGTGCGCTCGATTCGGTTGGCGTTAGAAAGTGTTGATTTTAAATTAGAGCAAGCCGCCCGTACTCTTGGCGCTTCTTCATGGCGTGTTTTCTTTACCGTTACTTTGCCTTTGGCATTGGCCGGCGTATTAGCCGGCGTGATTCTCGGTTTTGCCCGTTCGCTGGGCGAATTCGGTTCAACCATCACTTTTGTATCGAATATCCCTAATGTTACTCAAACCATTCCGCTTGCCATGTATTCCTTTATTGAAACGCCGGGGGCGGAATCTTCGGCGGCAAGGCTTTGTATTGTCGCCATATTTATTTCATTAATTTCTTTATTATTATCCGAATGGCTCGCTAAACGTACACAAACAAAATTGGGGCAAATTGATGTTAGAAATTAATGTAAAAAAACGCCTGGGGCAGCTTGTCCTTAATGCGCGATTAACCATTCCCGGGCAAGGCATTACCGGTATTTTCGGGATTTCGGGTTCCGGTAAGTCTTCATTAATTAATCTGGTAAGCGGCTTGATTCATCCGGACGAAGGAAATATTCGTCTAAATGACCGCACTTTAATTGATACCGCAAATAACATCTGCCTTGCGCCTAATCAGCGCAATATCGGCTATGTTTTTCAAGACGCCCGTTTATTTCCGCATTACAGCGTAAAAGGCAATTTATGTTACGGAATCAAGCGGTTTAACCAACAGGAATTTAACCGAATAGTACGGCTATTAGGTATTGAGCATTTGCTGGCGCGTTATCCGCTCACGTTGTCTGGCGGCGAAAAACAGCGGGTGGCAATCGGACGGGCATTATTGAGCAACCCGGAAATGCTTTTAATGGATGAACCGCTGTCCGCTTTGGATTTGCCCCGCAAACGAGAACTGCTTGCTTATCTGGAAAAACTATCGCAGGAAATTAATATCCCGATTCTTTACGTAACGCACAGTCTCGACGAATTATTTCGCTTAGCGGATTTTGTTGTTCTATTGGATGAAGGAAAGGTTGCGGCATTTGATAGCTTGGAAAATTTATGGCAAAGCCCGTTATTCGAACCTTGGCAAGAACAAGGACAGAAAAGTGCGGTGCTTTCTTTGCCGATTTTAAACCATAATTTTTCCTATAAAATGACCGCACTTTTGCTTGGCGAACAACAATTATGGGTGAAACTACTTAACGGGGACGAAGGTAAAACCGTGAGAATTTGTATTCGCAGCACTGACGTATCAATTACGCTAACCGTCCCCGAAAAAACAAGTATCCGCAATATTTTATCCGGTAAAATCATTACACTTTTGCCGAAAGGTAACCAAGTAGATGTGAAAATAGCTTTAGGTAAAGATGAAATCTGGGCAAGCGTCAGCACATGGGCGGCGGAAGAATTACAGCTCCAAATCGGCCAATCGGTTTACGCACAAATCAAAGCGGTTTCGGTGATGTAAATTTACTGTTTGCGATCTGAGTTCCATTTTTCTAAAAGGAATTGTATATAAACTCAATCTTTTTTTACATTGATTACTCCAAACTTAAAATCGGAGTAACAATGGAATTAAAAGAATTTGCCCTAAAATTAAGGAAAAATCTCACGGAAGAAGAATCAATCCTTTGGTATCATTTACGAAAGAAACAACTAGCCGGCTTTCATTTTAGAAAACAGGCAGTTATTGCACCTTATGTTGTTGATTTTATTTGTTATAAAGCCAAATTGATTATTGAAATTGACGGTGAACAACATTTCCTGCCTTCAGCATTAGTTTACGATGAGAAACGAACTTTTTATTTAAAATCAAAAGGCTTCAGAGTTATTCGATTTACCAATTATGAAATCAAACGGGAATTAGATAGTGTGTTAGATAAAATTTGGTATGAGTTAACGGGCGAATTTTAATTTTCGAGTTTGTTTTCCCTTTGGTTACTGTTTTTTTTTTCAGTCACTGCATATTTTCCCCCCTCAGTCACTACGTGACAGCTCCCCCAGCTTCGTGGGGGAGCGAAAAGTTGTTCAATAAAAATGGGCTGGCTTCTTTGTGAAATTATCCTATTGTAAGTTTTTTCAAAGATGATAAAAAGGGCACAAGGCATAACCTGATATTACATCCACATTTTGCTCCCCCTTTATGGGGGGAGCTGTGACCGGAGAATTCAACTAAACAACCTTCATTTCGCTCCCCCACGAAGCCGGGGGAGCTGTCACGCAGTGACTGAGGGGGTAGGAATTTTTCCCCCTCCGCCTTTCAGGCACCACCCCCCGACTTTGCGGGGGAGGGAATGGGCTGAATGACATTAGCGCTATTGTAATAGGCAAAATATCGCTCCCCCACGAAGCTGGGGGAGCTGTCACGCAGTGACTGAGGGGGTAGGAATTTTTCCCCCTCCGCCTTTCAGGCACCTCCCCCGACTTTGCGGGGGAGGGAATGGGCTGAATGACATTAGTGCTATCGGAATAGGCAAAATATCGCTCCCCACGACTTTGCGGGGGAGGGAATGGGCTGAATGATATTAGTGCTATCGGAATAGGCAAAATATCGCTCCCCCACGAAGCTGGGGGAGCTGTCACGCAGTGACTGAGGGGGGACACAAGCAATTATTTAACTTTCTTCGCCAACATGGTCACAAACTTCATTTTATAACGATTGCCGTTTTTATCGGTTTTGTGTAATTCACCTATGTTTTCGTTATATTCCACAAACTCCCAGCCCTGATAATAATTTTTCAATTCGTTTTCGCCAAAAGTAAAAGCGAAAGGAATCGGGCAAGGCATATCCTCAGTGGACATCGCCGCAACAATTAAATTATAACCACCCGCATTCGTGTGTTTTTGCATATTATCAATAATCGCTGGTACGGCTTCCCGGTCTAAAAACATAAATACCACCGTAGAGAGAATAAGATCATAATTTTCTTGAATATTTGCATTGTTTATATCGTAAACTGCGGTCTGAATTTGCAGATTTTCTTTCGCGGCGCTATCGGCTAAAAAGGCAATACTGGCTGCATTATGATCCCAAGATGTCACATCATAGCCTTTCAGTGCCAAATAAAGCGAATTTCGTCCGTGACCGCAACCTAAATCCAGCACTTTACAGGGTGTAATTATTTTAGCGGTTTTCAGTACATCGCTGTGGGTTGCCGTCATATTATATTTTTTGCCGAAATAATCTTCTTTTGTGCAATAAAATTCCAAATAGCATTCTAAATCGTCGGAAAGCGCTTCAACTTTGTGCCATTGTTGCGGCTCAACAAAAGGGGTATCCGTATTAGCGGAGAAAATATGTTCGTTTACTATAGAGCCGTCTTCATTCAGCGTATAGAATTTTAATTTACCTTGTAAAACCGTTAATTTTCCCCAAGTGCCTGCTTTGGTATTGTGTTTTTCCTGAAACATTTTCGGCAGTGAATTTTTGTTCCACACAGGCATTTTTTTATAGCAAATAAGCTCGGATTTCATTATTTTTGTCCTTTAAATAACAATATAAAATAGTTGATAAATATAGTAGGTTATTTCATTAATCCATGCAAGCAGGGCAAATAAATAAAATAAAGGAAATCGTTTGCGTATTTTTTGTACGATTTTTGTCCAGCTTTTACGATTCAGCTAAATGCTATAAGTCGGTTGTTTATCTTGTTGATATATATAAGTTTTTGAATTATAAATGTATTTCAAAATTTGGAAAAGTTTCACATAAAACTGTGATCTGGGTCACTAATTTGTAATTTGATGAGAAAAACGCTATTGACGGATAAAATATTCTTTGGCAAGATCTTAAGCGCTTAGAGAGCAAGGTTTGACTTTTCATTTTCGAGAAAGTTCAATCTGAATAATAAACAAATTCTGAAAAGGAATTAAATTATGAAAAAGACATTAGTAGCATTAGCAGTAGCGGCAACAACAGCAGCTATGGCAGTTCCAGCAACAGCAGCAACCGTTTATGAACAAGACGGTGCTAAAGTAGAATTAAGCGGTTCATTCCGCGCATTTTTAGGTCGTGTTGGTGATGACAACCGCGGCGACTTAAAAAATGACGGTTCACGTGTTTATGTTAAAGCAAGCCAAGATTTAGGTAACGGCTTATCAGCATTTGCCGGCTATCAAATCCGTTTCGAAGAAGAAGCGTATAAAACAGCACAACGTGGTTCAGACAGTGATTTTGGTGATCCGACAACTCGTGAATTATATGCAGGTATTAAACATGTAGATATCGGTGCGTTAAGCTTCGGTCGTCAAAATACTAACTCTGATGACTTCTTAGATGATGCCGCATATTATACAAGTGCTTCATTAAGTCCGTTAACAACTCGTTCCGATAAATCTGTAAAATTCAAATCAGCGGAATGGAACGGATTTAGCTTCGGTTTAGATTACCTATTCGGTGATTCTGATAAACTAGATGTTACAAATGATGGTAACTATAAAAATGGTTATGCCGCGGTTTTATTCTATCACAATGCAATTGGTGAACATGCTTACAACTTAAAAGCATTATATAGCCAAGACCGTTATGAAGGTTTCGGTTCTGAAACCGGCGTGAAGAAAACTCAATGGGGTTTACACGCAGGATATAACTATGGTCCGTTCGATGCAGCTTTAAGTTATGTTAACTATCGTACTAAATTTGAAACAGGTTACTTTGGTACAGTAGGTCAAGTAAGCTTAGCGAGAGAGGCAGGTATTATTGGCGATGCTAAAGGTAATTATATCTTATTAGACGCAGGTTATCGTATTATCCCTGAATCACGTTTATATGTTGAATGGGAACGTTTAGATGCTAAAGCGGATGATGCCGATTATACTGCAGCGATTCGAAATCAATATACAGCCGGTATCGACTATAGATTACATAAAAATGTAGTGCCTTACATTGAATATGCACATACACGTACTAAATTTGCAAATGCAGAAACCGAAAAAGACAACACATTCGGTGTAGGTTTACGTGTATTCTTCTAATCTTTAGGTTAGATATTACTGATAAAGCCCGGGCATTGCCCGGGCTTTGTTTTTTCTATTTTCCAGTAATATAAATTTTCACGGAATAATTTTAACGGGCGCCATGCTTGGCATCACAACAAATCAAATGTTGTGCTGCAATTATCGGATAATAAAAGCCTTCCAACTACAAAATAATAATGATTTAGATGTTTGTAACATTTCAATTTTAAAAATTGATCTAGATCGTACTTTTTCGTAACAAATGATTATTTCTTCGGCAGAATTTAGAATTTTTGCTATCTTTTTCTCAAAAAATTTAATAAAATTTACTTGATTTGTTAAAAAAATGTAAAGTCTTAATTTGACTATGCATTTTAAAAATTTAATTGAGTTTTTTGTCCTTTTGCACATGGTTTAATCTAAATTATTTGGTTAATATAAATAAGGTCAAAATTATCTCAAGCTCCAAGCCGTGTTTAGATTTGCCTTTGGGTTGTTATTGAAGGTGAATAAACATAACTATTAACTAACTTAAAAGGAAAAGACTATGTCACAAATGATTAATGACGTAGATCCAATCGAAACCAGTGATTGGTTATTGGCGATCGATTCTATTATTCGTGAAGAAGGTGTAGAAAGAGCTCAGTTTATTATTGAAGAGTTAATGCAACACGCTCGCAGCAAATCCGTTGCTCTGCCAACGGGTGCGACGACAGAATATGTGAATACGATTCCGCCTTCAGAGCAACCTCCGTATCCTGGTAACCTTTCTATCGAACGTCGTGTCCGCTCAGCAATTCGCTGGAATGCTTTAATGATGGTTTTACGTGCGCAGAAAAAAGACCTCGAATTAGGCGGTCATATTTCAACTTATCAATCTGCGGCAAGTATTTATGAAGTTTGCTTCAATCATTTCTTTAAAGCCGCAACCGAGAAAAACGGTGGTGACCTAGTCTTTTTCCAAGGCCATGCCGCGCCGGGTATTTATGCTCGAGCTTTTGTTGAAGGCCGCATTTCTCAGGAACAAATGGATAATTTCCGTCAGGAAGCGAAAGCTAACGGGCTTTCTTCTTATCCACATCCTAAATTAATGCCTGATTTCTGGCAATTCTCAACAGTATCTATGGGTTTAGGCCCTGTTAATGCCATTTATAATGCGCGTTTCTTAAAATATTTAAATAACCGCGGCTTAAAAGATACGACGGATCAAACCGTTTATGCATTCTTAGGCGACGGCGAAATGGATGAAATCGAGTCAAAAGGCGCGTTAACCTTAGCCGCTCGCGAAGGTTTGGATAACTTAATTTTCGTTATCAGCTGTAACTTACAACGTTTAGACGGTCCGGTTAACGGTAACGGTAAAATCGTTCAGGAATTAGAAGGTTTATTCTTCGGTGCCGGTTGGGAAGTAATTAAAGTCATGTGGGCGACCGGCTGGGATAAGTTATTTGCAAAAGACACTTCAGGTAAATTAACGAAGTTAATGATGGAAGTTGTGGACGGTGATTATTTAACCTTCAAATCAAAAAACGGCGCTTATATTCGTGAACATTTCTTCGGTCGTTATCCTGAAACCGCCGCATTAGTTGCGGATATGACAGATGATGAAATCTGGGCGTTACGTCGTGGCGGTCATGATACGGAAAAAATGTTTGCCGCACTTGCCCGCGCGAAAAAATCCGATAAACCGGTAGTTATTTTAGCGCAAATGGTAAAAGGTTATAAAATTCCTGAAGCGGAAAGTAAAAATACTGCGCACCAAACTAAAAAAATGTCTCACGCAAGCCTTAAGAGCTTCCGTAACCACTTTGATCTTCCGCTTACTGATGAGCAAATTGATAATTATGAATATATTACTTTTGCGCCGGATTCGGAAGAAAGCAAATATTTACATGAACGCCGTGCCGCATTAAACGGTTATGTACCGGCTCGTCTGCCTAAATTTACGACTGAGTTTAAAGTACCCGCATTAGAAGATTTCTCTCAATTATTAGAAGAGCAACCTCGTGCGATTTCAACCACAATGGCGTTTGTTCGCGTATTAAATACCTTATTGAAAAATAAAGATATCGGTAAACAAATTGTGCCGATCATTGCCGACGAAGCTCGGACTTTCGGTATGGAAGGTTTATTCCGTCAAGTGGGTATCTATAATCCGCACGGTCAAAACTATGTACCTTCGGATAAAGAATTAGTGGCTTACTATCGCGAAGCGAAAGACGGTCAGGTATTGCAAGAAGGTATCAATGAGTTAGGTGCGACCGCTTCTTGGTTAGCGGCAGCAACCTCTTACTCTGTAAATAATTTACCGATGATCCCATTCTTCATTTATTACTCAATGTTTGGTTTCCAACGTGTGGGCGATATGATGTGGGCAGCAGGCGACCAATTAGCGCGCGGTTTCATGATCGGCGGTACTTCCGGTCGTACTACCTTAAACGGTGAAGGCTTACAACATGAGGACGGTCATAGCCATATTCAAGCCGGCGTTATTCCTAACTGCGTATCTTATGACCCGGCATTCGCTTTCGAAGTTGCGGTAATTATGCAGGACGGTATTAACCGTATGTATGGTGAAAAACAAGAAGACGTGTTCTATTACATCACCACATTAAACGAAACTTATGATCAGCCGGCAATGCCTGCAGGTGTTGAAGATGGTATCCGCAAAGGTATCTATAAATTCGAAACCGTAGGTAAAGGCGAAGCGGCAATCCAATTGATGGGTTCCGGTGCGATTTTACGTCACGTTCGTCAAGCGGCTCAAATTCTTGCCGATGACTATGGTATCGCTTCCGATGTATTCAGTGTGCCTTCATTTACTGAAGTGGCGCGTGAAGGTGCCGATGTGGCTCGTTGGAATTTATTACATCCGACAGAAACACAACGTGTTCCTTATATTGCGCAAGTAATGAGCGATAAACCTGCGGTTGCCGCAACCGACTACATGAAACTTTATGCGGAACAGGTTCGTGCGTTTATTCCCGCACAAAGCTATCACGTGTTGGGTACTGACGGTTTCGGCCGTTCGGACAGCCGTGAAAACTTGCGTGAACACTTTGAAGTGGATGCGCATTATGTCGTGGTTGCCGCATTAAACGAATTAGCAAAACAAGGCAAACTGGAAAAACAAGTTGTTGCCGATGCTATTGCGAAATTCGGTTTAGATGTAGATCGTATTAACCCGTTATACGCATAATTATAGATGGTAGGGTGGGCTTGTAAGCCCACCAAAGTGCGGTCAAAAAACTCATATTTTTAATTTGATCGACACATCAAATTTTATGGTGGGCAAACATGCCCACCTTACGAAGGATGATAAATATGTCAAAACAAATTCAAATTCCAGATATTGGTGCTGATGAAGTTACCGTTACCGAAGTAATGGTGAAAGTTGGTGATACAGTTACAGAAGAACAATCAATCATCAATGTTGAAGGCGACAAAGCCTCAATGGAAGTGCCGTCTCCGGAAGCGGGCGTAGTAAAAGAAATTTTAGTGAAAGTAGGTGACAAGGTTACAACCGGTTCACCTATGTTTGTTTTAGAATCAGCGGATTCCGCACCTGCCTCTGCACCTCAAGCGGCGGCGGTAGCGCCTGCGGCGGCACCAACTACAAGCGCTGTGATCGAAATTCATGTGCCTGATATCGGTTCCGACGAAGTAAATGTTACCGAGATTATGGTTAAAGTCGGCGACAGCGTTGCGGAAGAACAATCAATCATCAATGTTGAAGGCGATAAAGCCTCAATGGAAGTGCCGGCTCCACAAGCGGGTGTGGTAAAAGAAATTTTAATCAAAGAAGGCGATAAGGTTTCTACCGGTTCGCTTATCATGAAATTTGAAGTAGCGGGCGGTGCGCCGGCGGCTGAAACACCTGCGACCACTGTTCAAGCGGCTCCGGCGGTAAGTGCCGTTCAGGATGTAAATGTACCGGATATCGGCGGTGACGAAGTGAATGTTACCGAGATTATGGTTAAAGCCGGTGACAGCGTTGCGGAAGAACAGTCATTAATTACGGTGGAAGGCGACAAAGCGTCAATGGAAGTGCCTGCGCCGTTTGCCGGCGTGGTAAAAGAAATTTTGGTGAAATCCGGTGATAAGGTTTCTACCGGTTCATTGATTATGCGTTTTGAAGTGGCAGGTAGCGCGCCTGCAGTTCAAGCGGCGGCACCGGCTCAAGCGGCACCGGCTCCAGTGGCACCTGCGCCACAAGCGGCTCCGGCACAATCTCTTGCTCCTGTGAATCAGGATTCAATTGCGACTAGCGCAAGCTATGCGCATGCAACGCCGGTTGTTCGTCGTTTAGCCCGTGAATTCGGCGTAAATCTGGATAAAGTAAAAGGTACGGGGCGTAAAGGTCGTATCTTAAAAGAAGACGTTCAGGAATATGTGAAAAACGCGCTTAAAGCTCTTGAAAGCGGTGCGACTGCATCAACCGGTGCGGCAAGCGGTGCCGGCTTAGGTTTATTACCATGGCCGAAAGTTGATTTCAGTAAATTCGGTGAAGTGGAAGAAATTGAATTAACCCGTATTAATAAAATTTCAGGCGCGAATTTACACCGTAACTGGGTGATGATTCCTCATGTTACCCATTTTGATCGTGCGGATATCACCGATTTAGAAGCATTCCGTAAAGAACAAAATGTGTTAGCGGAAAAACAAAAACTGGGTGTGAAAATTACTCCGGTGGTATTTATTATGAAAGCGGCGGCGAAAGCATTAGAAGCCTATCCGCGTTTCAACAGCTCGATTTCCGAAGACGGTCAACGATTAACATTGAAAAAATATGTAAACATCGGTGTTGCCGTGGATACGCCAAACGGCTTAGTGGTGCCTGTATTTAAAGACGTGAACAAAAAAGGCATTATCGAACTTTCCCGCGAATTAATGGAAGTGTCGAAAAAAGCCCGTGACGGTAAATTAACCGCATCGGATATGCAAGGCGGCTGTTTTACCATTTCAAGTATCGGCGGTTTGGGTACAACCCACTTCGCACCGATTGTAAATGCGCCGGAAGTAGCGATTTTAGGCGTATCTAAATCCGAAATGGCGCCTGTATGGAACGGCAAAGAGTTCATGCCTCGCTTAATGTTGCCGTTATCGTTATCTTTCGACCACCGTGTAATTGACGGTGCGGACGGTGCGCGTTTTATTAGTTATATTAATGGTGTATTATCCGATTTACGTCGTCTAGTGATGTAGTCGAATGAGAAAAGTGCGGTGGAAATTTTCAAAATTTTGACCGCACTTGCAGATTTTCGTAAAGAGGGAATTCCCTCTTGTTTACCAGTTACTTTGGCGGGCAAATCGGCCTGCTCTTATATAGGTAAAAATATGAGCAAAGAAATTAAAACTCAAGTTGTGGTGCTTGGTGCAGGCCCTGCAGGTTATTCTGCGGCGTTCCGTTGTGCGGACCTTGGTCTTGAAACCGTATTGGTCGAACGTTATTCGACTTTAGGCGGTGTGTGTTTAAATGTTGGTTGTATCCCTTCTAAAGCGTTATTACATGTAGCAAAAGTGATTGAAGATGCAAAACATGTGGAACATCACGGCATTGTTTTTGGCGAACCTACTATTGATTTAGATAAAGTACGCGAAGGCAAAAATGCAGTAGTAGGCCGTTTAACCGGCGGCTTAGCGGGCATGGCGAAAATGCGTAAGGTTACTGTTGTCGAAGGTTTGGCGGAATTTGCCGACAGCCATACTTTAGTGGCTAAAGATCGCGAAGGTAACCCGACCACGATTAAATTCGATAACGCTATTATTGCAGCGGGTTCCCGACCGGTTCAATTACCGTTTATTCCTCATGAAGATCCGCGAGTTTGGGATTCAACTGATGCCCTTGCATTGCGTGAAGTGCCGAAAAACTTATTGGTTATGGGCGGCGGTATCATCGGTTTAGAAATGGGTACCGTTTATAGCGCATTAGGTTCGCAAATTGATGTGGTTGAAATGTTTGATCAAGTGATTCCTGCTGCGGATAAAGATATTGTTAAAATCTTTACGAAACGTATCGAACAAAAATTCAATTTATTGTTAGAAACAAAAGTAACTACGGTGGAAGCGAAAGAAGACGGTATTCATGTTTCCATGGAAGCCAAAGACGGCAAGGTTGAAACCCGAGTTTATGATGCGGTGTTGGTCGCTATCGGTCGTACGCCGAACGGTAAATTAATCGGTGCCGAAAAAGCGGGTATCGAAGTAACTGATCGCGGTTTTATCAATGTTGATAAACAAATGCGTACCAATGTACCGCATATTTTTGCGATTGGTGATATTGTCGGTCAACCTATGCTTGCTCATAAAGGTGTGCATGAAGGTCATGTTGCCGCTGAAGTTATCGCAGGTAAAAAACATTATTTCGATCCGAAAGTGATTCCGTCAATTGCTTATACCGAACCTGAAGTGGCTTGGGTCGGTAAAACGGAGAAAGAATGTAAAGCGGAAAACTTAAATTACGAAGTGGCGACATTCCCGTGGGCCGCCTCCGGTCGTGCAATCGCGTCGGATTGTGCGGACGGTATGACCAAACTGATTTTCGATAAAGATTCACATCGTATTTTAGGTGGTGCGATTGTAGGTACAAATGCCGGTGAATTGTTAGGCGAAATCGGCCTTGCTATCGAGATGGGATGTGACGCGGAAGATATCGCTTTAACTATTCACGCTCACCCGACTTTACATGAATCTGTCGGTCTTGCCGCAGAGGTATTCGAAGGGTCTGTGACAGACTTGCCAAATCCGAAAGCGAAGAAAAAATAATATCGCTTAATAGCTTAAAAGCCTTTCTTATATTAATAGAAAGGCTTTTTTATTGAATAAAATGCATAAAAATGTGATTTTATTCACAAAAATACAGATAAATTTGCATAAATATGAATTAAAGCTGGTAATTGGTGCGTAATTTAGGTAGGATTATCCCGTTTTATAGTTTAAGTAACCAATTTTAGTATGATGATTAAGAAATTTTTGCTAGTTACGGCAGCGCTGGTAATGACCGCTTGCTCTAACTCTTCCAGGCTGGATGCCGCAGTTTATCCCTCGGCGGATGAAACAAATGATACTCAGTTAACCGAATTAATCGGTTCTTTAAAAACCAATAAACCACAATATGATGTGCGTTCCAATTCAATTCATTCAACCAAAAATGCGCAGATTAATAATAAGAAATTAATGCAAGTCTATAGTGCGTGGGCAGGTACCCGCTATCGCTTGGGCGGTACGACAACACGCGGTATTGATTGTTCCGCATTTATGCAAGAAGCCTTTTCCACTGCGTTTGGTATTGATTTACCGCGCTCCACATCCGAACAGCGTTCCGTCGGTAAGAAAATTCAGAAAAGCGAATTGAAGCAAGGCGATTTAGTTTTTTTCCGAGGTAATCGTCATGTAGGCGTGTATTTGGGCGGTAACCGCTTTATGCATTCCAGTACAAAAGAAGGCGTAACAATTAGCTCGTTAGACGACGGTTACTGGTCAAGAACCTATACGCAATCACGTCGGGTTTTATAATTTTTAAAATTCACTCAAATATAAAAAAAGTGCGGTAAAATTTACCGCACTTTTTGCTTTATTTTGTTTGGTTTTACTCCTGTATAGTAAAACCTTCTCGAAGATAGTCTTTATTAATGATGTTTTTAGCGTCAGACCAGCTGATAGATAAGGTTATTTCGCCTTCCGCAAAGGAGCCTAGGGCATAAGGCGGATAAACGAAATTTACGCCTTCAGAGCTGAAATAGAATTGTTGTGAGATATCGAAATCCTGTTTTTCGGTAAACGGTATGTCTGAATTATCGTTATTAGTATAGGCGAGATATGATTTCCACAGTAATTCTTTTAATTGGTTCTGTTTATCTTTATTTACCAACGTATTTAAGTCGATAACGGCTTTTTTTCGGCTATCAATATTAATGTAATCGGTGCTGTACATACCATGCGCACCGCCGTCATACATGTAATTTGCCACTTTAAAAGTAAGAATATTTTCTCTTTGACCGACATAATCCAAATTAATGTAATAATCCGAGCCTAAAGTAGTACCGTTTTTAATTTCGGGCAAGGCGTTGTTATAAAAGTATTCGATAAATGCCGCATAGCGATCTTTTGCATTTGGAATCGACTCAAACTCTTTTTGCTTGTCGGCATCTTCAATGGTGATATCCGCCATTAAATTTTGATAAAGCAGAGAATCC
The DNA here is from genome assembly GCF_000007745.1 of [Mannheimia] succiniciproducens MBEL55E. Classification (GTDB taxonomy): domain Bacteria; phylum Pseudomonadota; class Gammaproteobacteria; order Enterobacterales; family Pasteurellaceae; genus Basfia; species Basfia succiniciproducens. Next base: position 1,334,963 of record NC_006300.1, on the reverse strand, counting down.
AGCCATTCGATTCCCGTTTCTACCGTATGCATTGCATAATGAATGTGGCTTTCTTCATAGAGCGGTTCATTGTTTTTAGGTTTTTTACTAACGTTAAAATTAAATTTTTCCGTTTTATCAAATACCGTCACCGGTTTTACATACAGGGTAGGAATTTCATCTTGAATAATTTTACCTTGAATCGCCGTATCTTCAGTGGGTGAAATTGCCGCTTCAGGTTGTGCCGAATCCGCCTTTATGGTTGAAGTCGCATTGGTTTGCTGTAATTCTGCTTGCAGTTGTGCAATTTGCTGCCGGCTGGTTTGTAGTTGTTCTTTTAAGCTACGGACTTCTTCATCATTACAGGCAGAAAGTAATAACGTGGCGGAAATTAGCAAGCTAAGCGTGGTTTTACTCATGATTAAACTCCTGGGTCTATTATTTAATGTCATGCCATATATATTGACCATTAATTAGCGTATTAATTTCATTCCAGTAAAGTTGTAATGTAATTTCTCCGGCAGAGAATGGGGCAATCGAGGAAGGACTATAAACAAAATTCATACCGTCAGGCGTGAAATAAAAGTCTTTTGCAATATAAAAATTCTGTTTTTTTATATAGGGTTTATTATTGCCAAGCGCATTTGCGTAACTGTTCCACAACAATTCTTTTAATTCTTTTTGTTTTACCGGCGGAATAACGTCACTTAAACGGATAATAGACTGCGTTTCACTATCGATATTCAGATAACGAGTGTAAAAACTGCTACGTTCACCGCCGTAATAGGCATGACGAAATAGTGAAAAACTGACTAGATTTTCGCGCTGACCGAGATAGCTCGTTTCAATAATATAATCGATACCGGGCAGTTTATTGGCGGTAAGAATGTCCAAATCCCGTTGATAATTGTTTTCCAGCTTTTCAGTCAGCACCGCTTTTTGTTGATCCGAATCGGAATCGTTGATTGTCAGTTTATCTTTAGGTTCGGCATCCTGATTTAATATGTCAATCGCTTGGCTGATAAGCAGTTTATCCAGCCAGGGAATACTGGTTTTTACCGTATCAATGTAATAATTAATAATACCGCTGCCGGTCGGTCGGTTTTCCGTAAAGCTAATTTCTTCGTTGCGGGTAAAAATTTTTTCTTCCGTAGTTTTTAATGCGGGGAAAGCTTGCTGTTGAGCAGTTAATTCGTTTTGCGTTTGGGTTAATTTATTATTGGCGTTTTCTAATTCGGTTTTTAATTGGTCAACTTGTTGCTGATAATGTTGTAATTGAGCCGCCAATTCTATGTTTTTTTCTTCATTGCAGGCAGAGAGCATAAAAATTGAAGAGACAAGAACGGGAAGTAAAGCTTTATTCATGGTTGTTCCTTGGGATTACAGCTTAGGATAGGAGTGAAATTCGTGAGTATTATATGCCTGTCTTAGCGCTTGTGGAAGCGCTAAATAAACAAGGCAAGCGTTTATAATTGCTTGCCTTGACGATAAAAAAGTGCGGTCGGAAATTACATTTTTTCGACGGTTTTAATGCCGAGTAAATCCAATCCCTGTTTTAACGTTTTTTCCGTCAATTTAGCCAATTTCAGGCGGCTTAATTTAACAGGTTCTTCCGCATTTAAAATCGGGCAGTGTTCATAGAAACTTGAGAATACACCGGCTAATTCATACAAATAGTTACATAAAATATGCGGTGTGCCGTCTTTAGCTACGGTTTGTACCGCTTCTTCAAATTGTAATAATTTAATCGCCAGCGCGCGTTCTTTGTCATTGCGGATTTCAATATGTGCGGCTGAAAGTGCGGTCGGATTTACGTCAGTTTTGTTGAAGATAGAACGAATACGCGTATAGGCGTATTGCATATAAGGTGCCGTATTCCCTTCAAAACTCAGCATGTTATCCCAGTCGAATACATAGTCGGTGGTTCGGTTTTTGGATAAGTCGGCATATTTTACCGAGCCGATCGCCACCGCTTCAATTACCGCCGCTTTTTCCTGTTCGGAAAGCGCGGTATTTTTTTCATTAATTAACAGGGTCGCGCGTTCCACCGCTTCATCCAGCAGATCCGCTAATTTTACCGTGCCGCCCGAACGGGTTTTAAAGGGTTTGCCGTCTTTACCCAGCATCATACCGAAGTTATGGTGTTCAAGGCTGAATGAATCCGGCACATAGCCAGCCTTACGGGTAATCAACCAGGCTTGTTGCATATGCTGGCTCTGGCGCGTATCGGAGAAGACTAATGCGCGATCGGCGTGTAGAGTATGGTAACGATATTTTGCCGCGGCAATATCGGTGGTGGTGTAAAGGAAGCCGCCGTCTTTTTTCTGAACGATAACGCCCATCGGATCGCCGTCTTTATTTTTGAACTCATCAAGATAAACAACAAGCGCGCCATCGTCTTCCACGGCAAGCCCTTGTTTTTTCAGATCTTCCACTATGGCGGGCAACATCGGGTTATACAGGCTTTCACCCATTACGTCTTTTTCCGTAAGCGTAACGTTTAAGCGTTCATAGTTACGTTGATTTTGTTGCATGGTCATATCAACTAATTTTTTCCACATAGTACGGCAATATTCATCGCCGCTTTGCAACTTCACTACGTAACTGCGCGCTTTCACGGCAAATTCTTCATCATTGTCGTAAGTTTCTTTTGCCGCGCGATAAAAGGCTTCTAAATCGCTTAACTGCATGGCGTCCGCATGCTCGTTTTCCATTTTTTCCAAATAGGCGATAAGCATACCGAATTGCGTTCCCCAGTCGCCCACATGATTTGCGCGGATAACGTGATTGCCCATAAATTCTAATGCCCGCGCTACCGCATCACCGATAATTGTCGAACGCAAATGGCCCACGTGCATTTCTTTAGCGACGTTCGGCGAAGAATAATCAATCACTACTGTTTGCGGATGTGCGGTTTTAATACCGAAATTAGGCGTGTTTAAAGCGGTATCCGCCTGTTGCGCCACCCAGTTTTTATTTAAAAAGATATTAATAAAACCGGGACCTGCTATTTCGGTTTTTTCAGCAATGTCTGATAAATCCACTTGCTCTAATACTTTTTGGGCAAATTCGCGGGGATTTAAACCCAATTTTTTAGCCGCCCCCATAATTCCGTTGGCTTGATAGTCGCCGAATTGCGGTTTGCCCGATTGGCGAACAAGAGGTTCCGCATTTTGTTCTGCTCCCGCCGCAATCATTGCCCGTTTAATTTTGTCTGATAAAATCCATTGAATATTCACTGTCCTATTACCTATATTTTTTTATGTTATTTGATTTCAAAAAATAATCCGCTATGATAACGTGCTTTAGCTAGTTGGAAAAGATAAAGCGAGAAAAAATGCAAAAATTTAACCAAATACATTCGTTATTTGAGCATTTGCCGGCAAATTATGGGGAATTTTCAGATTTTGAGCAAAAAATCGCAACGCTGGCTCAAGAGATGAAAGTGGATTTATCTTTGTATGAAATTGATCATTTGTCAATTCGTGTAAATACCGAGGATAAAGCGAAAAGTTGGCTGACAACTTTGTTAAACTACGGTAAAATTTTGAGCAATAATCTTGTTAACGGACGGGCTATTTATTTAATCGAATTAGAGCAACCGCTGTTATTTATGGGGCAGCGGGTCTTTATTATTGAATTGCCGTTTCCTAAAAATAAGCATTATCCCGTTGAATCCTGGGAGCACATTGAGTTTGTTATACCGTTTTTGCCTAATGAATCATCAATTGAATGGGTAGAGCGGGTTCAACAACAATTTTTATGGAACCAATCGGGCAATTTAACTATCAAAGTGGATGAACCTAAAGTTGATGGCGAACAGTTGCCGAATCCGTCAATAGCCGTGAGCTTTGCAGATAAATCGCAAAACCATGTTTGTATAAAAGTCCACCCGTTTAATATCAAAAATATTATTAAGGTTTCGTGAATATGAAAAAAGTTACTCTGACAATTGCTATGATAGTCGGTTTGGGGTTAACGGCTTGTTCCGGCAGCCAAAAACAATATGATGATGGTTATGCCGGCGAGATTTTATTTAGCCAATATGAAGGTTCAAATCTTAAATTAACCGTTCGCTATAATAATTGTGACGGAAAGGAAGGCAAGGTTGAAAATCTTGTAATTACTCAACCTTATGATTCGGATTTGCCTGTCGGCGCTTGCGTTCGAGTATCGACAGCTGAAGACGGTACAAAAAATATTCGAAATATTTCAAGATCGGTTTCAAGATCTTGGTTATCTAGAACAGGTATCATTCGTTAATTTTTTTAAAGGTTAAAAATTATGAAAAAAATGACATTAGCACTAGCAGTTTTAGTTAGTTTAGGTTTAACCGGTTGCGCGAACACTGACGTGTACAGTGGTGATGTTTATACCGGTGCGCAATCGAAAGAAGCGCGTTCAATCAGCTACGGTACGATTGTTTCGGCTCGTCCGGTAAAAATCCAGGCTAATAACCAAGGCGTTATCGGAACCGTAGGCGGCGGCGTGTTAGGCGGCATTACAGGCTCAACTATCGGCGGCGGTTCCGGCCGTGCGGTGGCAAGTGCGGTCGGTGCGATAGCCGGTGCGGTTGCAGGTAGCAAAATCGAAGAAAAAGTAAGCCAGGTTGATGCGTTAGAGCTTGTAATTAAGAAAGACGACGGTAAAGAAATCGTTGTTGTTCAAAAAGCGGATGCTTCTTTAAAAGCCGGCGCTCGAGTTCGTATCGTTGGCGGTTCAACACTTAACGTATCTGCAATTTAATTAGAATTTTTAAGATCTTTAAAGGCTTTTGGTGTAATATCAAAAGCCTTTATTGTTTGGTTTGTTATGAGTAATAAAATGAGATCTTCATTATTTTCGGGAAAGTTTTCTTTAGTAGCAAAAAGTGCGGTCATTTTTTGCTGTTTTTTGAGTTCGGTTGGGTGTGATCGAATTAAGAATTTGTTCTCCGATACCAAACAATCCGTCTCCGAGCAGCCCGCAGAAAGTATGACATCAACCAAGCAAATACAGACTGAAACAGTGCCGGAACAACACATATTGAGCCGGGGAGTATATTCGGATTTAGTACTGAATATTCGCGATGTAAAATCAAGCGAACAAGCGGATTTTATGCGAGACCTTTTTGAAGGCTTGGTTATTTTTGATATTCACGGCAATATTCAACCGGCAGTAGCGGAAAGTTGGGAAACCAAAGATAACAAAACCTGGATTTTTACTTTACGTCAGGATGCCAAATGGTCAAACGGCGAGGCCGTGACCGCTGAGGATTTTGCTCAAGCCTGGAAGTTATTAGCCTTATCTTCTTCACCATTACGACAATATCTTGCCTTTATTCATATAGATCAGGCACAAGAAATTTTGGAAGGCAAATCAGATATTTCTCAATTAGGCATTAAAGCGCAGGATGAATATCATCTACAAATCAGTCTTGATAAACCCATTTCTTATTTGCCTGAAATGCTGGCGCATATTGCACTATTGCCGGCTTATTCCGGCGGAAATTCAAATAAGGGAGAGCTTATCAGTAATGGCGCATATAAATTGGCAGGACAAAAGGCGGATACAATTTCGCTGGTAAAAAATGAATTTTATTGGAATGCCGAAAAGGTTAGTTTTCCACAGGTGCATTACCAAAAATTAGCCGACAATACGGATGTGAAAAAGGTAGATTTAGTCACTGATTTTCGTCAAATCAAAATGGAAAATGTCGTAAATTTCCCTAAATTATGTACGTATTTTTATGAATTTAATTTAAAGGATCAGAATCTGGCAAAAACTGCGGTAAGAAATGCGCTAAATTCTATGATTTCTTCTCATAATATTGTACGGGACAGCGGGTTATCCGGTTTTGCCGTCAGTTATTTTGTACCGCGTAATATGGAATTTGAATCGGATGAAAGCTGGCAAGCGACGGTAGTGGAGCAAATTCTGCAACAGGCTGATTTTTCAGAGAAGAATCCGTTGCAATTTAAATTAACTTATGAACAGGAGGGTATACACCCGAATATTGCAAACCGTCTTGTGCGTAGTTGGTCTCAATCGGATTTGATTTCGGTAAAAATGGAGCCTGTTAATTGGTCACAGTTGCAGGAAAAGCGTGCAAAAGGTGATTTTCAGATTATTCGTTCGGGTTGGTGTGCGGATTATAATGATCCTTCGGCATTTTTAAATTTGCTTTATTCAAAAAATCCGGATAATAAAACCGGATTCAGCCAGGAAAGGGTGGATAAACTGCTTGAAAAAGCGCAGCAGACAATTTCTGAACCGGAACGAAACGAGCTTTATCGGCAAGTATTGCTTATTTCTCGCCAGGAACATTTGTTTTTGCCGATTTTTCAATATGCAAAAGCGGTATACTTAAATCCGACGTTACAAGGATTCGACATTCATAATCCCACTGAAGTGATTTACAGTAAAGATCTTTCACGCAAACCGATGCGGCAGAAAAATTAAGGTTTTATTATTGTGCTTAAAATTTGTTCTCAAGGGATAACCCGAAAGATGTATTCGTCAAAATTTAGATGAGTTACATTTGCCCGGCTTGTTGTAATTGATTAAAATGACAGGGTTTTTATTTTAAAAATTTTTTATGCGGGCATTTTGTCGGTTGGCGGCTAATCGGCAAAATAAAGTTGAGTGATTTTCTTACATGACAATTTTAGTTCTAGGTATTAACCATAAAACAGCGAGTGTGGCATTGCGCGAAAAGGTCGCTTTTTCTCCTGAAAAGCGGGATTTAGCCTTTCAACAAATCGCTCAATCCGAATTGGCGCAAAGCGAGGTTATTTTATCAACCTGTAATCGGACTGAAATTTATTTGCACAATAAACATATTTCTCCTGAAGCTGATCAAGAAAATCAACGTTGGCTGGAACAATGCATTCAATGGTTTGCCGATGTACATCAATTAGATGTCGATGAATTAAGAAATTGTTTATATATCAAACAAAATCAAAGTGCGGTTAACCATTTAATGCGGGTTTCCTGCGGATTGGACTCTTTAGTTTTAGGCGAACCGCAAATTCTCGGTCAGGTGAAGCAAGCCTATCAATACTCGGAAGATTACTGTCAGGCGCAGCATATGCCGATGTCCAGCGAATTCTCTCGGCTGTTTCAAAAAACCTTTTCCGTGGCAAAACGCGTACGTACTGAAACGAATATCGGCAATAGCGCGGTATCCGTTGCCTATGCGGCTTGCAGTTTGGCCCGTCAGATTTTTGAAGGACTGAAAGATCTCAATATTCTCCTCGTCGGTGCCGGTGAAACCATTGAATTGGTGGCGCGCCATTTGTTACGTCACGGTGTGAAAAAATTGATGATTTCTAACCGCACTTTGGCAAGAGCAGAGTTATTGGTTGAAAAATTAGAGCATAATAAATATATTCAGGTGTTGTCTTTGCAACAGTTGCAGGATGGTTTGAATCAGGCGGATATTGTGATTAGCTCGACGGGCAGCCCGATAGTTTTAATTACTGCTGAAATGGTCAAACAGGCTCAACAAAAACGCCGTAATGCGCCGATGCTGATTGTGGATATTGCTGTGCCGCGTGATGTGGACGAACGCGTGGAAAAACTGGACGGCGTTTATCATTATACCGTAGATGATTTGCACAGTATTATCCAGCGTAATCTTTCCGAGCGGGAAAAGGCCTCAAAAGAAGCGGAGACTATTATTGATGCGGAAGCGTCGGATTTCTTTGAGTGGATGAAGGTTCATCAGTTTTCTAATTTAATCCGTACCTATCGTGAAAGTGCGGAACAAATTCGACAGGATTTATTAGAAAAAGCGGTGCAGGCTATCGGACAAAACGAAGATCCTGAAACGGTATTGCAGGAGTTGAGCTATAAATTGATGAATAAACTGATTCATTCGCCTACTCAGGCTATGCAGGCAATGATGAAGCAAGGCAGTATTCAAGGATTACGCAGCTTTTCATCGGCCTTAGGCATTGCGGATAAAAAAGAGCGGAATCCGCAGAAATAGAAAATAAAAAAGTGAGTTTTTAAGCTCACTTTTTTTGTGTTTTTTACAGTACGATAGTTTTATTTTTATAGACGAAAACACGATCATGTAAAACCAAATCCAGCGCTCGGCTCAGTACGGTTTTTTCTACGTCGCGTCCGGCTTTCATCATCGCATCTGCGGAATAGGTGTGATCGATATTAATGACGTTTTGCATAATAATCGGGCCTTGGTCCAATTCATTATTAATAAAATGGGCGGTAGCGCCGATAATTTTTACACCGCGTTCATAGGCTTGCTGATAAGGTTTGGCGCCGATGAATGCAGGCAAAAACGAATGGTGAATATTCACTACGCGATTTGGATAACGGGCAACAAAGTCAGGGTTTAATACACGCATATATTTTGCTAAAACGATAAAGTCCGGTGCGTATTCATCAATTTTTTCCGCTAATAGCTTGTCATGTTCCACTCGGGTCAAGCCTTCGTGGCTCACGCAATGGAACGGGATATCGAAACGTTCGACCAATTCTTTTAAAGTCTCATGATTACCGACCACCGCCGCAATTTCTACATCCAGGCCGCCGTAATAGTTTTTCATCAAAATATCGCCGATACAATGGGCTTCTTTTGTTACCAGAATAACGACCCGTTTTCTTTTTTGTGCATCAATTAAGCGGAAATTAGCGCCTTCGGGAAGACTGAATTCTAAATCGGCACGTAATGTCGCTTCATTAAAAATACCTTCTAATTCACTACGCATAAAAAAATGTTTTGTTTCAAAATCTACAAATTCATTATTATGCAGAATATTAAGTTGGTGTTTATAACAAATGTTTGTAATTTTAGCGATTAATCCTTTATCGTCAGGGCAATCGGTAAGGAGAATTTTCTTTTCGATCATATTGTTGTGTTTACGGCAAAGTTAATAAATTAAATAGCAAAATCAGATAAACTTTTACCTGCATTTAATTGAAGTTGAATTGCTTTTGGCATACGCCCTTGACCGGTCCAGGTTTTTTGTTCGCCGTTTTCATTGATATATTTGTATTTGGCGGATAACGGCGCTCTTTTTGCTTTTGCGGTATTGTTTTTCCCGGCAAGGATTTGTGCTAATTCGTCTGCGGTAATACCGTCTTCTTTTAATAATTCGCGATATTTTTCAAGACGATTTTTACGTTCTTCTTCTAAGCGTTTAATTTCTAATTCTTCCGCTTTTTTTTCCTCTATAACAAGTTGAAACTTTTCAATTATGTTTTCTAATTGTTCTATGGATAATTCTTTTGCCATAGAACGTAAACGACGCAGATTATTTAATGTTTTAATGACTTCATTCATTTTTATTATCCTTAAATGTTATTTAATTAAAAAATATGAAGCTAAATTAGCCAGGTTCTATAATATATAGGAAATTAAAAAAATCGTAAATGTAAAATTAATTAGAGCTAGTACACGGACTTTATTATTTATAATAAATTACTCGTGAAATAATAAGATCTATTACTCGTTAAAAAACAGGTTATAGCTCAAATAATAAACAAAGATAAACGGAATCTACATTTTATTAGCTAATTATTCTTGGCAATTTCATTGTCTTATTGTAATCTTTACAGTCCCTACACATGTAGAGGTGCGAATATTATAAGTATTTTTCCAGAGTGGATAACAATGAAGGAAATTGAAAGGAATATTTGCCGAAATCAGTTAAGCGTCATCTTAACTGGTTGGTAACGTCACCGAAAGGAACGTTACTGCCATAGTCATTTTTGATTAACTATGGAGCGCTACTCGTGGGTCGGTTTCTTTCTGTATTTTACCTGCCTTAATCATTGATTATTTAATCTAAGTAGCTCTTCCTAATAAATATTATTTTAGGTAAACCAATGCAACTTGCAGATTTTTCGACTTCTCTTTGGTCAATTCTACCACCGATTTTAGCCCTCACATTAGCGATTTTTACTCGTAAAGTATTGTTTTCGTTAAGCGTCGGGATCATTGTCGGTTCATTAATGTTATCTAACGGAAGTCTCGCACAAGGGGTTAGTTATTTATTTGACAGTGTGACTTCATTAATTTTTAATTTTGATGAAGAAAACCATTTCGTATTAAATGATAATAATGTAAATATTCTTGTTTTTTTATTATTGCTGGGAATTTTAACCGCACTTTTAAGTGTTTCCGGTAGTAATCAGGCATTTGCGGAATGGGCGCAAAAACGTATTAAAGGCCGTCGGGGCGCTAAAATTATGGCGGCTTGTTTAGTCTTTATTACCTTTATTGACGATTATTTCCACAGCCTTGCGGTAGGTGCGATTGCACGCCCCGTTACCGATAAATTCCATGTATCCCGCCCGAAATTAGCCTATATTCTTGATTCCACGGCGGCACCGATGTGCGTTTTAATGCCCGTTTCAAGCTGGGGGGCTTATATTATTACTTTAGTTGCGGGATTATTAGCCGAACATTCTATTACCGGTTATACGCCGATTGGCGCTTTTATGACCATGAGTGCGATGAATTTCTATGCGATTTTTTCTATTGTTATGGTGTTTATCGTCGCTTATTTTTCATTTGATATCGGGCCTATGGCGCATCATGAAAAATTAGCTATGGAACAAGCCAATAATGTGCAAGAAACTAATTCGGCAGTTCAGGGGCAGGTTAGAAATCTCGTATTGCCGATTGTGGGATTGATTATCGGCACTGTTACAATGATGATGCATACCGGTAATCAGGCACTATTGGCTGACGGTAAAGAATTCAGCGTATTAGGCGCTTTTGAGAATACAACCGTCGGAATTTCTTTAGTTGTCGGTGGTATGACTGCGGTTCTTATTTCCACAATTTTGATTGTATTGGCAAAAAAATTATCTTCCGGCAATTATGCCAAAGCGGTTATCGCAGGCATGAAATCTATGGTAGGCGCGATTTTGATCTTATGTTTTGCCTGGACAATCAACAAAGTGGTCGGCGATATGCAGACCGGTAAATATTTATCAAGTTTGATTTCAGGCAACTTAACGCCCGCATTATTGCCGGCTTTATTATTTGTTTTAGGTGCTGCGATGGCATTTTCCACCGGTACCAGCTGGGGAACCTTCGGTATTATGTTGCCGATAGCGGCGGCGATTGCGGTTAATGCCGCTCCGGAATTACTATTGCCTTGTTTATCTGCCGTAATGGCGGGAGCCGTGTGCGGAGACCATTGTTCTCCGGTATCGGATACCACCATTTTGTCGTCGACCGGGGCAAAATGTAATCATATGGATCATGTAACGACACAATTACCTTATGCCTTACTTGTTGCCACGGCCACAATTCTGGGTTATTTAGTGGTCGGTTTTACTGAAACTCCATTATTTGGCTTTATCACTACGGGCATGGCGTTATTTTTGCTGATTTTCATCACTAAAAAACGTTAAAAACGTGATCTTAGTCATAAATTTAAATAAAAATTTAATTTTGTATATTTTATAAAATGCGACATAAAGTCGCATTTTTTTTATATTTTATTATTTATAATTTATAAAATTCTAAAATTTTAATTAAATTAGAGTTTTATTCTGTTTTTATTGATGTAATTTAAGTAAAAATTGATAGACAATCCGTTTCGGATCGGTAAACTGTTTCCATTGATAAGTAATTTATCCATAGTAATCAACTTCCTTCTATGGGTATTTGAGAGGTGAAAATGAAAAAATTATCTGGTGCGGAAATGGTTGTGCAGTCATTGCGTGATCAAGGCGTTAAATATTTGTTCGGCTATCCGGGCGGTTCGGTTTTAGACATTTATGACGCGATTCATACTTTAGGCGGAATCGAACACGTACTGGTTCGTCATGAACAAGCCGCGGTGCACATGGCGGACGGTTACGCCCGTTCAACCGGTGAGGTGGGGTGCGTATTAGTAACTTCAGGCCCGGGTTCAACTAACGCGGTAACAGGTATTTTAACCGCTTATACCGATTCGGTGCCTCTCGTTATTATTACCGGTCAGGTGCGTTCCAATTTAATTGGTACCGATGCTTTCCAGGAATGCGACACTATCGGCTTAACCCGTCCGGTTGTTAAACACAGTTTTATGGTTAAACATGCGGAAGATATTCCGGAAACCATTAAAAAAGCGTTTTATATTGCGTCTTCCGGTCGCCCGGGTCCGGTAGTTATTGATATTCCGAAAGATGTGGTCAACCCTGCCAATAAATATACTTACGAATATCCGAAAGAAGTAAGCTTGCGTTCTTATAACCCGAATGTACAAGGACACAAAGGCCAAATCAAAAAAGCGTTGAAAGCGTTATTGGTGGCGAAAAAACCGGTATTATTTATCGGCGGCGGTGTAATTATCGGCAACAGCAGCGAAAAATTAACCCAATTTGCCCAGTTGCTTAATTTGCCGGTGACTTCCTCATTAATGGGCTTGGGCGGTTATCCCGGCACGGATAAACAATTCCTCGGTATGCTGGGTATGCACGGAACTTACCAAGCCAACATGGCAATGCACAATGCGGATTTAATTTTAGGTATCGGCGTACGTTTTGACGACCGTACCACCAATAATGTAGAGAAATATTGTCCGCATGCAAAAGTGATCCACGTGGATATCGACCCGACATCCATTTCTAAAAATATCGCGGCGGATATTCCGATTGTAGGTAGCGTGGATAATGTATTAACCGAATTTTTATCTTTACTGGAAGATGACAATTTATCAAAATCACAATCGGATTTAACGGAATGGTGGAAACAAATTGATGAATGGAAGGCGAAAAAATGTCTGGAATTCGACCGCACTTCTCAAGCGATTAAACCGCAAGCCGTGGTTGAAGCGATTTATCGTTTAACCAAAGGTGAGGCTTATATTGCTTCCGATGTAGGCCAGCACCAAATGTTTGCCGCATTGCATTATCCGTTTGATAAGCCTCGTCATTGGATCAATTCCGGCGGCGCAGGTACAATGGGATTCGGTTTGCCGGCGGCGATCGGGACGAAATTCGCCCATCCGGACAGCCGGGTTGTGTGTATTACCGGTGACGGTAGTATTCAAATGAATATTCAAGAGCTTTCAACCGCAAAACAATATGGTACGCCGATTGTGATTGTAAGTCTGAACAATCGCTTCTTAGGCATGGTAAAACAATGGCAGGATTTGATTTATTCGGGCCGTCATTCACAGGTTTATATGAATTCGTTACCTGATTTTGCCAAATTGGCGGAAGCTTACGGTCATGTAGGGATTCAAATCAATACGGCAGACGAGTTAGAGGAAAAACTGACTCAAGCCTTTGCGGTTAAAGATAAATTAGTGTTTGTCGATGTACTTGTGGATGCCACGGAAAATGTATATCCAATGCAAATTACAGGCGGCGGAATGAATGAAATGCTTTTAGGTAAACCAGCGGAGAAATAATATGCGTAGAATTTTATCAGTATTACTAGAAAATGAATCGGGTGCATTATCTCGTGTGGTTGCTTTATTTTCTCAACGTGCATTCAATATCGAAAGTTTAACCGTAGCGCCGACCGATGATCCGACTTTGTCACGTATGACTATCGAAGCCTCGGGAGATGAAGCGATATTGGAGCAAATCGAAAAACAATTACA